>JAKAQS010000344.1 GCA_021819585.1 Acidobacteriota bacterium
GAGGATCAGGCGTGGCCCGTCTCACGATCCACTGATCCAACAGCGCGGCCAAACCAATCGCCAGCCAGTACGCTGCGATGTTCTTGAACGAGAAGTATTTTCCCAGCAAGATGCGGCCCGCCGGCGTGCCGCGGAAGGCGTCCGTTGCCGCGGTGTGCCAAAGCCGGCTGAACTCCAGAACGGCCGCCGCGGCGGCCGCTATGGCCCCCAGGGCCGCGCTGCTTCGCTGCGGCATCCATGCTGCGATGAACCAGTACAAGGCCATTGCCCAGAGCACAGATCCTCCGTATTTGTAGAAGAAGGCGGAGAGCCCCAGCGGGGCCATGCGTACGGCTAGCCCCAGAGGAATGGTCATCAGCAGAATCAGCCCATAGGCGCTTCGGCGGCTCGGCAGTTTCATCATCGGCGCTCTTTCCTTTTGGGAGCGATCGCTCCAATCGGTTGCAGCCCGCGGCGGCGCGCCTTGCGGACCCACTCCCGCCTTCGCGGTTTTGGTAACTTCATCCTTCAGGGTCTAAACTGATTGAAATAGGCCATCCAACAGGGGGATGATTGCACATGAGATCGTTTGGCTACGCCGCGCAGAGCAAGACCTCGCCTCTTGCTCCCTTTCATTTTGATCGCCGTGAGCCGGGGCCCGACGACGTGGTGGTGGCCATCGACTACTGTGGCATCTGCCACTCGGACATCCATCAGGTCCGCAACGAGTGGGGCGAGTCGATGTATCCCATGGTTCCGGGCCATGAGATCGTCGGCCGGGTGTCGGCGGTCGGATCCCAGGTTACACGTTTCAAGCCGGGAGATCTGGCCGGCGTCGGTGTCACCGTTCAGACGTGCATGGCTTGCGAAAACTGCAAAGCCGGCGCCGAGCCCTACTGCACCAAAGGCATGGTGGGAACGTACAACTCGAAGACCTATGCCGGCGAGGTGACCCACGGAGGCTACTCGGACGTCATTGTTGCGCCCCAGCACTACGTTTACACCATATCGCCGGAGCTGGATCTGGCCGCGGTCGCTCCGCTGCTCTGCGCCGGCATCACGACCTACTCTCCCCTGCGCCACTGGAAGGTGGGCCCCAACAAGAAGGTTGGAGTAGTCGGGCTGGGTGGTCTGGGCCACATGGGGCTCAAGTTCGCCCACGCGATGGGCGCTCACGTCGTACAGTTCACCACCTCGGAGAGCAAGGCGGCGGATGCGCGGCGGCTTGGGGCGGATGAAGTGGTTCTGAGCAAGGACAAGTCGGCGATGGCCCGGCATGCCGGCAGCTTTGACTTCATCCTCGACTGTGTTGCCGCAACGCATGACCTGAACGCCTATCTGAACCTTCTGCGCCTGGATGGAACGCTCTGTCTGGTCGGCTTGCCCGAACATCCGCAGGCCGTCGCGCCGTTCTCGCTGGTGACCAACCGCCATTCTCTCTCCGGGTCAATGATTGGCGGCATGAAAGAGACGCAGGAGATGCTGGATTTCTGCGCGGAGAAGAAGATCGTCGCGGACATTGAGCTGATCGGTTACGATCGCCTGGAAGAGGCCTATGACCGTGTGGTCAAAGGAGATGTCAAGTACCGCTTTGTGCTGGACGGCAAGACCCTGAAGAAATAAGACCTGTGGGCCGGGTTACGGCAATCGGACGCGCAGCTCGTCTTCTGGTTGAAGGTATCCCTTCTTCCGGAACCACTCCTGCATGGCGGCTCGGAGCCGGCCTATGGGCACGCGGTTGCCGATCTCCAGTACCCCATCGGCAACCGGCAGGGTGTCGTCAAAGACGGCGTCGTTGGTGAAGTTGCGCATGGCGAAGTTGTCCAGCCACTGGATCGGGCATGGCGCAAGGTTGCCATCCGGCCCTCCATACTCCACCCGCACGCTGCGCTCGAACATCGGGCCCTTTCGCGATCTAGACGAACTGAAGAAACATGGGATGATCGACGACGAAGGCTCGTGACTCGTCCGACAGCCGCCCCGTGACCGGATCATGGGTGAAGATGGTCACCGTGGATGTGCCCTGATTGGCGCACAGCAACCACCGCCGTGACGGATCGAAGGCGAAGTGACGGGTAAGGCCGCCGCCGGTAAAAACGCGCTGCGCTTCGGTCAGCAGACCGGTGGATGCATTCACCCGGTACACCACCAGCGAATTCTCGCCGCGCGTATTGGCGTAGACAAATCGGCCATCCGGGCTGACGGAGATCTCGCAGGCAATGCTCTCAGGCAGCGCGGCTTGCGTCGCCAGGGTGGAGATGACGCTCCCTTGCCGCAGCACCGGCGCCGGGAGGCCGTTGCTTACGTTCCAGTCGTACAGGTCGATGGTGCAATCCAGCTCATGGATGCAGTAAAGCCACAAGCCATTGGGATGAAAAACAACGTGCCGCGGGCCGGAGCCTGCGCGGACGGCCAGGCGCGCCGGAGCCTCGACCGGCTGCGCCGCGCCTGGATGGATGGGGAAGATCTCGATGGTGTCTTCGCCCAGGTTGCAGACCAGCACAAAGCGGTTGTCCGGTGAGAGAGTGGCCGAGTGCAGGTGCGCCGCTTCCTGGCGGCCCGGCTTTGGTCCCGCGACCCCGCAGGCCGGATTCTTGTCACAGGCAAAGAAGGCGGCGTTGCGCATGGCGCCTTCAGGGTCCAGATTGAAAGCGGCAAAGCTGCCTCCGCCGTAGTTGGCCACGAAGGCGGTCTGCCCTGTTGCATCCACGGAG
>JAKAQS010000096.1 GCA_021819585.1 Acidobacteriota bacterium
TCGACGCCTCGGGAACGCGCCTTGCTTTTCTTCCGGCCCTGGATGCCGTGCTCAACGCGCTCTGCGCCATCTTCCTGATCAACGGCTTCCGCTCCATCCGGAGCCGCCGGACGCAGGCGCACCGCAATAGCATGTTCGCCGCCTTCATCGTCTCCAGCGCCTTTCTGGCGGCCTACATCGCCAACCACATCCTGCACGGAGACATGCTCTTTCCCACTGCCCACCCCGCCGCCCGGCTGATCTATCTCTGGCTCTTGCTGCTGCCGCACATCCTCCTGGCGACCATCGCTCTTCCCCTGATTCTGATCACCTTCTTCCTGTCGCTCACCGGCCGCTTCCCGGCGCACCGCAAACTGGCTCGCTGGACCTTCCCCATCTGGCTCTATGTCTCTATCAGCGGCGTAGCGGTCTATGCCATGCTCGCCGCCTATCGCTGATGCGGCGGCTCTACCCTCCTTCTCAGCCATTTTGAACCTCCCATGCAGCCAGATACCCGCAAGCTTCTTGTCACCGGCTCTTCCATCCTGCTCGCGGGCGCCCTGGCTGCGCTTTTGATGCTGACCGTCTTCGGCGGCGTAACCCGGCAGGGCCCGCGCACCAGCGGCGGCTGGCTCTCCCTGATCGTGGTTCTGGGCTGCCTGCCCACCAGCGTCTTCACGCTGCTGCTCGGCCTGGCCAAGCTCGCCGGCGATCTCTTCGGTCAGCGCAGGGATACGGCATCTCGCTGAGCACCGCGCAAGCCGGGTCAACACCACCTACTTCGGCGGCAACGCCACCATCACTCCGCCCTTTCCAAACAAGCGATTCTCCCCACGGGGCAGCTTCAGCGCCGAACCACTGCCCAGATCGCGCCGATAGATCTCTCCATAGTTGCCCGTCGCTGCGATCATCTGGTCCACCCAGTCATCCTCCAGGCCCAACCGCGACCCAATCTGACGCGACCCCCCCAGCAGAAACCACAGAGCCGGATCCGCCGCCGTGGCGGACGCCGGTCCAACTCCCGCTCCCTCGGCCCGCAATGCCTCCGTGCGCAAAGCGTCAACATTGGCCTTGGTCACGCCGCTCTCCTCGGCCTGCACCAGCGCCTGCATCACCCAGTCCACAATCGCCGCCCACTGCCGATCTCCCTGGCGCACCGCGGCCGCCAGCGGATCTTTGGAGATCACCGCGCTCAGCAATCGCGCCGGCCGGCCATGACGCCCCATCAGCTCGCCTGTGGCGGCCAGGCGCGTTCGGTCTCCGGCCAGCGCTGCGCAGTTCCCGGTAGCGAAGGCGGCCTCCATCTCCCCCTCCTCCTGAAACGGAAATGGCACATAGTCCAGATGCTCGCGTGCAAACCAGGCGCGCACACTCTCCTCGGTGTTGGTCTCCGCAATCATGCAGATTTTCTTCCCGCTCAACTGCCGGGCCTCAGTCACCGCGCTGCCGGCAGACACCAGAAACCCCACCCCGTCCCAAAGCACCGGCGAAGTAAGCTGCAAGCGCGTTCCCACCGCGTGGGAAAAGTCATCGGTCAGCGTTGGAATCATCTCCACCGCGCCGGATCGCAGTCCCGCCATGCTGCTGCGGTCGTCAGGATAGCTCACCAGACGGATCCGCGCCCGCGAGCCCAGCACCGCGGCCGCCACGGCCCTGCAGAGATCCGCATCAAAGGCCTCGCGGCTGCCGTGCTCATCGGAGGTCGAGTACTCCGGCTCCTCCTCGTCGACCCCGCAGGTGAGCACCCCTGCCGCGCGCACATGCAGGAGCGTAGAGACCGGCGCGGCGCTCCTGGAGGCGGCAATTCCAGCGGCGCAAGCCGAAGCGCAAGCCGCCGCGACGGCCATCGCCAGCGTGACCGATGCGCCACGCTTGATCCCTCGTTGCACTATGGCGTCCATCCTCCCGCCGTCGGAATGCCGGGGGAAGAGTCCGGCCGCGGATTGAAGTCCTCGGGGACCGGATTCGGCCGCCCGCTGTCCGTCGGCGTGATCTGCAGCACATGGCAGCCCTCCCCTTGGTCATGGGGAAAGCTGTTGATCTCGCTGTCAGGAATCTCGGCATAAGCTGCACTTAGCGCCGGGCGTTTCCCCTCCAGCCGCAGCACATCGAAGCCCGAACTCATATCTCCGACGCCAGGCACACGGTCGTCGGCGGGACCAAGATACGGCTGGCCCAGCTTCTCTTTGCCCAATTCACGCCCCTTGACCTCGTCGGGGAGATCCGCCAGCGGAATCAGGCCAAACAACTCATCCACAAACTTGATCACGGAACTGTGCTCGTCGGGCTCATGCGAGACCCCGTGAACCACCGCGTAGGGCGAGATCAGAATCGCCGGAATCCGGGGCCCCTGCTCCAGCGGCAGGCCGGCGGCATCATGCGAGCGCACTCGCGGCCGAACGTGGTCGTACTCCCCATCCGACTCGTCGTAGGTGATGATGATCGCACTCTGGCTCCAGTAAGGGCTCTCTGCGATGGCATTGACCTCCTGGGCCAGAAGCCCCTCGCTGATCTGCGTGTCCGAGTACCCAGGATGGTCGTCGTTTCCAAAGAACACCTTCGCGAGCTTGGGATCCGGATCCTGGGGGCGCCAACCTTCAATGTTCCCGTACCCCCCACGGATGTAGAAGACGCCTGAGGCCGGCAGCTTTCGCTCCTGGATGTCGCGGAAGAAATCGCTCAGGCCATGAAGATGTTCTGTGGCCACCGGATTGTTCGCCACATAACCGAAGTACTGCGGAGCATCGTGATGCGCCACATAGCCGTCGTGGGTGGTCTTGCCTTGGGGATCGTTCTGCTCGTGGTCGTATCCCTGCTGATACCAACCCCAGTTCACCGCGCTCACCCCATGTCCGGCGATCTTCGCAATGTCCTCCTGCACATCCGGAAGATCGAAGGCCGGATCGTAGTCGGCCGCGGTGGTCGTCTTGATCGAGCTGCCCATGAACGACAGGGGCAAGCTGGCAAAGGTAAGGTTCTTTGAGATCCCGCCAAAGGGATGAATCGCCTGCGGCTGGTGCAGACGGTCTGCCGTATCCAGCATGGAACCCCAGTACGGCTGCGCATCCGTCACCATTGGCACCGTCGCTCCCGGCCCGCTTCCACCTTGAGCCGCCTGCTTCGGATGCAGCATCCACTGCGTCTCTCCACCCTGCCCGGCGATCATCGCGATGGCATTGGGAGTCGATGGCCCCACAATCGTATCCATGAAGTGATCGAAGAGCGTGAAGCGGTCAGCATAGCGCCATAGAAAAGGCGCCGTATCGCAATCCACATGGCTCATCACCAGTTCGCCAAACTGCTTGCGCTCCAGCGTTGGGGCCTTTGAGGGCCGGCCATTGCCGATCGTCACACCCTCCTCCGTCAGAGCGTAGGCCGAGTTCTGTGCGACCCCGTTGGCGTCCATCGCCATCTTCCGCGCGATGGCCACATGAGAGTGATTTTCCGACGCAATATCGGTCGGATACAGCGGCACGTTCTCTCCCCGGTTGTTGATCACCGTCTCTGGAATACGGAACGGGACAATGGTTCCCAACGTTCCATCCGTGTTCACGATGGTTTGGGTGTAGCCCGCAACCTCGGCCGCATCCTTGGGGCCATCCGGTCCTGCATACAGACCATCCGCTCCAGGGTAGGTTCCAAAGTAAAAATCAAAGGAACGATTCTCCTGGAACAGCACAAACACGTACTTGATGCGGCTCTGGATCAGCCGCATCTTGTCCCCATGCGAGATCGAGGGCTCAACGCCCTGGTTAATCTCTTGCGACTTCACCAAAGCGCTGGAGACGGGTGCGATGGTCACCACCTTCGTCCGCGCCATCGTCTGTCTGGCTGGAGCGCTCGTCTGCCCGGATCCGACAGGCTTTTGCTGCCCAACAGGCGATTGCTGAGCAGCCGCCATCTCCATCCCGCCGACCACCAACAACGCCAGAGACCAGCGCAAGAACTTCAAACTCCACATAGGGCTCCCTCTTCCGTGTGGCTGCAACTCTCCCGCGTCGAGAACCTTCCCCATGGGCTGCTCTCCCTGCCTACGTTAGCCTCTGTCTTGCCCGATTGCAAACTCCTCTCCTCTCGTTCTCAGGAGGCCGCGAGCCAATCCGCGGATGCCTTCTTCCTTCACCGAGGAGTTGGAAAGCAAGCAGAGGAAGACACGAAGATCGCCTCGGGAAACGATATGGGTGGATACCCTCGTCTGATCCACCTCGCAAGTTTGCCGAACCAGTTTGCCTAATCAGGCGCCCAGCCAGGACGGCATCCCCCTACCGTCCGTTTATCGTTTCGCCTTGCGCTGTTGCTTGCCGGTTGTTTTCACGCACTTTTCACCATCTCGCAGCCTCCCGAGGGTGCATTCCAACCAAGTTGCATCGTTATAGTATGATTCCGTTTGTATCGAACCGGACTTCGCCGTAGTCGCCCTGTTGCCGTACGGCCGGCGGGGCCTTAGGCGGCCGGCCACGAACAGATAGCCGAAGCGGACGCGAACGAAAGCGATCCCGGTGACTCGTGCTATAAACTTCCCATCATCCACCAAACGGAGCAGTTTCATGGCAAAGGGCGTCAACAAAGTCTTTCTTCTCGGCAACGTCGGCAAAGATCCCGAGATCCGCACCACTCCCAACGGCATGACGGTCGCGAGCTTCTCGCTGGCCACCGCGGAGCGCGCCAAGGACGCCCAGGGCAACTGGACGGACAAGACGGAGTGGCACAACCTGGTCGCCTTTCAGCGGACCGCTGAAATCGTCCGCGACTACGTCAAAAAGGGCACACAGATCTTCGTCGAAGGCAAGATCCAGACCCGTTCCTGGGACGACAAGGAGTCCGGCCAGAAGAAGTACCGCACCGAGATCCTGGTCAATGAGCTCTCCCTGCTGGGAGGCGGCGCTGGACGAAGTGAGGGCGGCAGTTCCGCATATTCTTCTTCCCGCGCCTCATCCTCAACTGCTCCCGTGGCCCAAAGCGATTACGCCGACCAGGGCATAACGGACGAGGATATACCCTTTTAGCTCACGCCTGTTCCCTCCAGATAAAATTGGTTCACGAACAGCGACTCAAACAACCATCGCGCCATCCAGCCCGGGGAGCGATGGAAAGCGGTGGGACCGTGATGAGATCTCGATGGATCTTGCGCGCCATCGGCATCCATCTCTTTTAGCCCCCGCTGTCAACTCGCATTCCGGAGCCGCAACCTTTTCTTCATGCAACCGTCTCGTTCAACCGCCGCATTCTTCCTGGCTCTCTGCTGGGTGCTCTTCGAGACCACCGGCACAGCCTCGGCTCAGCGCCACGACACGGGCTCCTCCCCACCCACCGCCCCACCCTCAAAGCTTGAGACGCCCCGCCCGGTTCTTCCTGCAACCCCTGACCTGGGCGCGCTGGAGTTCGTAACCGACAACGTCCCCGTGTCGGCTCCGCAGGCCCTGGCGGCGCAGTTGCGAGACTCCCATGACCTCACTCGCGCCGGGGCGCTGGTCGCCGTTGGAGCTCCGGCCTGGTACCTCGAACAGGGGTTCATCCCCACCCCTCACTCCGTCCGCCTCGATCTTCTTCCTCTGGGTGACTCTGGACTGCTCGACGCCATCCTCACCGTGGAACTGGACCATCACATCGTCAGCGCCATTTTGTTGCCCCGGCCAGCCAAGTCGCAAGCCCAGGCAAACGGACACGCCTCGGTGAGTTTGCTCGGCAAGAGTCAGTCACCACCGCCGGCCCAGTGGTATCGCATCGCCACCCTGATCGATCCCACCAGCTCGGCCAACCCGTCCGGCAGCATTCAGCGATTCCTGCTCACCAGCCGCTCTTTGGTCAATCCGGCCCGCTACACCGCGGTCTACCACACCATCACCGAAGGCCCCAATCGAGACTTCAAGGAAACCGAGGTCCGCTTGCAGGTCTTCTCCGGCCACGCCGTCATCACCGCCGGCTTCACCTCCCGGCAGCGATCCTGTGATGCCGCGGCTCAAGATCCCTGCGAGATCACCCGGCGCTGGCTCCAGCCCGATCCCTCTGACCCCCGCCACCGCTTTCTTCTCGTCACCGCAACCGGCTATGAACAACGCGGCGCGCCGGGCAAACCCATCGCACATACCAGAATCTTCGAAGACTCTCACCTGCGTACCTTCCTCTGCCAGCCCCTGTCCTTTTCCAATGCGACATTACAATTTCAACCTCTCGCCGGCCCAACTTCCTGCTCCAACCTCCACGACGCCCAACCCGATCCGCCGTTACACTAGAAGAGCATGATCGACGAAACCACCTTCCGCCAGGAGTCGGACAAAGCGCTGGGATCTCTCAAACAGGCTCTCTTCCGCGCCGAGGAGCGGGGCGGCTTTGAGACCGACGAGAAGAACGGCGTGCTGAATGTTCTCTTCGAGGATGGTCAGGACAGATTCGTTTTCACTCCCAACACCCCTGTCCGGCAGATCTGGATCTCCGCGCTCGCTACCTCCTACAAGCTGGAGTGGAATCCGTCGGCCAACGCCTTCACCCTGCCCAAAACCGGCGAAGACTTGCACCACCTGACGCAGCGTCTGCTTCGCGAGCAGCTCAGGAACCCGGACATCACCCTCTAAACCGGCTTCCATGCGGAGGATCAGACTCCAGAACGCACTGCGAACCTCGCATGGAGGCGACATCCCAAGCAAGCCAAGACGACGGATCCCAATGACTCCGAAGCCGTCCTGACTCGTAACAAGCCGCCCAGGAGCGAAAGACCGGGCCGTACTCCTCGCAGGCCAATCCCCCTTTTACGATGCCACTCCTCTCCGTCGCAATCGTCACCTTCAACGAAGAAGCGAACCTGGCGCGCACCTTGGCGAGCGTTGTCTGGGCGGATCAGATTGTCGTGGTGGACTCCGGCTCGACCGACCGCACCCTCGAGATCGCCCGGCGCTCGAACGCTACCGTGCTGGAGCGTCCCTGGCCGGGCTTCGCCGAACAAAAGAACTTCGCCATCGCGCAGTGTACCGGCGACTGGATTCTGAGCCTGGATGCGGATGAAGAGCTCTCCACGGAACTCCAGCAGGAGATTCGTCAGATCCTGGCCTCGCAGCCCACGGCCGATGCCTTCTACCTCAAACGCCGCAACCTCTTCCTGGGCCGCTGGATGCGCCACGGAGGCTTCTACCCGGACGCCAAACTTCGCCTCTTCCGCCGTAACCCTTCCCACCCGCCTGTCTTCGAACCGCGACCGGTGCATGAGACCATCCAGCCCCACGGCCCAACCGCCACCCTCCGCTGCGACCTGATCCACCACGCTTATCCGACGCTCGAATCCTACATCGAGCACATGGACCGGTACAGTTCCCTGGGAGCGCGGATTCTTGTGGACAAGGGCCGCACCAGTACCGGAATCCTCGCCTTTCTTGCCCACGTCCTGTTCATCCCCGTGCTCACCTTCAAGTGGAACTACATCTTCCGCCTGGGCATGCTGGACGGGCGCGAGGGCCTGCTCCAGCACCTCTATCACGCCGGTTACACCAGTTGGAAGTACGCCAAGGCCTGGGATCTGGGCCGCAAGCGTCACTCCTGAGGCATCTCTCCTGAAGCCTTCAACCCCGGCCGGTGCAAGATCGCCCGGAAGCACTCTGTATATTTGGCGGGCATCGAGCGCCGCTTCATGTCCCGGCCCACCACAAAGTGGACCGTCTCCCCCTCGCACAAGACCATCTCATCGGCCACCCGCAGCACCACGTACCGGAATCGAACGATCGAGTCTCTTAAACCAGCCAGCGAGGTCCGGACCACCAACTCATCGTCATAGCGCGCTGGAGCCTTGTAACGGACCGTCGCCTCCGCCACAGCGATCAGCGCGCCATCTTCCCTCTCCATATCCCTGTAGTCCATCCCCAACTGCCGTATGAACTCCACCCGTCCCACCTCGAACCACACCAGGTAGTTGGCGTGGTACACCACACCCATCTGATCGGTCTCCGCATAGCGGACCCGTATCGAGGCCTCGGCATAACCCTTCGCTACCACTTCTTCCAAGGTGGAGTTCCTCAAATCGCTCATGCCCTCAGTCTAAAAGAAGCGCCCGGTTGCCCCTCGCCATCTTGTGCCTGGGAGTTACTGCCGCGGAGCCCCGTAGCGCCGCTCCAGCTCGAGACTCATGCCCACCAGCGGCTCCACATCTCCCAACTCCGGCATCTCGGCGTTCAGCCCCCGCAACACGTCCAACAGCGTCTCCGTGGCCAGGTTGGCCACCGTCAGGTCCTGGGCATACACGCAAGCCCCCACGCCTCCCAGGGCCGCATCGAATCGCCTGCACCCTCCTTCATAGGCCGCGCGGACCTTGGCCGCCGCATCCGCCGGCCGCGCCCGCAGATGAACCCCCACTTCCAAATCTTGATGCACGTCCAGCACCAGCCGCAGCACATCCCGCACCAGATCTGGGGATGCCGTCCCTGCCGTGTCAAAGAGCGAGACCTGCGCTACGCCCAGATCCACCAGCAGATCCACCGCGCTCACGACCTCGTCGACGTCCCACATATCCCCAAATGGGTTTCCAAACGCCATCGCGACATAGGCCACCACATCCTGGCCATGCTTGTACGCCAGCTCTCCGATCTTCTCCAACTCATCCAGAGCGTCCTCCGGCGCCTGACGCTGGTTGCGCTCCAGAAACTGCGGCGAGATCGAGTACGGAAACGCCAAAGTGGTCACCCGGCCGCTCTTCAGCGCACGCTCAGCACCCATCGCATTGGCGACCAGCCCAATCACCTCCACCTCCTCCGGGGCATCCAGAAACTCCAGCACCAGCTCGGCGTCGGCCATCTGCGGCACCACCTGCGGGGAGACGAACCCCACCGCGTCAATATGGCGAAACCCAGCCGCAATCAGCGCACGCAGATACTCCGACTTCACCTCCGGCTCGATCACCTTCGGCAAGCCCTGCCATGCGTCCCGCGAGGATTCAATCACCTTCACCAAATCGGCGCCACTCCTTCTCGCATCCCATCGTCCCGCCCCATCTCCGTCGTCCCGATGCAGGCATTCGTCTGCCGAGCGGAAGATCGCGATCTGCCGGATCCACAACTTCACATCACTCCCGCCCGAAGATCATTTCACCTCAGCCTTGCTCAAGATAGTACGCTTGAAAGCATGACAGCATGGTCCCCCACCTCGACCGACGCTCTGCTGGTCATCGATATGCAAAGGGACTTCCTCCCCGGAGGCGCCCTGGCCGTCTCCGGCGGTGACGCCATTCTGCCCGGCATCAACTCCGCCGCCTCCCGCTTCGAGCACGTCATTCTTACCCAGGACTGGCACCCCCGCGGCCACATCTCCTTCGCCAGCACTCACCAGGGCAGAGTTCCTTGGGCGCAAACTCCGGCCCTTACCCCGGAGGGAAGATTGATCCTCCACACTCCCTACGGAGCCCAGGATCTCTGGCCGGATCACTGCGTTCAGGGCACAGCCGGAGCCGAACTCCATCCCGGTCTGGCCATTCCTCACGCCGCACTGATCCTGCGCAAGGGCCTTCACCCGGAGATCGACAGCTACTCCGCCTTCATGGAGAACGATCACAAAACTCCCACCGGCCTGGCGGGCTACCTGCGAGAACGCGGCATCACCCGCCTGTTCTTCTGCGGCCTGGCCTACGACTTCTGCGTGGGCTTCTCCGCCGTGGCCGCGGCCCGTCTCGGATTCGAGTCCATCGTCATCGAGGATCTCGCCCGAGCCATCGATCTCTCCAACACAGTTCGGGATACCAACGCAGCCTTCGCCGAAACAGGCGTGGCGCGCATCCGTTCGGCGGCGCTGATCGAGGGCTGAACGTGGACCCCAACCCAGAACCTCTTCCGCCGCGCCGATCCTGGGCTACAGACCCAACTCCTGGGCGTGCTCCTGCATCGCGCGCAGGCAGTTGCCGATATGCTCCTGCAAAGGAACTCCCAGCAACTCCGCTCCGCGAAGGATGTCTTCGCGCTTGACCGCCCGCGCAAACGCCTTGTCCTTCATCTTCTTCTCAACGCCGGCCACCTCCACATCGGCAATCGCCCGGCTCGGCTTCACCAGCGCGCACGCGGTCAGAAACCCGGCCAGTTCATCGCCGGCGAACAGCGCCTTGTCCAGGTGGCTCTCCGGAGCCACGCCGGAGTATTCCGCATGGGCCAAGATGGCGTGCAGAATCTCCTCCGGCCAGCCCTGCACGCGGAGAAACTTCACCCCCACAAAGGGATGCTCCTCCGGAGTGGGATGCCGCTCATAATCGAAGTCGTGCAACAGGCCCGCACAACGATAGACCTCCGCCAGCCGGGCCGACTCCTCAGCGCTCATCCCAAGGCGCTGAGCCTCCCGGAGCCCGTAGCTCTCTGTGCAACGCGCTACCGCGAGTCCATGCTTCACCAGCGACGCGCTCTGCGTCCATTCCCTCAATAACGCTTCCGCCTGTACGGCGCTGAATCTCTCTTGGCTCCGCATCGCCTGGCTCCTTTCTTCTCTGGCAGTGATCCCCGACACCAATTCCCAATTCTTTATCAGGAATCGTGTACTACTTTGGTTCCAATGCCGCTTTCTACCATCTTTCCGGTGGAATCTCCGGGAATACTCCTTGACTCTTTGGGCACCCGGTGTCACTCTATGCACATCGCTTGTCTTCGTTATCGGACGCAAGCGGTCGGTCGCCCGCTCTGGCAGCCGTCCGCAACACAAATTTTATGGCAACCCTTATGCAGCCTGTACGCGCGATGCGCGCAACGGAGGCTCAACAGGCTCAATCCCTGGCAGTTTCCACCGCGGCGGTGGCAGCATCCGCCCCCGAGACCCCGCAGGCCGCGCGGGAGGTCGTTCGTTGTGAAGCCTGCAAGCTGGTGCAATTTCGCACCGCTTCGGATACCTGCCGGCGGTGCAAGAAGTCGCTTCTGCCCGAACCTCCCAAAGCCGTGCCCACCATCGCTCTGGTGATGGACTCGCCATCCGAGGTCTCCGAAGCCGGCCCGCAGGTTGCCGCCGCAGTGCGGGATCTCCGGCACGTACGCAATCTCTCCCAGCGCCAGCTCGCCGCCCGGATGTGTGTTCCCCGAACTTACATCTCCAAAATCGAGAACGGCAAGGCCATGCCCACGCTCTCTTCCCTGGATCGCCTGGCGCGCGCCCTGCAGGTGGATATCTCCGCGCTGCTCCGCGATGCTCCCACCCGGCACCGTGATGAGACCGCCGTTCTGCTCAATGATCCCTTCCTGGCTGAGATCGCCAAGTACGCTCCGCACCTTACCTCAACCCAGAAGGCGATCTTTCTCAATCATGTACGTGAACTGTCCCAGAACCATAACCGGCGCATGGCCTGAGCCCGATCCAAGGTAGGCTATCTCCGCCTGCTCCTCCGCGACTCTCCTACGCCGCAGCGCTCCTCACCCTTCCGGGCGGGAGCTGTGGCGTCTCTCCATCCCGCCGCAAGCTGCACCCCCCCCAGCGGGCACAGGCCTCTCTCCCCCCGCGCCGCGAGCTCCGAACCTCCGTCTCTGGCCGCTTTTCCCCCGTTCCCCGTTTCGAGCGAGTTCTGAACACCTGAGTCTTTTGCAATCGAAAGATGAGCCGTTCATGACCGAACCGGACATGAACGACTCATCTTTCGATTGGAAGAGAGTTCGTCTTTACTGTCATCAGCAGGCCAAGGTAGACTACAGGAACATCCCCTCTGAAAGTGGCCGCTTGTCTTAGAGGTAGAGCCTTTGTGTGGCATAGTCGGATTTACCGCGAAAAACTGGCGCCCTGAGCCAGAGCGCATCCGCCGGGCAACCACGACCTTGCTGCATCGTGGGCCCGATCAGCAGGGTGTTTTCCAGTCGACGAACTGCTTTCTCGGAGCAGCCCGCCTCAAGATCCTCGATCTAGCCACGGGCGATCAACCCATCTTCTCTCCAGACCGCGACACCGTCATCGTCTTCAACGGCGAGATCTACAATCATCACGAGCTGCGCGAGACCCTGGAAGCGCGCGGACACAGCTTTCAAACCCATTGCGACACCGAAACCGTGCTCCATGCCTATCTCGAATGGGGCGCCGGCTGCTTTGAAAAGTTGCGGGGAATGTTCGCCGTCGCCCTCTGGTCGAACTCGCGGCAAACCCTGGTTCTGGCTCGCGACCGCATTGGCATCAAGCCGCTGTATATCGCACAGCGCGGTCAGGATCTCTTCTTTGCCTCCGAACTCAAGGGCATCCTGGTGCATCCCGAGATGGACCGGCGCCTGAGCCTGGAAGCCCTCGATAGTTACCTCTCCGTCAACTACATTCCCTCTCCGTGGACCATGGTGGATGGGATCGAAAAGCTGCCCCCGGGCCACTGGCTGGAGTGGCGCGACGGCCGTGTCAGTCAACACTGCTACTGGCGGATACCCCCCGCTTCGCCCGCGCATCTATCGTTTGAAGATGCGCAAGCCGAGCTCGACCAGCTTCTCCGCCAGTCCATTCAAGAACACATGATGGCCGACGTGCCGCTGGGGGTATGGGTGAGCGGTGGTATTGATTCGACCTCTATCCTGCACTACGCCGCACAAGTCTCCGGCTCCCGTCTGCCCACCTTTTCCATCTCCTTCCTGGGCCAAAGTTTTGATGAATCCGCCTACGTCGCGCAGATCGTTCGACAATATGGCACGGAACACCAGCAATTTGATCTCAATCCCCGGCAGGATCTCGAGGGCGCTATCCGCGAGCTTGCTTACTATTCCGATGAGCCCAGCGCCGATTCGGGCGCCTTGCCCGTCTGGTTTCTCTCCAAACTCTGCCGCACCCGCTGCACCGTAGCGTTCAGCGGTGAAGGCGCCGACGAGATCTTTGGCGGCTATCTCACCTACCGAGCCAACCGCATCGCGCAAGGTTTGCGCCGGCTACCTAAACCCCTCCTGCGATTGGCGCAGCACTCGGTCGACGCATGGCCGGCCTCCAACCAGAAGATCAGCCTCGAATACAAGATCAAGCGCCTGCTGGCCGGCAGCCTGCTTCCCCCCGAGCGGGCGCACGTCTATTGGAACGGAAGTTTTTCGGAGCAGGAAAAGGCGCGGTTGGTCAACGTGCCGCTGCCCGGCGCTCTCCACCAGGTTCTGGCTCAACTCCGCGCCGCAGCTCCCGGTGACGGTCTGGCCCCCTTCATGGAATTCGACCAGCAGTACTACCTGCCGGACGACATCCTGGTGAAGTCCGATCGCAT
>JAKAQS010000002.1 GCA_021819585.1 Acidobacteriota bacterium
CTGCGGTCTCTCCTCTTTAATCAGCGGTGATGCGAAGCATGACCACGCCATGGGTTGGAACCGTGGTTGTGTACCTGTCCTTGTGAATGGAGACGCCGCCATGCCGCCAGAGATCGCGTACGCTGACCCGCTTGCCCTGAAAACCGGCGGGCAGGCTGGCCAGCCGAAATGTTCCGGCCGCGGGAACCGAACCGCGATTAAAGATGCCCACAGCGACAGAACCGTCATGGAGCGGCCGCATCAGCACCTCGATTTCTCCATCGTGAGACACCTCGGTCACCGGCATGAACCGCGGGTCTTGATCGATCGCAATCACCTCTGGGTTCATCAGGATGCTCTTGGTCTCATTGCTCATCGAACGCAGGTCGTTTCCCGCAATCAGCGGAGCTGCAAGCATCGACCATAGGCTCATATGGGTGCGATACTCATCGGCCGTCATGCCGCCGTTGCCGATCTCAAGCATGTCAGGGTCGTTCCAATGCCCCGGCTTTGCGTAGCCCGCAATCTTGATCTGGCTGAATCCGATCGCATCCATGGACTTCCAGTTATCCTGGATGTCTCCGGTGGTGCGCCACAGGTTGCCGCCGCTCTTCTCGCCCCAACCCCTCCACACCTCGGCGCGGCCGTATTCGCAAAGGCTATACACAATGGGCCGGTGTGTGGCTTGCAGCGCCTCGCCCATCTCCTGGTAGATAGCCTGCAACGTGGCGGCGTCATCCTTGTAGATATCCAGGTCCGTGCAGAGATCGTACTTGAGATAGTCGATGCCCCATTTGGCGTAGGTCTCCGCATCCTGCCGGACATGGCCGTAACTGCCCTCATAAAGCGCGCAAGTCTTCGGACCCGGGCTTGAATAGATGCCCATCTTAAGACCTTTGGAATGCACATAGTCCGCCAGCGCCTTCATGTCCGGGAACTTCTTGTTCGGCACGATGTTTCCCGCGGCGTCGCGTCCCAGCTCCCAAGTGTCGTCGATGTTGATGTAGGTGTAGCCGGCCTTGCTCATGCCGCTGGAAACCATGGCATCCGCCATGGCGCGCACGTCGGCGTCGTCGACCTTGCCTGCGAATTTGTTCCAGCTATTCCAACCCATCGGCGGGGTGCGGGCCAGGCCGTTGTCGGGGACATCATGCAGCGCGGGCAGCGGCAACGGTTTTGGCGGCTGGGTCGCGTCCTCGGTAACCCGCAGAACGTCGCCGCGATACGCGCGGCCACCGATTTCCATGGACAGGCTCAGCTTCCCATGCGAAAAGGCGCCATCGAAGGTGATTGGCTTCTGTCGCCAGCGGGGAGCGGAAGCCGGGGGCTGGGTTGCGAAATGCAGAACGCCGTGGTGCAGCGTCCCCACAATCGGTATCGTATAGTGCCAGCGAATCAAAGCGCCGTGAACATCGCCGCCATGCCGTAACAGTTGAAAGTAGGTATCGCGGAAAGTCCCGTCGCCGCTTGGGTTCGGCACGCGAAGCTCCCAGTAGCCATCAAGCTTGGACTGCGTGGCGGCCAGAGGGAGAGGAATGCAACATGCCACGGAGCAGGCTACCAACGCGCGGATCAAAGGACGCATGAAACCTCCGGAGTGAATCGAATGACAGAGCAGACAGAGAATCGGCGGAACGCGGCCGCAAGCCCCCCCCTTTCCTGGTTGGACACTACGCTTCCATAAACTCCTCGATGGGCCGCTTCTTCCCTGAGGTCTGCGTCGTCTTGGCCCGCTCAAAGATCGCTTTTACTCCAGCCAGACCCGCGCCCTGGAGTTTGAGGCATGAAACTCGAACCCGTGCGGACCGGGTTGTGAAAACGCCAAGGCCGCCATGGCCGCCCACGCCCCAATGGCCAGCACTGTTGCGGAAGATCACGGAGGCTGAGGAGCCTGGATGGACAGAATCAAGCACCAGCGCATCCGGCGCCACCTCAGAGCTGCATGGCTCACAGATTATCGCCAGGCAACGGTGCTCAAGTTCATTGCAAAAGCTCCTCAGGCGCGCCGAAGCCGCACTTGCACCGAAATCAGGACCGCCAGAAACCATCATTCGGCTCGGCTCTCCTTGCGAGTGGAAGTCCACCACATTGATCGGCAACCCAAAAAGCATTCCCAATAATACCTCATTGTCGACTATTTCGAATACATTTTTGTCACGATCTTATTGGAAGCTTGGGGGGGAGAGCGAAAGGCGTTACATGCAAATTGGGGAGCGCTGGCCGCTGTCCGTTGAAGTTTCGGGGCGGCGTTGAGGGCGATCCGGCGGCGCGCCTTTTTGCCCGGCCCTCGCTGCAGGATAGAGACTCCGCGCCATCGCCCCAACGTCTTTGTGCCCCAATATGCTTTGGAAGCGGCCCCGGTCCTCAGGAAGGCTGGGGCCATCCAGCGTAAGGCCATCCTGACATTCCGACAATCAGCCATGCGGCGATTGTGAGTGCGCACTCCTGGCCAAAAGGCCTGCCGGTTCTTCTTCGCTAACCTTCCCTTGCTTGCGAGCCGTACGGTAAGCTTTCTTTACGGCGGTTTCACAAGAAGATTTCGCAGCCCGATTCTTCCAGAACCTGGTTGAACGACCGCTCAACTTTACAACTTCAGCCCGAACATCATCCATTCTGGAAGCGAACGGCGATTGCAGGCAAAAAGGGAAGCATCCATGGTGAAGCGGGAGGGCGAAGATCCTTCAATACCTAGAGCAAAGGCGGAGCACGGCACAAGCCTGATAACGGCGATTCGCGAGATCCGCGAGCTGATCGTCCACGGCAAGCTATCCCCTGGTTCATGGATTTTGGAGGCCGAGTTGACCGAAAAACTCAACATGAGCCGCACGCCGGTTCGTGCCGCCATCCACTGGCTGCAGCGCGAAGGTTATATCCTCGAGCATCGGAATGCAAAGAAGTCCCGGATGATTGTGGCGCCGCTTACGCAGGAAGACGCAAGCGAGCTCTACCTTATGATTGGCCGTCTGGAAGGAATCGCGGGCCGCAGTATCGCGATGAAGCCCGCTCCCGAACGTGAAGGGATCTGCGAGGAACTGCAAAGGATCAACGAACGGCTTGAGGCGATTTCCAATGACCGCAGCGGCCATCCCAATGAGATTTTCGAGAACGATCGCTCGCTTCACCGGCTCGTGATCAAGCACGGCGCGGGCGCTCGTTTGACGAACCTGCATAAGGCGATTGAACCGCAGACGGAGCGCTATTGGCGGCTCTACGCGAGTTCTATCATCAAGGATCTGCATCTTTCCGTCGCTGAGCATGCTGAGGTCATCGCCGCCCTCCGGGCTGGTGATCCGCTCCGGGCGGAGCGTGGACTGCAGTTCAACTGGGAACAAGGCTCGATACGGCTAGGGCGCGTCATCCAGATCTTTGGTGAGCGAGGCAGTTGGTAGCCAGATCGCTCTGAACAGAAGGCAAGGGCATCTCCCCGCTTAACAAGCGCCTGCTCTCTGCTTCCTCGTCAAAATGATGCTGCCGGAACTCCCTCGGCGTTCTGTAGTCCAGCAAGCTGCGAGGTCGTTCGAGGTTGTACTCGCTCCCCCAGCTCGCCGGCGCCTCCCGCGCATCGTTCAGATTGCGGAACCTGCGTGTGTTGAGACGCTCATCGCACAACCGCCGCTGAACGCCCGCCACAAAGCTGTGCGCAAGCAGGCCAGATCAAAGGAAGCGCGAAGAGAATCCCTCTTGCCCACCTTAACCCAACAATGAACTTTCATGGATAACAACCTGCTTCAGAGGAGCGAGGTTTACAATCAGGCAATTGGTATACATAATCGTATGCACGCATAGGTTCCAGGAGGTGCTCGTCTCATGAAATTCTTCCATCAAACCGGTCAAGTAATTCCTCTGTTGGCTTTGATCTCCGGCATGGTTTGCACCGCGGGTTGGGCGCAGTCCGGCGCCCCCCAGGCCGACACCGGCAGTGAAGCTCTCATGCCTTCGCTCATCGTTGATTTCACCCAGGACGCGAGGTCGCTCAACCGCGAGTATCCGCTGCGGATCTCACCGCGGCGCCAGGCGCGCTTCGCTCGCTTTTACCGCGATGAGCTGGCCATGCTCAAGACTGTGAACTTCACCTCTCTTTCGCATGAAGACCAGATCGATTACCTGCTGTTGAAGCACCAGATCGTTGCTGATCAGCACCAGATGGCGATCGAGAAACAGCAGTTCGAGCAGATGCAGCCTTTGCTTCCCTTTTCCGCCACCATCGGCCAGATGCTTGAGACGGAGCGCTTGATGCAACGCCCTGACGCCGAGAAGGACGCCGAGCTGTTGAGCGCCATGGTGAAGCAGCTTAAAGCGGCGCAGAAACGGTTCGATCCTTCTTCGATCCCTTCTCAGGGGGCGGATGGAGCCACAGTCTCGCCAAAGCCGAAGATCGATCCCGTGGTTGCCAACCGCGCCGCGCAAGCAACGCTGGAATATCAGCATGCGCTGAGCCATTGGTTCAGCCAGTACAACGGCTACGACCCGAGCTTTACGTGGTGGGACGTGATGCCGTACAACAGCGCCAATCAGGCGCTCACCGAGTACAGCAACTTCCTGAAAGAAAAGCTGGTAGGCATCAAAGCAGACGATAAGACCACGATTATCGGCGACCCGGTGGGCCGGCAGGCGCTCATGGACGAACTCTCCGACGATATGATTCCCTACACGCCGGAGGAACTCATCGCGATCGCACAAAATGAGTACGACTGGTGCCTCAAGGAGATGCTCAAGGCATCCCGCGAGATGGGCTTTGGAGACAATTGGCACGCCGCTGTGGAGAAGGTGAAGCAGATGCACGTCCAACCGGGCGAGCAACCGGAGATGATTCGCAAACTGGTGCTTGAGGGGCGGGATTTTGCCGTTAACAACAATCTTGTCACAGTGCCGCCGCTGGCCGACGAGACCTGGACGATGATCATGATGACGCCGCAACGCCAGCTCGTAAATCCGTTCTTCACGGGCGGCAATGAGATCAGCGTCTCCTTTCCAACCAACACCATGACCTACGAGCAACGCGAAATGAGCATGCGCGGCAACAATATTCCAATGTCCCGGGCTACGGCATTTCATGAGATGATACCCGGACATTTCTTGCAGTTCTACATGATGGCGCGTTATCGCCCCTACCGGCGTGTGTTTGAGACCCCCTTCTGGATCGAAGGCAACGCGTTTTGGTGGGAGATGCTGTACTACAGCATGGGCTACGACCAGACGCCTGCGGAACGCATCGGAGCCCTGGTATGGAGGATGCACCGCTCTGCGCGGGTGATCTTCACAATGAACTTTCACCTTGGAAAGTGGACGCCGCAGCAGTGCGTACAGTATCTCATCGATAACGTCGGCTTTGATTCGGAGAATGATCTGGCTGAAGTTAGGCGTTCGTTCGATGGCTCGGTGGGCCCTCTCTATCAGACCGCTTATCTCATGGGGGCGCTCCAGTTCCGGCAACTGCACCATGAACTCGTGGATTCACACAAGATGACGAATCGTGAATTTCACGACAGGATCCTGCACGAAGGCCCAATGCCCATCGAGCTTCTGCGAGCAGATATGGAGAACCTCAACTTGACGCCGGACTTCCATACCTCCTGGAAGTTTTATGGCGACCATCCAACCCACCCGTAGCACGCTTGCATTTCGCCTCTGGTTCACTCGTAGAGCCTGGGATGGACTTGTGCGCCTCTTCGGTTCCGCGGGCACGGCTGCGCCGGATTTTGCGTAGTGAAGGAGCCGGGGCGGGGATTGCTGCACTTGGGGTATAACGCTGCCGCCGGGCGAGCCCGCAATTCTCTTCCCCACAGCCCGGCGAAGCTGAGACGCAGCAGCCGGGCAGAAGAGTTTTGCCGCCTGAAGCGCATGGTTGTGCATAGCAGCGCCAAGGTGAGATAGCCCGGTGGTAGAGCACAGCCCTGGAACGGACGGCGTCTGTCTATCCCTGCCCGAAAAATCCTATAGTTTTCTCTCCCAAACGCAGCCTTGCGCATGAGACGATTCAGCAGTAGGCGTGGCGATGACTTAAAGATGCCCTTCACCCTCCTCTGAACCGGCTGCCGGAGAGCGGAATGAGTTGGCTGGCGTCACTGCTTCGCCCAGCCTGATCGCATGGGCAGGAAAAGCGGCGGTTGTTTTCCTTCCCGAATCGTCAATGATCTCGGTCAACTTCAAACCTGGCGTATCGCAGAGTTTCCCACTTCATCTTCACAGCCACATCAAGGCTGCCGGCAAGAGCTTCAACGGATCGTTGGGCAGCGAATTCCCTGTTACCCTCAACTGTTGCGAGCAAAAAGCGAGTTAGGAGAGCCATGAAGCGTCGAACCTTCGTTGAATTCGGTATGTTGGGAGTTGCGGAACTGTTTGCAAAATCGCATTCTTTGTATGGGCTTGTTCCTGACTCCGCTCCTTACACAGCCGCCGGCGCATTCTATCCGAACGACTTGCTGAAATGGACCTACTTCGGCTGGGAATCTGACCATCCAAAGTCCTGGAGCTTCATGGGCGGGGCGGTTTCTCCGGGACTGCGCACAACCATTCAGTTCGCTCTCGCTTGGGAAGGAAAGCTGTATGTTCCGGACGAGCTTGCCTCCGATCGCAAGCAGAAGATTCACTGGTATTTGAAAGACGGTTACCTTCCTGCTCCCGTGTCGGAGTGGGACGCAGGGCCAATTCACGTGAAGATATCTCACTTCGCGGATCGCATTTTGAACGGCCGTGCGACTGCGGTCTACTCTCGAGTGGAGCTGAGTTCAACCTCGAAGACCCAACTTCCTGTGGTCCTCCATGTGGGGGCCGCGGCAGATGTGGCGATTCCACTCCGCGGCGATCCACAACATCAAACCAGCAAACGCACATCGTATGAATGCACGGTTGGAGTGGGGAGGACCGAAGTGCGAGACTTCGTCTCGCCGGCGAACGGACAAGCCACCCCAGCTCAACTTGCGGCCGAGGGAAACTTCGACACTCACTACGAATCGATGAAGAGGCACTGGACGGACCGCGTGCAACTTTTGACACACCCGGTAACCTTGCCCTCCCCGATGCTTGCGGACATGTTCAAGGCGTTACAGATCACGGCATGGGAAAATGTCGTCAAGCTGGGAGACAACTACGAGATCCACGCCTCTCCGCCGGCCCCAGGCGGCATGTATAACTATGACGTTGTTTTTACGCACGATATTCCCAACTACGTCGACCAGTGGATGCGTGAAGGCGATATCAATTTGGGCGTGGAAGTTTTGGAGAGCCCGTACTACAGCACGCTGGATCGCGCCGCCTATGATTTCCCGACTTATCTTGACACGATTGGGAAATTTCTGTTGCCGGCCGCGGAGTATCTTCGCGTCACGGGCGACAAGTCCTACTTCACCGCGAAGCGGCGGGAAGGCGCAAAAAGGGCCGCAAAAAGCATCCATACTGCCCGGGTCTTCGACGATCCGGATCATTATGGTCTCCTACGAAAGTCGCAGGACTTCGAGAATTGGGCCGACGGCGGCGACTTTCTCCTCTGCGACAACTGGAGCGCGCTTCACGGATTGCAGGCCTACAAGTATATCTGCGACTCTTTGGGAGACTCCGAAGAGTCGCAATGGGCCGAGCACGAGATGGAAGATTTGAATGCCTGTTTGAACAAGGCGATTGAAAAAAGCTGTTCGGAAAACAACACTCCCTACTATCTCGGCGCCTTTGATAAGGCAAGTATTCGTCGCTATCAGGATAGCAACTACAGTTGGGTTCCTTATTCAGGAGCACTCAGCACCTTTCCTTGGGGCGCTTATTTGAAAGGCTTTGAGCTGGGTGGCGCATGGAAGGATAAATTCGATGCATCCCTTGAACACGCGCTTCAGGAACGGGATGACAAACGTATTCCTGAAGGAAGTTGGGGCGCGTGGTGGGGGCAGGTGACCTACGGCAGCGCCTACAATGCCAGCGCCGGCGTGCAATGCCTCTTCTCTGAAAAGTACAGGATCGAAGCGATCAAGAACGTGGAGTTCATGGCACGGAATCAATGCGCTCCCTTCCAATGGTCGGAAGCCTATGAGTTCAAAGGTTCCGGTCAGTGGGTAGGAATGTATACTCCACCGGTCAGTTACGGGAACTACGAATGTTGGGGCTACAGTTTCGCCAAACAAGCCCTCCTCCAGGCGTGCGCCTCCGTAAAGGCGGATGGAACTGTGATTCTGGGACGCGGAGTCCCAAATGACTGGATATTTCCAGGCAGTGTGATCGAGTGGGCAAACATCATGGTGAACAACAAGAAGAAGATCAACTTCCGTATCTCCGCCCGGGAACAGTCTCTGGATTTGGAGATATGGGGAGATGTTCCCGATGGCAAAATCCTACTCAACCTCCCTATCCTCAAAGAGAACATCCGGTCTACCTCTGCGGGGACGGTCGGCCCCCTCAAAGACAGCATTGAGCTCAGCGCGGATACTCGAAGAGTAAAGGTTCTCCTGGCCTCGCCGCTGAACCCGGCGAACAAGAACGGTTCAGCCTGAGATGCCTCACCCAAAAGCATCGATACGCCCATGCAAGTGGCAAGAACAAGGCCAAGATCCAGTCCCTGACGGACACAGCGCAGGGACTTCGCAACCAGCAGAGGTTCACCCGGCAAGTCTCTCTCCGCTGCCGTAAACTCGATCTGGCGTCACGATACTCCATGCACGGGCCAGGATTGCACAATCATCGCTCGCCAGCGGGTTTGGCTTTGCGTCATCGAGCGGGAAGAGCAACGGGTTGAGTTAACAGTTTTGTCATCCGGATGGGCCTTGCCTCGCCGACACCGCCAGCGGATTGGATCGGAAGATTTCCACACTCCGTCGACATGGGGTTGCCAGCATCGCCGCCGATGGGAGCCTTTCCCGGAAAGATGCCGCAGTACTCCTGCCCGGGGGAAACCCATCCCCAGAAAAGTTGCTCTAATAGAATGTCCTTGCGCCGCACTTCCTCGTCCCTCCTGCGTGCGGCCTGGCGTCAATTCAAACGGCTCGAACTCCCCAGGGGGAGCACTGCGTTGGTTGCGGAGCGGGGGGCGGCCACAATGCGAGGTTTCCTCGGGAAGGCGGGCTCCGGCTTGCATCCATCTTCGGACGCAACCGGAACCGGGGAACTTCGGATGGAGGAGATGCTGTTTGAGAAGAGATGATTTGACGAAAAGACCGATCATGGGCAAGACGCTGGTGGCCCTTCTCTGCTTCACGATGGCGTGTGCCTCGGCCCATGCGGCCGTGGCTCTATTGATGGAAGAACCCTATGGGTTCTTCGGAGCGGTCAATCCTACCGGACACGCCGCGATCTATCTCAACCATGTCTGCGCGGAGACGCCCCTCCAGCTTCGACCTTGCCATGACGGCGAGTATGGCGTGGTCATCAGCCGTTATCACAAGATCGACGGCTATGACTGGATCGCCATTCCGTTGCTGGGATACCTCTACGCGGTCGATCACTTGGACCAGGTCCCGGCCACTTCCGATCACGCCCAGATGCTGGCCCTCCAGAATGCCTATCGCAGAGAGCATCTGCTGACGCTGGCTCCGGACCACAAGGGCCATTCTCCCAGAGGAGAGTGGATCCAGTTGGTAGGGGAGTCTTACATCCGAACCATCTATGGTTTTCAGTTCGACAGCACGCCGGAAGAGGATGAGCGGTTTATCGCCCTCTTCAATGACCGCAGAAATATCGGGCACTTCAATCTGTTCTTTCACAACTGCGCGGACTTTTCGCGGGTAGTGCTGAATACGTACATGCCGCACTCGGTCCATCGCAACTTCATCGCCGATGTCGGGCTGATGACCCCCAAGCAGGTGGCGCGATCTCTGATGGAGTACGACCGGAAGAACCCCCAGCTTCACATGCAGGTCTTTGTCATTCCCCAGGCGCCCGGGCCGATTCCCCGCAGCCACCCCGTGGATGGCGTGGCCGAGTCGTTGGTCAAGAGCAAGAAGTACATCATTCCTCTGGCGGTCCTGAACCCCGAGTTGGCTGGCGGAGCGGTGGTGGCCTACCTGGCCGATGGGCGTATGCAGTTGCCCACCAGCGCCACGGTCTTTCACCCCGCCGACGAGAGAGTCAGCGGAGTTCCGGACCCTCCCGCAAGGCCATCCCTAGTGACTCCACTGCCCGAGGCAATTACCGAAACGGCCTATCAGGCCGAGGACCATCCCTGGACGAGCGGCTCCGCACTGCCTTAACTTGATAGCCTCCGGGCAAGGCTCTGATCTTCGCCAGACAGATAAAGCGCCTGTGCAGGTGTACAGGCGCCCCTTGGCGGAGGCTCTGTCATTCCCCTCTTCGGTATAACTCCCTTTCCAGACTCGGCTCCGCATCTCATCACCGGGGAAACTGCCCTAGAATGTCTGGTAGGGTGTCCCCTGCGGGAGCCGCGGGAGCGGAGGGGGGAACCCGAGGGATCGGAGCCGATGTATTGGAGCCGCACCTGCCTTCGCCCGAGGTTCTCCGCTCCTTGAAGAAGAGGGAAAAGACGATGGAACTCACGGCCAAATCGCAGCTTTTGCAATCCAGGCTGGGAGAGCTTTCGTCTCTGCTGGTGGCCTACTCCGGAGGAACGGATTCGGCTTATCTGGCCTTCGCCGCGCACCAGGTTCTGGGCCGGCGAATGCTGGCGGTGATTGCCGACTCGCCATCCCTCCCCCGCCGCGAGTTGGGCGACGCCCTGGCATTTGCCCAGCATCATGGGATTCCGGTCCAATCCATCCAGACTCGCGAGATGGAAGACCCGGCCTATGCCCGCAATGACACGCAGCGCTGCTTCCACTGCAAGAGCGAGTTGTTCACCCAGATGGAACAGGCGCGCCGGCAACTGGGATTCCAACACCTGGCCTATGGCATGAACCTGGATGATTGCAGCGAGTTCCGGCCCGGCCGGCGGGCCGCCGAAACCCTTGGAGTCCTGGCCCCGCTGGCAGAGGCCAAATTGCGCAAAGCGGAGATTCGAACCTTGGCTCGGCAGGCCGGGCTGGAGATCGCCGATAAACCGGCCAGCGCCTGTCTGTCCTCGCGCATCGAGTATGGCCGAAGTGTCACCCCTGAGAATCTTGCTCAGGTGGAGCGCGCCGAGGAGGCCTTGCACGGCCTGGGATTTCCTCAGGTTCGGGTTCGCCACCACGGACCGCTGGCGCGCGTGGAGATCGCCCGCCAGGATCTGCCCCGAGCCCTGTCGCTCTCTGTGCTGGATGACATTACCGAAGCGGTGCGCAGCGCAGGATTTCTCTATGTCACGCTGGACACCCAGGGCTATCGTTCCGGCTCGATGAACGATGTGCTGCCGGTCTCGGCCCTCGCCGCGCCACCCAAGACGGCGCCCGAAGAACCGCTATAGTGAGGAGAGCATACCGGGACTGCGAAGAAGCTCACCGCACCACCCGTGAGAGAGAGTTCATGCGGATTGCCTATCTTGATTGTTTCGCCGGCATCTCCGGCGATATGTTTCTGGGCGCGCTGATGGACGCGGGCGCCCCGGCCAAAGCGCTGGAGCAGGCCGTTGAAGCACTGAGCATTGGGGCCAGTCTCAGCGTCGAGCGAGTGGATCGAAGCGGGATCTCCTGCACCCGAGTGCGCGTGCTGGAGGGAGGTCAGCCGGTCGAGGCCGGCGAGCCCGTCTCTGAACAAGCCGACTCCCTTGCGCACACCCATCCCCATGCTCATCCTCATACCCATACCCATACCCACAGCGACTCTCACGCTCCTGCCCAAGCCCCGCCGCGCGCTCCAGCCGGCGGCTCCGCGCCGGGACACTCACACAGTCATGGACGCTCGCTGAGGGTGATTCGCGATCTGATCCAGAGGTCTTCGCTAACCCAACCCGTCCAGCTTCGGGCGTTACGAGCCTTCGAGTTGTTGGCGGCCTCTGAGGCCAGGATCCACAACGTCGGCCTGGAAGAGATTCACTTTCACGAGGTGGGAGCGGTCGATGCGATCGTCGATATCGTCGCCTGCTGCGCCGGGATCGAAGCTCTCCAGATCGATGCCTGGTACTGCTCGGCGCTCAACGTGGGTTCTGGGACCGTGGTGTGCGCTCACGGAACATTCCCGGTTCCGGCGCCGGCTACGGCGGATCTGCTGCGCGGCCTCCCGACCTACTCCGCCCACGTGCAGCAGGAGCTAGTGACCCCAACCGGCGCGGCGCTGCTGCGGGCTCTGGAGCCCATCTTTGGGGCGCAGCCCCGCATGCGGGTGCGGCAGATCGGTTACGGCGCCGGCTCACGCAATCCCGCAAGGTTTCCCAATGCGCTGCGCCTGAGCCTGGGTGATGCTGCCGAGCCCGACATGCTGCCGGACACCGCAACCCAGACCACTTCACACCGAGCCGACATCAGCGTCCTGGAGACCGCCCTCGACGATCTCTCTCCACAGATCCTCTCCTGGGTAGCCGAGTCGGCGCTGGCCGCCGGAGCGCTGGATGCGATGCTGACCCCGGTGATCATGAAGAAGGGAAGGCCCGGCACTCTGCTCACCGTGTTGTGCCACCCTGAGCAGAGCCAGGCTCTGGAACAGTTGCTGCTCCGCCAGACCAGCACACTCGGGGTGCGCGTACGCCAGGACCAGAGGCTGAGCCTGGAACGCCACCACATCTCCGTATCCACACCCTATGGCGAGATCCGCATCAAGGTGGGAGAGCAGGCGGGCGAGGAGTTGAACGCAGCCCCGGAGTTTGAGGACTGCCGAGCGGCGGCGGAGCGTTGCCAGGCTCCTCTGAAGCTCGTTCAGCAAGCTGCCATCGCCGCTTATGTGCAGAGGATGCGCGGCCCGCAGGTTCCCAGCGATCCAAGCGTTGCCGGCGCTGCGAACCTGGTCCGGCCGGGAGACACCTCCAGCCTATGACTCCCGTGGCGTTATTGCAGCTTCTCTCCGCCGTGGAGCGTGGCGAGATCTCCTCCGCCGATGCCCTCCAGCGTCTCTCCAGGCTTCCGTTTGAGGATCTGGGAGATGCCCGGGTTGATCATCATCGCAGCCTGCGCAGCGGGCTTCCGGAGGTGATCTTTGCCCAGGGCAAAACCCGGGAGCAGACCGTGGCCATCTTCCAAAGCCTGCTGGGCGACGGCGTGGATGTGCTGGCGACCCGCGTTGATCCTGAGACGGCCAAGGAACTGCTGAGGAGATTTCCGCGCGCCATGCACCATCCCGCGGCGCGCGCCGTCAGCCTTCGTCAGACCGCAGCGCCCACTGCGGATGCCGAGGGCGACAACGCCGGCCAGGGCAGGATCGCCGTTGTCTGCGCCGGAACCAGTGACGTGCCTGTGGCGGAGGAAGCCGCGGTGACTGTGGAGACCTTTGGAGCGCAGGTGACCCGGATCTATGACGCCGGTGTGGCGGGCCTGCATCGCTTGCTGGCGGCGCGGGAGGATCTGCTGGCTGCCGATGTGGTCGTGGTCTGCGCCGGAATGGAAGGCGCTCTGCCCTCCGTAGTGGGCGGCCTGGTAGGGGTTCCGGTGATTGCGGTGCCGACCTCGGTCGGGTACGGGGGATCTTTCGGCGGCGCGACGGCGCTGCTCGGCATGCTCAACTCCTGCAGCCCGAATGTGGTGGTCGTGAACATCGATAACGGCTTTGGCGCAGCCTACAGTGCTGTGCTGATCGCCAGAACAGCGCATGCCCGATCCCAGCCCAGGGAGTAAGGCAATCCTCTCTCCAGCGGAGCATGCAGCTTCGATGGAGATCTGATCGAGCGTCGCGATCCATGGCCTTCCCTGCCGAGGCAAGACGCCGCTGAGCGCACCCCGTCTTGATCGCAATCCCCTGCAATTCTGCACGAACGTCTCCTGCCCGCCCTGGCCGTTCGCGGCCGTGCGACTCATGGCGCGGCGGTCCACCCGCCCGAGGTGACGACAGTCACAGACCGAACCGGTCACCGGTGCAAGGCTTGGTCCAGAGATCATTTGAGTTGGCCAATGCGCTCACCCAGGCTTATGATGGGTGCTCCGCCTGATCAGGAGTACACATGACGCCCAAGCCGCTTTTTCTGCTGTCGATCCTGCCGTTGCCAGTCTTGCTGCTGTCGATCCTGCTCCGGCCCGGCGCGCAGACGCAACAACAGCCGCCGGCCACCACGCCGGCCACGACTTCAACCACGACCACCACAACCACTCCGGCAGCCACCATTCCAGCCGCAGCCCTGCGGATGGTGAACCCTGTCAAGCCTACACCGCAGAGCCTGGCTCACGCCAAGGCGATCTACGGGTATGATTGCGCGATGTGCCACGGCGACAACGGGAATGGCCATGGCGATCTGGCCGCGCAGATGAAGCTGAGCCTGCCCGACTTGACCAAACCCGCCAGCCTGCAGGGCAAGACGGACGGAGAGCTCTTCTACGTCATCGATAACGGCCAGGGCGCCATGCCGGCAGAAAACGGGCGGGCCAAGCCGGAAGATATGTGGAATATGGTGGTGCTGGTCCGCTCGTTCTCCCAGCAGTAGGCTCGTTACGAGGCAGTCCAAGAGCCGGGAATCTCTCTGCGCGGCAGCGCCGGCCCGGAGCGCCCCGGAGGGGTCAATCCACCAACTCGGCCAGCAGAACCTGCTCGTCCTGATCGATCTCGCGCAGCTTTACCTCGATGATCTCCCGCCGCGAGGTAGGCACGGTGCGCCCGATGTAACGGGCCTCGATGGGCAGCTCGCGATGCCCGCGATCAATCAGAACCAGCAGTTGCACGCTCTTGGGGCGGCCTTGATCGAAGAGCGCATCCAGCGCCGCTCGCGTGGTGCGGCCAGTGTAAAGAACATCGTCCATCAGGATAATGTCGCGCCCGTTGACATCGAAGCCGATCTCTCCCTTTTCGACCACCGGGCGGAGGTCTCGGGTGGACAGGTCGTCACGGTAGAAGCTGATGTCCAGCACGCCGGTCTGCACTGGGGTCTTCTCGATGGTCTCTATCAGTTTGGCGATGCGCTGGGCCAGCGGGACTCCGCGGCGCTTGATGCCCACCAGGCCAAGATTTTCGCTTCCATTGTTCCGCTCCACAATCTCATGCGCCAGCCGCACCAGGGTGCGCTCAATCTCCGAGGCGGACATCAGTCTGCCCTTCTCACGAACCTGCAATCGGCTGGAGGTCGGCGTGGTTTCGGTGGAAGAAGTCGGATCGCTTTTCATTGCCCTCATCATAACAGCGAGCGAACCGTCTCACACCCCACCGTCCAGGCAGTACCTGGTGCGAGTACCGGTTGCAGCGTGAGGGTGCGGAGCCTCGACGGGAAGCGTCCCGTGAGCCTGAGGCCAGTGGATTCAGAGAGCCAACGGATCCAGTGGCCAGGGGGCTCTCCGCGGCAAGGGTAAGCCGAGCCGGCCGCGAAGACTCAGCTTCGCGCAGAACGCGAGCGGAGATAGCCGGCAAAGGCTCCGGCCGTGGCCGAGTAAGCCAGGTATAGCAACAGGCAGAGGAAGATGCTGGCCAGCAGAATGCCGGCGCGAAACTCCGGTACCGCGAGCATATCGGTGAGCATTCTGGCGGACTGTTGCGACTGGGCCGCGAAGTTCGTGTGCAACTGCTCGAACATCTTGTTGAGTTGAGAGTCGATATCGGCGATCTCCCCGGCCGAGTGCAGAACAAAACGCTCCAAGACCAAACCAATCGTATTCAGGGATGCGGTGGCCAGGAAGATCGCCAAGGCGGTCAGTATGCCCAGTTTCGCCCCGAAGCCGGGCGTAATTCTTGTTTGGCGGAAGCGGGAGCTATAGATGCCCAGCACCACGATGGGGGCAGAGAGAAACCAGCAAAAAGAGAGCAGTGAGACGGGAGCCATAGCGAAGGAGAGCAGTGAGAGCCCTGCGGAGATCGCTCCGGCCAGCGCCGCAGTCTGAATCGCGCCGCGCCAGGCGACCGAATGGCTGGGCGTGACCAGATGCGCCTCCGACGGAGTAGCCGGGCCGGCCCCACCCTGTTGCGCCGCCATCTGTTCTTCGATTTGGTCGCGCAACTCCTCGGATAGTCTTACCTGAGGCGCTCCACAACTCCAACAGTAGACCAGATCTCCCTCCTCTTCGCGATGGAGCACGGCGCGGCAACGGGAGCAGATTCGGGCTGTCACTCCTTTGAAGGTACAGCATTTTCGCCGTTCGGGAAGCAGGGAAAGCAGATCGCCTGACCTTTTGCTCCCTCTTGCGGAGTCCAGGAAGCCAATCTATTCGCTATCCGATCCGTTCTTGCCGGTGGGCAGGTCGATCGAGACCAGGCTAATCCGCGTTCCGCCATCCCGCTTCTCCACACTCACCACGTGCATCCGCTGCGGAGAGCCGGCTTGCAGGTCGATCGCCGTCGAGGAGTCTTCGCTGGAGACGGTGACTCCCTTGATGCGTCCACTGCCGGTCCGGACCTTTGCTCGGACGACGTACGGGCTATCGTTGCAGGTAAGTCCCTGCGCGGTACGATGCAGTGAACCAACAGGGCTATGGTTACTGCACTCGACGGGCGCACCGTAGCGTGCGGCCAGATCCTTGCGGTAAAAGGCAAGCACCTTCTGCGCCGAATCGGCGGTCTGGAATTCGGCGATCTTCGCGCCCAGGCGGAAGCTGCCTATGCTCATATGGACGTTCGCATTATCACCACCGCCATCCTCACCCTGCACCGGCGTCGCGCCCGGGTAGACGCTGATTCCGGTGCTGACGGCATCTGCACTGCTGCCCGTATTGACGTTCAGGGAACCGAAGGGTGTCCCGATGCGAACGTCATGCGATCCCTCATGATCATTCTCTGTGACGTGACAGCCAGTGAGTAGAAGGCCGGCCAAGGGAGCGGCAACGGCCAAAAAGGTCAGCATGGTCAGGATGCGATGGGAGCGATTCATCACGGGAGTCCTTCTGCGCATAGCGGAGACCACCGACTGCCGAGTCAACTCGTCCTCAACTCATCCTCAACCCGTCGCTCCGCCGCGCGAATGTCTGGTGTACCGGCAGTCTACGCCTCCGGATACGCCGCCAGGGGGAGAAAAGTTCCTCGCATCCGCATCCTGATCCTGCCTTCGCCCATCGCAAGCTGAGCCGTGGTCCGGTTCCGGCAAGGCATTCCGGCCTTCCACCGCGCTGGAGTCCTCCTCTGGCGCTCCGGCGCCGGTAGGCCCGCAGCCTCGGGCATCCCCGCCCTTTCAGCCTTCAAATGCATGGCTTGTCTGCACTTCTGGGCCGGGTCGGGCGCTCCGGATGCTCTCCGGCGCCGCTCTCCGCGCGGATGTAACGAACCAGAGCAAGCCGTTGCTCCGAGGGAGGGCCAGGCGCTCGAGCCGCTCCTTCGTCCCGCGCGAGCCACCAGAGTAAACTGAACGAGGTGACTTTTGGACAGAGAACGTGCATCGAAAGCTAGAGGCTGGTTGAAGAATGCGGCAAAGCATCCTGGGAGGCGCATCAATTTGTTCCATGGCGCCAGGGACGCGAACCAGATGGGTTGGCTTCTTGAACAAACCTCTTTTTCTCAAACAACTCCGTAAAGCGCGGCGAGACGGGGCGCAACTTTCCTCAGAGGATACGAATGACTGATAAGCAGCAGCAGGACGCACTGGATCAACTTTCTATCAACACACTGCGATTTCTCGCCGTCGACCAGGTCGAGAAGGCCAAATGCGGCCATCCGGGAGCGCCTCTGGGCTGCGCTCCGATTGCCTATCTGCTTTACCACAAGTTCATGAAGTACAACCCCAAGGATCCGCAGTGGCCCGACCGCGACCGGTTCATTCTGTCCAACGGACATGCCTCCGCGTTGCTGTATGGCGTGCTCCATCTCACCGGTTACAACCTGCCAATGGCTCAGTTGGAGCAGTTCCGGCAGTGGGGCTCGGAGACCCCGGGACACCCCGAAGTCGGCGATACCCCAGGCGTCGAGGTGACCACCGGACCCCTCGGCCAGGGCTTCGCCATGGCGGTCGGCGAGGCGATCGCTGAAAAGCACATGGCGGCGATCTACAACCACGAGAACCACACCCCGGTCGACCATCACACCTACGTGCTCTGCGGCGACGGCGATCTGATGGAGGGGGTCTCGCACGAGGCCGCCTCGCTGGCCGGAACCCTTGAGCTGGGCAAGCTCATCGTGCTTTACGACGACAATCTGATCTCGCTCGACGGCCCCACGGAGCTCAGCTACACCGAGGACGTCACCCGGCGCTTCGAGGGCTACCACTGGCAGGTGCTCTCTGTGGAGGACGGAAATGATCTGGTGGCCATCGAAAAGGCCATTGAGGCGGCCAAGGCCGAGACCCGCAAGCCGACGCTGATCCGAGTGCGCACGGTGATCGGTTATGGCAGCCCCAAGGCTGGAACCAACAAGGTCCACGGCGAAGCTATGGGACCGGAGGCAGCCCGCGCCACCAAAAAGAATCTCGGCTTCCCTGAGGACAAGAGCTTCTATGTACCCGAGGAGGCGGGAAAGAACTGGCTCAAGGCCGTCGAAAGAGGGCACAAGGCCCAGGCCGAGTGGCAGGCCAGGTTCGATGCCTATAAAAAGGCCTTTCCATCGCTGGGCGCTCAGTTCGAGCGCAGCATCGCCCGCCGCCTGGAGCCGGGTTGGGAGAAGGCGATTCCCACCTTTCCGGCCGGTCCCGATGCCAAGCCTGTGGCCACGCGCAACGCCGGCCAGGTAGTCCTGAATGCCCTTGCCAAGGCCGTGCCGGAACTGTTTGGCGGAGCCGCGGACCTCACCTCTTCCACCAAGACGATCTTCAAGGACAGCCCCAGTTTCCATGTGGACCCAACGGGACGCAACGTCTTCTTCGGGGTGCGCGAGTTCGGCATGCAGGCTGCCGTGAACGGTATTGCGGCCCACGGCGGACTGATTCCCTTTGGCTCGACCTTCTTCACCTTCAGCGACTACTGCCGTTCCGCCATGCGCATGGGAGCGCTGATGGGCGTTCACTCGCTCTACATCTACACCCATGATTCGGTCGGGCTGGGCGAGGATGGCCCAACTCACCAGCCGGTCGAGCACCTGATGAGCCTGCGCGCGATTCCAAAGCTGACCGACTTTCGCCCGGCTGACGCCAATGAGACAGCCGCCTGCTGGCAGTTGGCTCTGGAGCGCAAGAGCCCCAGCTTCATGGCGCTCAGCCGCCAGGACCTGCCGGTGCTGGATGCCGTTCGCTACAAGATCTTTGAGGGCGTGCGCCGGGGAGCTTATATCCTGGAAGCCCACGGGCGGAATCTGGTCCTGGTGGCCACCGGTTCTGAGGTGGCTCTGGCATTGAAGGCCGCGGCCCAGCTCAAGGATGCCGGCATCCTCGCCACAGTGGTCTCCATGCCCAGCTTCAAGATCTTTGAAGAGCAGACCGAGGAGTACAAGGCGTCGATCTTCCCCAAGGGCGTGCCCGCCATCTCGATCGAGGCGGGGGCCACCATGGGCTGGTGGAAGTACGTTGGCCGCGAGGGTGCGGCCATCGGGGTCGACCGCTTTGGCGCCTCGGCGCCGGGCTCGCTGGTTCTGGAAAAGTTCGGGATTTCCGTTGCAAATATTGTGGAGACTGCCCAAAAACTTGTGAAAAAGTAGCCCTCAGCGGGGGAGGACCTTCCCGGGAGACGGCAGCCGCGCCAGCCTCCGGCCCATGGGAAGTTCCTCCTCTTCAAGGAAATGCTGCCTCCGTGCAGGCGGAAGGTGCTTTGGATGACACAGGATCAGGCGAAGGAACTGGTTGGACGGCGAGCGGCCGAACAGGTCGAAGATGGCATGAGGGTGGGGCTCGGGACCGGGTCCACAGCCACCATGTTCATCAAGGCGCTCGGCGAGCGGGTCAAGCAGGGATTGAAGATCCGCTGCGTAGCTTCCAGCGATGCCAGCCACCGGTTGGGGCAATCGCTGGGGATGGAGATGCTCACCTTCCACGAGCTGCCGGAGCTGGATCTCTACATCGATGGCGCCGACGAGGTAGGCCCTGGCCTGGCTCTGATCAAAGGCGGGGGCGGTGCTCTGCTGCGGGAGAAGATTGTGGCCAGCGCTGCGCAGAGGTTTCTGGTGGTCGTAGACTCCAGCAAAGTGGTTCCAGAGCTGGGACGCTTTCCTCTGCCTGTCGAAGTGATCAAGATGGCCCTTCCGGTGGTCGAGCGCAAGCTCAGCAGTCTGGGGCTCCATCCCCATCTGCGCCGCCATGCGGATGGAGCGGAGTATCTCACCGACGAAAACAACTACATTCTGGATTGCGCCTGCGGTTCCATCCCTGACCCAAGCCGCACCGCGGCGGCGATTCGATCCGTGGTCGGCGTCGTCGAACATGGCCTGTTTTTGCGTATGGCGGGAGCGGTGCTGGTCGCCGGTGATCAGGGCGTGACAGAGTTGAGAGCTTAAAATCACCTTCGCTCTCGGCGCCCTGCGGCGTCCCGACTACCGTGAATGTCTTCTCAGGGAAGCGCCAAAGCAGGCGCCCTCCGAGAGACCCGCCCGCAGGAAATTTGCGTGGAACGGCTGCCGGCGAAACTGCGCAGCAAGCTGTGGTTTCGGGCCTTTTGGCGTCATTTCCGGCCGCCGTGCGTCGAATCTTTAAGCGGGTGACGTGGGCATTGACAACGATTGCGGTTACTCTCTAAGTGGTACTTTTCCGCGCGAGGGCGGATACTCCTATGGAACTTGGTCTGATTGGACTTGGGAAGATGGGCGGCAATATGGCGGAGCGTCTGCGCCGCGCCGGCCATAGAGTGGTGGGATTCGACTTCTCCACAGAAGCCGTACAACGGCTCACCGATGCCGGCTCTGTGGGCGTCAACTCCTTGCAGGAGCTGGTTCAGCATCTGAGCGCTCCGCGCGCCATCTGGATCATGGTGCCGGCCGGGGATCCGGTCGACGATACGATTGCGAAGTTGAAGCCGCTGATGGAAAAGGGCGATATCTTCATCGACGGCGGCAACTCCAACTACAAGGACTCGCAGCGGCGCTACGCACAGCTCAAACCGCAGGGCTTCGAGTTTGTCGATGTGGGAACCTCCGGCGGCATCTGGGGCATCACCGAAGGCTACTCGATGATGGTTGGCGGCGATGAGGCGGTCGTCGAGCATCTCCGGCCGATCTTTGAAGCCTTGGCGCCGGCCCCCAATATGGGCTGGGGACACACCGGGCCCAGCGGCGCAGGCCACTTCGTCAAGATGGTGCATAACGGCATCGAGTACGGCCTGATGCAGGCCTACGCGGAGGGGTTCTCCATCATGAACTCCAAGCACTCGCTGAACCTCGATCTCCGTCAGATTGCCAACGTCTGGCGTTATGGATCGGTGATCCGCTCCTGGCTGCTCGACCTTACCGCCGATGCCCTGCAGAAGAACCCCACGCTGGACGGCTTGGAGCCCTATGTTCCAGACTCGGGCGAGGGGCGCTGGACGGTCTTCGAGGCGATCGACCTGAATGTCTCCGCGCCTGTGATCACCGAGTCGCTCATCCGCCGAGTGCGCTCACGCGAGGACGATAACTTCACCGACAGAATGCTTTCGGTCATGCGCCATGAGTTCGGCGGACATGCCGTCAAGAAAGTCTGAGAACTTTCCCCGGGGATTCCAGACGCAGGCGCCTTCTCCCACCCCAGAGTCCCGGATCCAAAAACGACAAACCCCCTAACAGCCACAGTTCGTCGAACCTGCAACCCGTGGAAGCGTAGCGTAAGCCGGCTGCCCTTCACCGTCCGTAACCCGACAAAAATAGTTCGTATTGCGAACTACTAAGAGATCGCAGGAGATCCAAGGAGCGGTAGATGCCAAGTGTAGTGAGAAGTCAAGAGATGCAGATTGGAGCAGAGCCCAGCGTGAAACGGCAGGAGAGAGTTCCGGATCCTTGTATTGTCGTCATCTTTGGAGCCTCTGGGGATCTGACCAAGCGCAAGCTGCTTCCCGCCCTGTACCACCTGGAGCAGGAGGGTCTGCTGCCTGAGCAATTCGCGGTGGTTGGGGTGGCGCGGAGGGATATCTCGGCGCGGTTTGGGGCCGATATGAAGGATGGCATCCTCAAGGGAGGCGGCGTGGAGGCCGATGATCCGGTCCTGAAAAAGTTTATGGATCGGGTCAAGTACTTCACCACCAACTTCGATGACGATGCGGGATACGAGAAGCTGAAGGGGTTTCTGGAGGGCATCGACGACAAGTTGGGCACCAAGGGCAACCGCCTGTTCTATCTTGCGGTGGCGCCGGAGTACTTTGCGGATATTACGGACCGGTTGGGCAAGCATGAGATGACCACCTCCAAGGCCTCTGGGCAGTGGATGCATGTGATCATCGAGAAGCCGTTCGGAACCGATCTGCGCTCGGCCAGAGAGCTCAACGATGCGATCAATCGGGTTCTGCACGAAGATCAGATCTTCCGCATCGACCACTACCTGGGCAAGGAGACGGTCCAGAACATCCTGGTCTTCCGCTTTGGCAACGGGATCTTTGAGCCCATCTGGAACCGGAACTTTATCGACCATGTCGAGATCACCGCTGTCGAGTCCATCGGAATTGAGGGCCGCGGGCCCTTCTATGAGAAGGCCGGGGCGCTGCGTGACGTGCTACAGAACCATGTGATGGAGGTGCTTAGCTTTGTAGCCATGGAACCGCCCGACAGCTTTGACGCCGGCTCCGTTCGCGCCGAAAAGTTGAAGGTGTGGAACGCCATTGACCCGATCGAGGTCGAAGATACGGTGCGCGGCCAATATGGCCCTGGCCGGGTAAACGGCGAGAAGGTGATCGGGTATCGCGAAGAGGATCGCGTGGACCCGGAATCCAACACGGAGACCTTCGTAGCCATGAAACTCCAGATCGAGAACTGGCGCTGGGCGGGCGTGCCCATCTATGTGCGCGCCGGCAAGCGGCTGGCCAAGCGAGTGACCGAGGTCACGGTCGTCTTCAAGCAGCCGCCGCTGCATATGTTCAAAAGCTCTGACGCCAGAACGCAGGTGCAGCCCAACGTGCTCAAGATCCGGATACAGCCCGATGAGGGCATCTCCCTCATGTTCGGCGCCAAGGTGCCCGGTCCCACCACCAACGTGATGCCCGTGGAGATGCACTTCAGCTATGCCGAGAGCTTCGGCATGAGCAATGCCAACGGCTACGAGCGGCTGTTGCTGGATGCGATGCTCGGCGATGGAACTTTGTTTGCCCACCGCTCCGGCGTGGAAGCCACCTGGGCTCTGATGACCCCCATTCTGGAGGAGTGGGCCAAGCGCCCACCCCACGACTTCCCCAACTACGACGCCGGTAGCTGGGGTCCGGCCGCGTCCGATGCGCTGTTGCTCAAGGACCGCCGGAAGTGGTTCAAACTCTGAAGTCAGTTTGCTTCCGGTGTCCTGCCCGGCCGCAGCCTCCACAGGGGCGTCTTCCCCCAAAAGCAGACGCCCTCCTGGACCTATTACATATGAACCGTTTCCAGGACGATGGTTCCTCAACGAAGACAGCAGATGCGGATGAGATGAGCGGAGAGGATCGGTCGAACAGCGGAATGACCATGCCGGCGTTCCTTCTCTGACCTCTTATCTCGGCTCGACGCGCAGGAGGGGTGGAGGATGGCGCAGTCCATAAAGGTGACGTATCAGGTTTGGCCGACCCAGGCAGAGATGGAACTGGCCTCGGCAAGGATGTTTGCTGACCGAGTGAAACTGGCAGTGGATCGGCGCGGGATCGCGCGAGTAGCCATCTCCGGCGGAAGCACGCCCCAGGCCGCCTTCAAATTGCTCGCGGCCGAACCCTTCGCTTCCACTGTGCCGTGGGAGAAGTTGCAGCTCTTCTGGGTGGATGAACGCTGCGTCGGCCCCGAGAGCCCACAGTCCAACTACGGCGTCTGCCGGGAGTTGCTGCTCAGCAAAGTGCCTATCCCGGCGGCAAACATCTTCAGAATGGAGGGCGAGCTGGACCCGGAGGCAGCCGCCAGCCGCTATGAGAGCACACTGCGCAATGCGCTCAAACTCGAGGGCGCGGAGCTGCCGCGCTTTGATCTGCTCGCTTTGGGGATGGGACCAGACGGACATACCGCCTCTCTGTTTCCGCATACCGCGGCTCTGCATGAGATGGGCCGGCTGGTGGTGGCCAACCACGTCCCGCAGATGAATACCTGGCGCATCAGCCTCACCTGGATGGTGATCAATCACGCCGCGGAGGTGGTCTTCGAGGTGGCGGGTGCGGGCAAGACGGCGATTCTCTCCGAGGTGCTCACGGGGCCGCGCGATCCGGAGCGTTTACCCTCTCAACTGATCCGGCCCGCAAGCGGTAGCCTTCTCTTCCAGCTCGACCAGGCAGCTGCCGCCAAACTGCCGCCGGGCGAGGCCAGTCCGATGGGATGCCATGTGGGCACACTTGAGGTCTGAAATCGGCAGTGTAGATTGAAGTGGGTAGGCAAAGCGAAGCAGAGGAGAGCCTCCTTTGCTCCGGCGTACCAGAAGCCCCAGTTTTCATCGGCGTCTCTGGCCGGCAGTGGGCCATAGCTCTGGCTATGGTATGCGCCTTCCCGGGGCAGAGGTTTGCCAGGCAAAAGAGCTAGATTCTCAAACATCCTGGGCACTTGAGCCCCGGGAAGGCGGTTGCAGATGATTCTCGCAGGTGATGTTGGTGGAACCAAGGTCCATCTGGCGTTATACGGCTTTGTGGGTGGACGGTTGACCCTGGTTCGCGAGCAGAAGTTCCACTCCGGTGAGTTTGCCGCCCTGGACCAGGTGGTCAAGGCATTTCTTGAGCAGCCCGGAGATACTCTGCCCGGGATTCCGCCGGTGATCAAAGAGGAGATCACCGCCGCATGCTTCGGCTGCCCCGGCCCGGTGCGCAATGGCCGCATCCATCTGACAAACCTTCCCTGGGTACTCGACGAGCGCGAACTGGAACAATCCCTTGGCATCCAACACATCTTTCTGATCAACGACCTGGAAGCCAACGGCTACGGGATCCCGGAGCTTGCGCCCGACAAGGTGGTGACGCTCATCAAGGGTGACCCCACAAGCGAAGGTCATCGCGGCCTGATCTCGGCCGGCACCGGCCTGGGCGAGGCGCTCTTGATCTGGGATGCGAAAGCCAGGCAACACCGGCCTTTGCCCTCCGAGGGCGGACACTGCGACTTTGCCGCGCGTAACGATCAAGAGATTGCCCTGCTCCGCTATCTGCGCAAGACTCTGGGCGGACGAGTGAGTTTTGAGCGTGTGGTCTCCGGGATCGGCATCAAGAACATCTATGCCTTTCTGCGCGACGACCAGCGGATGGAAGAGCCGGCCTGGCTGCGCGAGCGCATGCAGCAGGAAGATCCCAATGCGGTGATCGGACAGTGCGCCGAGGACGGCTCCAGCGCCATCTGCGCGGAGACGCTGCGCATCTTTGCCTCTGCCTACGGCGCCGAGGCCGGCAATCTGGCCCTCAAGGTACTTGCCTCCGGAGGCGTCTACCTGGGAGGAGGCATTGCTCCCAAAATCCTCAAGACTCTCGAAGCTGGGGAGTTTGCCGGCGCGTTCCTCGACAAGGGAAGGCTTTCACCCTTGCTGGCCACCATCCCCGTCCGGGTAATCCTGGACGACTCGTGTGCCTTGCTGGGCGCAGCGGCCTTTGCCGAGGCGCGGGCGGCGGAGATCTCCGGCCGCTCGGAGCGTGCTCTCTCGTAAGACCGTCTCGGGCACGCCGAGCCCTCCAAGCGGCCTCTCCGGCTTGCTTCCTCCAACCTCGGCATCAGCCTGCTCCGGCCTCTGCCTCTTCCCTCTCGCGGAGGCGCCGTGATGCCCGTGGCTCCGGCTGCTGCTCCCCCGGGTCTCGGGTGCGCCCTCCGCTCCTTTCTTTGCCCCCTATCGGCTGTAGACGGCACAAGCCATTTGATACCCTTGAAGTAGGATTGTATTAGGAGAGTTTTATGGCGACAGCGACGGTCGAAGAGGTTCAGCTCAAGTACAAGGTAGCGGATATCGGGCTGGCCGATTGGGGACGCAAAGAGATTCTTATCGCGGAGCAGGAGATGCCCGGATTGATGGCGATCCGGCATAAATATGCCGCAGGCAAGCCGCTGGCCGGTGTGCGTATCTCCGGTTCTTTGCACATGACCATCCAGACCGCGGTGCTGATTGAGACGCTGGTGGATTTGGGCGCGGACGTGCGATGGGCCAGTTGCAACATCTTCTCCACTCAGGACCACGCGGCAGCCGCCATTGCCGCTGAGGGCGTTCCCGTCTTCGCCTGGAAGGGAGAGACCCTGGAGGATTTCTGGTGGTGTACTTATCAGGCACTCAGTTTCCCTGACGGCAAAGGCGGGCTGCTGGGACCACAGTTGGTGGTCGACGACGGCGGCGACGCTACCCTGCTCATCCATAAGGGCGTGGAACTGGAGCGCGGGGACAAGTGGGTGGACTCGCCCTCGTCCTCCCAGGAAGAGAGTGTGATCAAGGCCCTGCTCAAGAAGATCCATAAGGAGAGCCCTACGCGCTGGACAGAGGTGGCCAAAGAGTGGCGCGGGGTCTCGGAGGAGACCACCACCGGCGTCCATCGGCTCTACAAGATGATGGAGAAGGGCACGCTTCTGGCGCCGGCCATCAACGTGAATGACTCGGTGACCAAGAGCAAATTTGACAATCTGTACGGTTGCCGCGAGTCGCTGGTGGACGGCATCAAACGCGCCACCGACGTGATGGTGGCCGGCAAGGTGGCCGTGGTCTGCGGCTATGGCGACGTCGGCAAGGGCTCAGCCGCCAGCCTGCGCGGCATGGGAGCGCGCGTGGTGGTCACCGAAATCGACCCCATCAACGCGCTTCAGGCAGCCATGGAAGGATACGAGGTCACTACGGTCGAAAATACCCTCGGGCGCGGCGATATCTATGTGACCTGCACGGGCAATGTGGATATTATCACCCTCGATCACATGCGGAAGATGAAGGATCAGGCGATTGTCTGCAACATCGGTCACTTTGACAACGAGATCCAGATGGAGCCGCTCCATGAGTTGGTCGAAAAGGGCGGCGCCGTGCGCGAGAACATCAAGCCGCAGGTGGATAAGTACACCTTCAAGAACGGCAGCTCCATCTTTGTGCTCGCCGAAGGACGGCTGGTGAACCTGGGCTGCGCCACCGGCCATCCCAGCTTCGTCATGTCCAATAGCTTTGCCAATCAGACCCTGGCCCAACTCGACCTGTGGAAGAACCGGGACAAGTACAAGGTGGGAATCTACATCCTGCCCAAGCATCTGGACGAGGAGGTTGCCCGCCTGCACCTGGAGAAGATCGGCGTCAAGCTGACCACCCTTACCGGAAAACAGGCGGCCTATCTGGGCGTTCCCGTCGAGGGGCCCTATAAGGCGGAGCATTACCGGTACTAAGGCTCCAGTGGTAACCCTGCGCTGAAGAGCAGACAATTTCGTTTGCGAACAGGAGCGATCTCGGCTACCGCTCTTGCGTGTGGACAGGTCTCCCTGTGCGGCCTGCCGGAACCCGGAGCCTTGGGGAAAACGTCATAGCAAGCCCGTTTCGGGGAAACCATCAGCCTGGGAAAAAACAATAAGCTGCCGCCGGCCCGCTCATGGCTGCTCGGGCCTTAGCGCCTTGATCATCAGAAAGACAAAATCATGTCCCGGCGTCATCACGGTCTGGTGCGGCGTGCCGGCGGAGACATGGAAGATGTCGCCCTTCTTCAGATAGTGCTTTTGGCCCCCCACGACCTTCGCCCCTTTGATCTCGCCATGCCCCGTATCGCGCTCTCCGGGGATGGAGCCGCCGGTAACCAGAGTCGCGTCCCCATCCAGAACGACGAAGTTGTCGCTGGCATAGCGATGAATCTCAGCGCCGGAGGTAGCTGTCCGTGCGACGATCGCCAGCGAGCAATCAGAATAGGTGGCCAGCGTCTTGCTCGCTCCGCCCTGGCCATTGGTCTCAGCCTGGCGCTTCACCTCGGCCACCATCGCCTGCACACCTGCGCTGGAGAACAGCGCAACACCAGGCGACGGCTGCGGCGAGGCGGTTTGGGCCGGCAGAGAGACGGTCGCCGGGCTGAATGCCGCTACGGCGACCAGCGAGAGAAGGGTGCGATGACTTTTCTTCATAACGTCTCCATTCGTTCTGGTTTTGCTTACCGCCTCGGAAGGGCGTCTCCTGCGACGGTTCGTCCCGTCAAAATCGGGGCAGACCGTCCCTCTCGAAACAAAGAATAAGGTGGAACACCTTCGCGTCGGGAGCCGTGCGAGAGCAGGGTCTCTGAGGTGGGCGGAGGCTAACGCAAATCGGCGATCTTTACCGGATCCATGTCGTCATACGCCTGATTCTCACCGCCCATGCCCCAGCAGAAGGCATAGCTGTGCGTCCCGGCTCCGGCGTGGATCGACCAGCCGGGCGAGATCGCGATCTGTTTGTTCTTCACCACCAGATGACGCGTCTCGTTCGGCGGACCCATCAGATGAAGTACGCGCTCGTCTTCCGGAAGGTCGAAGTAGAGATAAACCTCGGAACGGCGCATGTGGGTATGCGGCGGCATGGTGTTCCAGGCGCTGCCTTCGCTGAGTTGGGTAACGCCCATCACCAGTTGGCAGCTTGCAACCCCACCCTGCCAGATGTGCTTGCGGATCTCACGCCGGTTCACCGATATGGGTGATCCAAGTTGCAACGCAGCCAGTGTGGCATACGTGGACAAACCTGTGGGATACGAAGCGTGAGCCGGGTAGCTGAGCAGGTAAAACTCCGCCGGCGCGGCGGAGTCGCGGCTGGCAAAGGTCACCGATTCATTGCCGCGGCCTATGTACAGGCAATCTCGCGGCGCAAGTTCGTACTCGCGGTCGCCAACCGAAACAACGCCCTTCCCGGCGCCGATGTTGAGCACACCAAGCTCTCGCCGCTCCAGGAAATAGGTGGAGCGCAACTCCGGCGCGGTCTCCAGGCGCAGCCGGTTGCGGACAGGCACGGCGGAGCCAACGACGGTGCGGTCAAGATCTACATAGACCATCTCCAGCACATCCGGTTGAAAGAGATGCTGCACCAGAAACGTCTCACGAAGTTCGTCCGTGCTCATCTTCGGGAAACGGATCTTGTCGGCCAGTTCCAGGATCTTCATCACATACCTTTCCTTGTTCTCTACCAGAAGGCTCTTCTTGAGCGGGCCATACTGGAAGGGCTCAACGCGCCATCCAGCCGCCGTCAACGGTCAGAATCTCCCCGGTAACGTAGTTGCTGGCCGCGGAGGCCAGAAAGACCGCCGCTCCCGCCAGATCTTCAGGCTCGCCCCACCTGCCTGCCGGAATGCGCTCCAGAATCTGCCGGTTGCGGACCTCATCCTGCTGCAGTGCCTGGGTGTTGTCCGTGCGGAAGTAGCCGGGAGCGATAGCATTCACCTGCACGCCACGTCCGGCCCACTCGTTGGAAAGCGCCTTGGTGAGTTGAGCAACCGCCCCTTTGGACGCGGCATAGGCGGGGACGCGAATGCCTCCCTGGAAGGAGAGTAGCGAGGCTACGTTGATAATCTTGCCGCTGCCGCGCGCGAGCATCGCCGCTCCGCAGAGCTGCGCCAGGCGGAAGACGCTGGTGAGATTGATGTCGAGGATGCGGCGCCAGTCTTCAAGAGCGTACTCTTCCGCGTTGGCGCGATGGATTACCCCGGCGTTGTTGACCAGAATATCGACCCTTCCGAAGATGCCCTCCGCGGCGTGGAACAGGTGATCCGCTCCCGTCGGAACGCTGAGGTCGGCGCAGAGCGCTTGTGCATCCCCGCCTGCCGCGCGGATAGACCCCGCAGTGGCGTCGGCCGAACGGCGATTGCCGTGAACCACGACCTTTGCCCCAGCCTCGGCCAGTGCGATAGCAATGGCTGCTCCCAGGCCGGAGGCCGCACCGGTCACCAGCGCCGTCTTACCCTCCAGCCGAAATCGATCAAGGACCGTCATCTTGAACCTCCGGTTCCCTGCTCTGCCGCGGACCCGGACGCGGCGTGGCGTAGCGGGGAAGGTGCTGCTTCCAACACAACCTGGTTGCCGTCGGGATCCAGAACCACAAGGCTGTGATGTTGCTTACGATACGCGATATTGCGCCGGCGCAGAAGACGCATCGCCCACGCCGGATCCGCAGCCAAGGTGATTCGCGCCCTCCGTCCTTGCGGCTGCAGCGGCGCGATCTGAATCCATTCTCCGCCATCGCCCGGCAACGCCAGAAGATCCCCGCGCCGGTTCGCGGGATGGAAGCCCAACTTCTTGGTATAGAACTCGGTCGCTGCCGCAGGATCAGCGGTTGCAAGGGTGACGGCAATCATCCTGGTGGAGATTCGATCCGGACCGAGATCGCGACCGAAGTCCCTGGAGTGCAATGAGCCGGGCATGTATTGCGTATACTCGATGTTCTGCGGCCCCTGCGCCGTGAGCGGTCCGGGCATGGTGAACAGCAGATTGCCGGCGCCTGCCTTGCGCAGCTCTTTGGGAGCCAGACCCTCGTCGACGTAATAGCGATGCACCGCCTGGAGGTTCCGGCCTTCCAAGCAGAGATGGAGAAAGCCTGGCTTCGGATCTTTGGCATCCGTGGGGTAAAGTTCGATGAACTGGCGGTCATTGATCTTCATGAACGCCTCATAGACCACCCCGTTGTGGGAGAGTGCGAAGACGCGCACAAAGCCGAGCTTCTGATAGAAAGCCACGGCTGCGCTGAGATCGCGCACCCGTAAGGCAACATGGGCGATGCCGGCCAGATCGGGTGAGACTGCCGCGGCGTCACCCGCCCCTGGCGCGACTGCTGCGGGGACCGGCGTGCTCGCGCTGCTGCGACCCTCCGCAACCGCCATCTGCTTCAGCTCCGAAGCCGCCAACAGGAACGCGCCAACGCCGTAGGTATAGCTCGACGACGGCAGATAATACGCCGGCTCCGCTCCAGTCTGCTGAATGTCTCCCACGCGGCCGTCGGCATAAACATGCGGCAACAGCCCGCGCCATCCGGCCTGAACAACCGGCAAATAGGTTGCGCGGTCCAGTATTCCGTGGTGAATGCCCCAGGCCATGGCGTAGATAAACAACGCGGAGCCGGAAACCTCCGGCGCGGGGAAGGCTTTGGGGTCAAGCAGGCTCGCATGCCAAAGTCCAGTCTGCGGATCCTGAAGCTGGGCGATGCGCGCCGCCATGGAGCGCAGTTGATCGTTATAGAAGGCGCGGCGAGGGTCATCAGCAGGCAGATAAGGTAACGTCCGCACGATGCCGGCCATTACCCATCCTTCACCCCGCGACCAGAAGATCTTTTGGCCGTTGGGACCGCGCTTGTTGGTATAGCTTGCATCGCGAGCGTAGAGGTGTTCCTGCGCATCATAGAGCAGCGAAGAGGTCCGCTGCCACTGACGATCGAGATACTCGATGTACTTGCGCTCTCCGGTGGCGGCGTACATCCGCGCCCAGACCGGAGGCGCCATGAACAGAGAGTCGCACCACCACCACGGGATGCGCGGGCCGCCCGGCTGCAGGGTGTCGAGGCCGACGACTGAATCCAGCGCCTTTCGGGTCGGAGCGATCCACTCCGGATGCTGCTTGCCGGACTCCAGATAGAGTTCCAGGTAGGTCTGCGCCACGCTCTGGTCGTCAGCGTTAGGCTGAGTACTGCGCAGTTCCCAATCAAACTTTTCCGCCATGCGCAGCATCGCGTCGCGGTACTTCGGATCGCCCGTAGACCGTGAAGCGGCCATCAGGCCGGAGTACAGAACGCTCCACGTCCAGATGCGGTCAAAGTACGGCTCCGAGCGCGTGAGCTGCCAGTCGGCAACCTTGCGGATGACGTGATCCAGAGCTGCGGGCGTCATTGCCGGGGAAAGATCCTCCGCAAACGGTCCAGGGTTGGCCGGCGCATCGCCGAAGTGCCGAGAGATGTCTTTGTCGATGCCCTGCTGTTGCTGGGGCGTCGGGCGCGGGCTTGCGCCTGTCCCATTGCCAACCTGCGCGCCGACCGGCACCATGCCGGCGGCCAGCATCGGAAGCGCTACGAACGTCTTCCAGATCATCAGCCGCATCATGGCTTGCCTTCCGTTGCTTCTGGAGCCGTTGCAATGCCACTGACGCCGCTGCTGTGCTCTACCCGCAGGCGGCTGCCGTCGCTGGTATGGAGCACAACGTCTTTGAACGTCCAGTTCTTGACGTAGTCGAGATGGCCCGCGCTCCGCGCCTGCACATCCCAGTGCTGGAGAGTGAAATCCTCCAGCGGCTGCGTAGGGTAGCCGTTCACGTCAAAGGCTGTCTTCGCCCCTGTGGCGTGGATGTTCCAGATGCGTACATCCTGTACGTGCTCGATGCCCTTGGAAAGCGGGACCGGTGTGGCCATGGTCCGGTAGTACGAGGGCACGTCCTTCATCCCCGCCGGGATCTTTGCATAGCTGTAGAGCGGATACCAGTTCATGGTCATGCGAAAGACCGTCGGCACATTATCCATCCTGATGTTGTGGATGCGGATGTCTTCGGCATAACCACCCCGGGTCTGCGCGGATTTGAAGAGGATGCCGTTGGGCGTGGGGGCAAGCACATGCAAGTTATAAATCTCGATGTGGCGAAAGCCACCCGAAGTTTCGCTGCCGAAGGTGACTCCGGCGGCCGCTTGGCGGATAATCGAGTCGCGAATCACTACATCCTCGGTCGGCCGGTTGACGCGCAATCCATCGGCGTCGCGCCCGGCCTTGAGACAGAGCGCGTCGTCGTTATTGGTGACGTCCACATGCTCGACCAGGATGTGCGTGGAGGAGTCGATGTCCACGCCGTCCGTGCTCGGGCCTTTGCCATCGATATTGTTGTTGATGGTGACGCCGTTTACCACCACCTTCCGGGAGTAGCAGATGTGGACCGTCCAGAAGCCGGAGCGCTGCAGCTTGAGGCCTCCGCCAACGGTGACGTCGCCGGCGTCGAAGATCTGGATCAGGCGCGGACGCCGGGCATCGTAATCGGCCGCCCAGCGCATTCCCCTGGGCTCATCCAGCTTGCGCAGCCGGAAGAAAACCTCCCAGAAGACCCGTCCGTTGCCGTCAATCACACCGTTGCCCACGATGTGGGCGTGGGATTGTTTGTAGACATTGATCAGCGCCGAAGGCCAGGTCATCTCAATGCCGGCCACGCGGGTCGGCATCATCGGGTAGTCCTCGATGTGTTGCGAGCCGGTCAACGTAACCCCGCTGTCGATGCGCAGCGTGACCCCGCTTTTCACAAAGAGCGACCCGGTAAGATAAACGCCGGCTGGAAAGGTCACCGTACCGCCGTCAGCGGCGGCCGCGTCGATCGCCTTCTGGATCGCGGCGGTGTCCATCGTCTTGCCGTCGCCCACCGCGCCATACTTCACTACGCTGAAGACTTTGCCTCGCTCAGCGGCAGCCGTTCCCGGACAGACCATGGAAAAGAGAAGCGCTGCGGCCAGCATGGCCGGAAAGAACGAGGGATGTCTCATGGCGCTGACTTGACCTCGAGTAACTGAATTGGCCCAAGCAGGCCCGACGGTAATGGATGCAGGTCTCGTGTGTCCTGATTGACGGCCCGGCGGCCGTAGCGCATCCAGACCAGATGGAAGTCCGCGGGAGCCATGCCGGCCAGCGAATTGATCGCCGTGTTCGCGACCTGCACTTCGATCTCATTCTCCCCTGCATGCAGCTCCTCCGTGATGTCCATCCTGTAGGGCGGGCACCAAAGCGACCCGGCTCGCTTGCCGTTGACCAGCACAACCGCCGCATCGCGAACCGGCGCCTCCAGCATGGCGCGCGTGCCGTTCTTGACGTCAGGATCGACATCCGCCGGTGAACTGTGACCAAAATCCAGCAGCACATGCCCTTGTGAAAGAGCAGGGGCCTGAACCTTCACCTGTGTTCGATAAGTCGCTACGCCGGAGAAGAAGCGTCTTCCCGGCAGGCCACTCCAGGAAGACAGCCCCTCTATCGCCTGGGCGCCTCCATTGGTTCCCGCAAATTGAATGCTCCAGCCGCGATCAAGCCTCGCCAGCACCGTGGCCTTCCCGAAAGCAGATTCGGGAGCACCCAGTGGATGGTCGCTGGCGACGATCACGCGAGATTCATAGGGAGCCAGATCGAGAGCCACATCCCCGGAAGGAAGAGAGTGAATCACGCCCGAAAATGGACTCCAGGATGAGATCGCCGCGCGCGGATTCCGCAACCGCGCGGTTGCATGGACGGGATGATTACTGGTGTTCACCAGAAAGTAGATGTCCGCATCCGATAGTTTGCGATGCAGCAGGCCGATCTCTCCTGCGTCTGTTGAAACCTGGACATCAGGCGCAATGACGCGGCCAAGCGCCACACCCAGGACGGTGTCGCTATCGATGGTCTGGGTTCCCGGCTGCGCGAACAACCTCCGCGCAAGCTCTTTTACCCGCGCGGTGGTTGCCGCTGCGTTCTGGAACCCCGGCGCCTTCGACGGCGTAGATCCAACCGCAATGACTTTGCCGCCGTGTTGTACATATTGGATCAAGGAGACAAGCGTCGCAGGAGCCAGACGCTGCACATGGGGTAGCACCAGCACCGGGTAGTGGACTCCGACCCGGGCAATGGCTTCGGCATCGACGTAATCGAAGTTGTGCCCCGCGGCTTCTATCTGCTGCGTCAACTCCGGGGTGACGAACTGCGGCATCAGATCAGACAAACTGGCTCGGCCCGGGATGAACTCCGCATAGGCATCGTCTTCCGGCAGCAGCACGGCGATGTCGTTGGCCGGCTTCCCCTGACGCAGCAGATAGCTCAGCCGTTGCAAATACGCGGTTACGTCCGGCATCACGATCCACCACGGGTTATGATCGTTCAGCGCCCCTGCCGCATAGAACTGCCATCCCGGCTCCGGGAGGCCCGGCGGAGAGTACGGCCATCCATGCCCGACGATCTGGTTCACCCCTTCCAGAAAGAAGCGATCCGCCTCCGCCTTCATGTCTAGCGGCGTCGCGCGAAATGCCGGTGAGTGCAGCCACGTCCAGACTTCGCCCGAGATGACCGGCCGTCCATAGAGATGCCCCGCGGAGGTTGCCCACCGCGCATACGAGAAGCGATCCCACAGCGAGCCCTCCCCTTCGGGCAGCGCGACCAGCCTGTTGCTTGAAAGCGAGACTGGAGGTTCGCCGTAGTTCTGTGACCGGAACTGAGCGCCATGTTTCTTCGCCCAGTCGTTGATCTGGGCGAGGTAGTTATCATTGGCCAACTCAGTCAGCGTCAAACCCCAGTCGTGACGCAGCTCCGCCGCCTGCTCTCCTTTGCCGTTCACCAGCTCTGGCAGATAGGGCAGAAGGCTATAGCCGCGGCGACGCTCGAACTCAGCCAGAAAGTTCGTTGTCCAATCCGTGCCAAAAACCTCAAGGCTGTCACTGAAGACGGCAAAGGGCGGCTGTGAACCGAACGCCGTCAGCAACCGGCTGCCAACCTGCTGCAGATAGGATTCCACCGCCACGTGGCTGTAATGGTCGATGACAAGGCCGTTGGCGCCCACCGCGGCGCGCTTGACCTGCTGCCCTGTGCGGCTGGCGATGTAAAACACCACCACGCGCGTTGTCGGCGCGGGTGGTACGCTGAGGCGCCCATCATGCTCCTGGAAGCGGATTGAATGCAGGCTGGAAGCGGCATAGTTCTTCGCCGTCCCATCGCCGCTGAACACCGCAAGCAGCGTCTCGCCGCTTTCAAGCGACGGAACCGCAAGGCTCGCGACGCTTGGCGGAACATCGAGTGCGACCACACGGAGCCGTCCCGCGGCCTGGTCAATCGGGACACTGGGACCGCCGTAGGGCCAGCCGCTGGCCAGCGTCAGATCCACCCTCATGCCATTCTCGTGCGCGGTTTTGTTGACAAACGAAAGCGCATCCAGAAAATCGGTGGAGAGATAGGGAAGATTGCGGAAGCCGGTGGATGCGTCGTCCAGCGCCTGCGGATAAACCGGCTGAATCTCGAAGCCGCCGATGCCGGCGGCTTTCATGGCCAGAATCTCCCGCTGCAGCTCCGGCTTGATCACCGCAGGCCCAAACCACCACCAGCGCATCAGAATACGGGCGTCGTCCGGCGGTTGGGCGAAGTGGGGCGCAACCTCCTCGATTCGCATCGCCCCGACGCAAGGGATATTTTGCGCATGGACCATGCAAGCGCAGCAGACGAGCAGAAGCGCGGACCGCTTGCCGCGCACCGATCTCCATCCGCACGCCACGACAGATGCTGAGCGTAACGCCGGATTGACGACAAAGGCCATAACCATCCCTCTCTCCGAGAAGACCTCCCGTTCTCTCTAGCATCTTCAAGGATTGCCGGAGATCCCCACAACAGGCCTATCTGGCGTTTTCCTTCCTCCCCGGACGCCGAGGTATCGGATGACACCTGCGCTTGAAAATGCTCTGACGCGCCGTTGCCAGGGATGAGAGTATCGCCGGCGGCTCTCGATCGGCCCTGAGACAAGCACACGCGCGGAACCAACAGGCAACCCGCCGGCCCACGAACCGGCCATGCGAGATGCTTCCGGGGAAAAATGTGTCGTCCTTACGATACTCCTCCGCCAGAACGCTCCCTTTCTGGATGCGAAGAGAGGTAGCCATTGGGCGCGGCCCATTGCCCCCAAAAGCCGGGCTCAGCTTCAAGGTTGGCGCGATGGCGGCTCTTTGCGCGAGAAACGATGGGAACGAGGCCCTTCGCGCAGTCCGCAGGCTGCCCGTGTCGGCCTTTCGCGTCCCGGCCGCAACAGCGAGCCTTGATCCAAAAGCGAGGGAGGGTCAGGCGATGAGGCGCGGGGCTTCTGCCTCTGGATCTCCAGTTGGAGCGCACGGCTCCGGCTGACCTTCCGGATAGCTTCCGGCCGCGGATTCCTCCGAGGCCACCCACCTTGGGAAGACAACTCGGAAGATCGTCCCGGATGGCGAAAGGGTGCGGGTGCGGAATTGGATGGAGCCGCCGTGCTTTTCCATGAAGCCGCGAGTCACCCATAGGCCGAGGCCGGTACCGGCCGAGCGCTTGGTGGTGAAGAACGGAGTGAAGATGCGCGGACGAGCAGAAAGAGGGATTCCGGCGCCTTGGTCGGCGATCACCACGGAGACCTTCCCCTGCCCGCGCAGATGGCGGCCGCGGATGTGGATGCGTCCCGGCTGGAGCGCAAAGCTTGAAGGGAATGCCTCGATGGCGTTGACGATGAGGTTGGAGAAGACCTGACGGATCTCCCCGCGCAGACCATGGATTTGCAGACTTGGCTCCAAGTCCAGAGTGCAGACGATCTTCCGGGACTCCATCTTGCGGGCGAAAAGTTCAACAACGCTGAGAAGGAGTTCGTTCAGGTCAATCTCAATGGGCTGGGTCGTGTCGCGGTAGAAGCCCAGGGTCTGCTGAGCGATCTGGGCGACTCGGGCGATCTCGGCGTCGGCGGCCTCCAGCAGGCGCCGGACAGAGTCAGGCACGCCGGAGTCAGTGCGGGAGAGATAGATCAGATTGGTAACGGCCTCCAGCGGATTGTTGATCTCGTGTGCGACGCTGGCGGCCAGCCGGCCCGTGGCCGCCAGTTTCTCGCTCTGGCGCAGAGCAGCCTCCTGTGTCTTCCGGTCGGTAATATCCTGGACCGTGCCAATCATGCCTGTAATCCGTGAAGTTTGAGGTGCAAAGCAGGCGATGCCGCTGGCCGCAATCCAGGTCTGCATGCCGTCGGGCGAGTCGATGCGGAACTCGGCGCGGTATACCCCTCCGGACTCCAGCAAGCGTTGCAGACTCGCTGCGGTGGGGGGCTGATCAGCGATGGAAACCACCTGTTTACGCAGGGCCGTGCGGCGGATGGGCGCCTGAGACGGGGCGTGCAGCAGGAACGCGGCGCGCTCATCCAGAACCAGACTGTCCGTGGCGCGGTCCCAGGTCCAAGTGCCGAGTTGGGCAGCGTCCAGCGCCTGGCGCAGGCGGCCGGCGGTCTGGAGCTGCAAGGCGCGGGCAGACTCGACTGCGGAGATCTGTTGGTTGAGTCTTTCCGAGAGAGCCACGTTCTCCATGGCGACGCCTGCCTGAGAGGCAATCGTGGCCACCAGGTCTTCGCCGGCGGCGGTGAAGATATTCAGCTCGTGATGGCCGTAGAGCATCCAGCCGAGAATGCTTCCGCAACAGTCCTTTACTGGAACGCCGAGGTAGCTGCGAACCCCCGGATGGCCCGGAGGAATGCCCGCGAAGGGCAGATTCTGGCCATACAGGGGATCCTGGGTGATGTCGCCGGAGCGGAGGATCTTCTGGCCCAGCCAGCCGATACGGAAGCTTCCGGTAGACCGGGGGTGCAAAAGGGATCGGAAGATCTCGATATCCGGACCGGTCACCTTGTAGAGACGGTAGGGTTGGTCTGGATCTCCCGCCCAGCTCCGGCTCTCTGCCGGAGTGTAGAAAAAGGCGCCAAACCGTGCTCCGCAGAGCTGTAGGCCGGCTTCAAGCGCAGTCTGCGCGATGGCATCCAGGGAGCGCTCCGAGGCTAGCAGGATGCCTGTCTCGACGAGCAGGCGAAGCTGCTTCTCGGTTTGCCGGCCACCAGGCGGAGACGCTGTGACGTCGAATTCCATCACCCGGTTTAGATGCGGGGCTGTGCATCTCGGGAAGTCCGGCGGAGGAAGTTTGCCCGGCGGGTGAGAGCATGGCTACGTGGGGCAGGTTCCCTGCGCAGACAAAGTCCCTAATTGCCGAAGTGCCAGTTGACCCCGGCGCTCACCTGGATGTTCTTCTGCTGTTTGCTGCCGCCGTTGGGGAGGTCGGTGACGAAGTAGTGGCTCATCAGGCGCAGCTCGAAGCGATGATAAATGTTGTAATTAATGCCGCCGCCCAGCGCGTAGGTGTAGCCAAAGGCTGAGCTCGCCAACGTGTTGCCGGAGGGATACTCGCCGTCGGTGGCGTCTGTAAGCCCAACCAGAGCCTCGGCGAAGATGCCGCCGCGGCGGCTCCAGAGGGTGGGCGAGATGTGGCCCAGGTTGAAGGTATATCGTCCGCCGCCCAGAAAGCTCGCCTGGTGGATATCAATCTGGGTGCGCAGGTTGGTGACAGCCAGGCCATTCAGTGAGACCACAGGGCCGAAGCCGTGGAAGGCCGTATAGGCCAGATCCACAGTGGCTCCGCGTAGATAAAAGTAATCCGACGGCGAAGATCCCACGAACTTGGACCGTTGCTGGGTATAGGTCATCCCCAGATCCATGGGCGTCTGAGCATGGACGCGCGCGGGGGTCGCCGCCATCGGCAAGGCAAGCAAGACAAGCGCGGCTTCGCAGAGACCCAAGCGTCGCCAAGAGCCGCCCAGCCTGCCCACCACGCAGCGGAAGATGCCGGCCACTCCCTGGCCGGGGAGCATCAACCTCGATCGTGGTGTAGTGGTCTGGCGCATGCCGGGAGTCACTCCTGATTACTGGACGGTGAGCTTGAGATAGGTGGATCGGGTCAGATTGCCTGAGGTTGCGGTTACGGTGAGGTTATAAGTCTGCGGAGTCTGGCCGTAGTAACCGCTGGAGGCCGATGAGATGCATCCGGAGAGACCGGCCGTGATTGCTAACAGCAGACAGATGGAACCGAAGATCGAGGCGAGCCGGTTCCGGCGCCGGAACCACCCCAGGGGAAGCGCAACCATGGCCAAGGTTGCAGGAAGATAGCTCAGCGGAGAGTGGGAGCGTCCGGAGGGACGGCTCCGGCTCGGATACCGCAAATGTGAGGTTTGCAGCAGATTGGCGGCCGTCACCGCAAAGGCCACCGAGGCCGTGCCGGAGCCGGCGGCGATGGAGGTAGGTGTGAGCGTCCCGGTGACGGTAGTGGGCAACCCGGAGAAGCTCAGCGAGATGGGGCCGGGCAGCGTGCTGGTGATGATCGGAGTAACGACCAGCGGATAGGTCACCGTTCCGCCGGCGATCGTCGAGCCGCTGCTCGATCCTCCCGAGGCGACCGTAATTGAGAAGTCCGCCACGGTCTGCGAGTAAATGGGTGAGGTAACGCCCGCGTAGGTGGTACTGCCGGAGTAGACGGCGGTGAGGCTGTGCGTGCCGGCGTAGACGAAGCTCACGGAGATGGTTGCCGCACCGTTGACCACCACGCCGGAGCCGATCGGCGTCGTCCCGTCAAAGAAGCTCACCGTTCCCGTCGGCGCGGCCCCGGCGACGACCGGAGTGAGGACCGCGGTCAGGATGGTCGGATTGTCCAAAAAGACCGGATTGATGGAGCTGGTGAGAGCGATGTTGACGCTGCCAAGCACCGTTTCGACCACCGTATTAGAGGTGGAGGTCTGGTCGTCACCGGAGTACACCGCGACCAGGTTGTAGACTCCAGGTTGCGGAAAGCTGGTCACCAGCGTCGCCACGCCGCCGTTGAGGGTTGCCGTGCCGATGGTCGCTCCATTGCTCTGGAAGGTGACGGTTCCCGTGGCTGTGCCGGAGGCTGCCGAAACTGTCGCTGTGAGCATCGTGTTGCCGTTCACGGCGACAGGATTGACCGAGCTGGTGAGCCTGACCGAGGTGGTGAAGCCGACCACCTGGGTGAGAGAAGCGCTGCCGCCCTGGGTGTTGGTGGTGCTGACGTAAACCGCTTTGATGGGATAGGAGCCGGCGGCCGGAAAACTGTCGCTGATGCTGGCCACGCCCACCGTGGCCGAGCTATCCGTGACGGTGGCGCTGCCGATCAGTGTCCCCCCGTTATAAAAGGAAACCGTACCGCCGGGAGGGGTAGGACCGGTGGTCGTGATGGTCAGGGTGAAGATGGTCGACTGATTGATCGCCGATGGGTTTACGCTGCTGGTCAGGATGAATGTGGCGGGTTCCACGACGAAGATGTCATTGCTGGTCACGCTGGTCGCTACACCGCTGGGAATGTAGGAGGAAGACAGCGTGGCGCTGGCGGTATACGTTCCGTAGGCGTTCAGTTCCAGACCGGATGTGGCCGGGATCGTCAGAACGCCGTTGTCGGACGCCGGGATGGTATAGGTGACGCCTCCCAGGAAGACGCCGTTGCTCCCGGCGCTGGAGCTGAAGGTGACGCTGCCGCTGAAGTCGGTGGCGATGCTGCCATTGGACTGATAGGCAGTGAGAATCAGCTCCACGGAGCTGCCCTTGTTGATGGTTGAAGGCGTGGCGACCAGGGTGAAGTAGGCCACGTTGGAGAGGCCGATGCCATACAGGGTGGCGCCGCCGCTGGTCCCCGCCGCGCTACCCGAAGCGCTGGTGGTGAGCACAAGGTTGGCTGTGTTCGGCCCCACCACCGTGGGCTGGAAGTCCAGGGCAACGTTGCAGACCTGGCCGATGGCGAAGGTTGCCCCGCTGCCGGTTGGACAGGTGCTGCCGCTGTTGGCCAGAAGGAAGGCGGCCGAGTTGGCGCCGCTGAAGCTGGGGTCGGGGCTGACGCTGAGGGAACTGGTGGCGTTGCCGGTCTCCTGAACAGCAAGCAATTCGGGGTCATCACTGCTGTCCAGGTCGCCGACGATGGTCGGCGTGGGGAAATCGACCGTGGCGGTAGAGCGCTCGATGGTGATCAGGCCAAGGTCAGTGTCGCTGAGGATCAGGTCTCCGTTGCCCTCAATGAGGATGCCTGCGGGAGCCTCCAGGGTATAAGGCGTCTGGGTATTCGTGGAGGTGCTGGTGTAAGCATTGAGAACAAACTGGTCGCCGCTGACGGTGGACTCGACGATCCGGCTGTTGCCAGTATCAGCAATGTAGACCGTGCCCGCTGCATCCACGGCTACGCCCGTGGGGGCTTTCAGGGTCAGGGATGTGAGGTCCAGAACGGTAGTGGCCAGGGTGGTGATGGGGAACTCGACCACGCGGCTGTTGCCCGTGTCGGCTACGTATAGGTTGTTGTTCGCGTCGATGGCCAGGCCGGTTGGTCCAGAGAGACTGGCGCCAGGTCCTGTGAGCTTGAGCGCCATCGCCAGATTCCCGCCCAACACGTCCTGATAGATGGTGTTGGTCTTGCTATCGGCGATATACAGGTCGCCGGAGTTGTCAATGGCCAGACCGGCGGGCTGGGTGAGGGTAATGCCGTCAGGAAGAGTGAGGGCGGTGGGGGTGGAGCTGCCGTAGAGGATCTCGTAAACAGAGGTCCCCGAGGAAACGAACAGGTTGCCGGCTCCATCGATGGCCAGCCCCGAGCTGGCGGAGAGATCCAGAGGCGCGCCAGAGGCCACAACCGAGAAGGCCCCGGTGCTGGACTCCTCCAGGATACGGTTGTCCGAGACATCCGTGAAGAAGGTATCCCCGGCCCCATCCTGTACCGCCGCGCCGGAGGTGAATGCGTTCGGGCTGAGAGCCGGGGCGCTGCCGACTGTAACCGCCGTCGCCGGCGAGAACACAAGCTGTGGGCCCACCCCAACGCCGGAGAGATAGATTGTATTCACGATGACGCCGGTGGTATTGGTGATCAGCAGCGCCCCAAGACGGAGACCGATCTGCGTAGGCGTAAAGGCCAGCTTCACCTCGCAGGTGTCCGGGTAAGTGACCGTCGTATTGGTGCAGGTGGTGGAGGTGACCGAGAAATCTTCCTTGGGTGAGCCGTACGTGACCGCCGTGACGCTCTCGATCGCGACCCCGCTTGAGCCAGGGCTGCCAGTGAAGTCCTGGGTGTAGATCCCTGTGGAGCCAACATCGACGCTGCTGAAGTTGATCGCCGTACTCGGTGAGAGCCCTTGCCCCAAGGCGGATGTGGCGCAGAACCCCAGGAAGAGAATCAGAAACCAGAAACGAGCCGCCGCGAGCGAGATTCCGTGCCTGCTCAGAAGATTGCCGCGGAGCGAGACAGTCATCATTCCTCCAACAAGGGCCGGTAGTTCGCAGGACAAGCTTGGTCCCCCGGGGTCGATCTGCGTTGGCCGCCCTGACGAGTGGGGCGATGGCAAACCCTGGCGCCGGATGGCGAAGGATTCCCTGCCAGGAATCGTTTCAGCAGTTCAGTCCATCTGTCCGTCTTCATGATGAAAACAGACACATAAAACGGGTGGTGACGCGCCAAGAATACCATCTCCCCCGTTGGATTCACTAAATAAATCAAATACTCGATGAACGTTTTAAGAGAGTTTTCTCATGAATGATTCGAAACGCGGCACCGTCTCCACCTTGCATGAGAAAGCTCTGGACGGGAAAGAACCAAAGCGGATACGTCCCGGCAGCCAGCGGAGGAGTGGGTGGGTGGGTGGAGAACAGAGGAGCCGCTGCGGGGGACGAACGCTGTCTGATCGGCGCCGACGCTACTCTTCCCCGCGCGCAGCCTCCCAAAGGTGGGCGCGGGACGGGGGGGGGGGGCGCCAACTGAAGCGGCTTCGGCGTGGAGCGAAGGAAAACTTGCAGGCAGCCAGACAGGGAGCGGCGCGAGCGCCGGGCTGGAGCGGCTCCGCGGCCGTGGCCGATCCAGCCCCGGGCTGACTTCAGGCGGCGTCTTCGCAGGAGGAGATGCCGCCTGGCTCTCCAGGCTCCGGCCTCACATACCGGAGGCGGCCTTTACTGGCCGGAGACCGGAGCGATGATGGCGTCGAGACGGTCCGGCGTGTTGTCGACGCGTTCCAGTTGCGGATAGCGTTCGCCGCCGTTGTAGTTGATGGAGATCACCTTGAAGACGCCGGTGTTTTCCACAATCAGGTTGATGGCCGGACCATTGCCCTTGGCGTTGTCGATAGCGGCGCGGAGCAGGCCAGGGGTGAAAGCCCGATCGTTGACGGCGATGATCTGGAAGCCGGGCGCCAGGCCCGCGTTGTAGCCGACGCCGCCGACGATGACGTCGCCCACCGTGCCGTTGGCGCTCACCGTGAAGCCGAGCGAGTAGGTTGCGTCCAGACCATCGCTCTCATTCAGTTGCGACCAGTAGTTGGGCTTGTCGGTGTAGACCAACTGGTAGCCGGAGAGGACGTTGATGCCCGCCATCTCCGGCGCATGAAGCTGGTTGGCGTCCAACCGGGTGCGCAGGAAGGTTGCCCAGTCGTTGGGAACAACGGCGTTGAGGCCGTTGACGATGTCCTCAAAGGTGTACGGCACAACCTCAGGCGGGGTATTGCCGCCCAGACCCTCAAAGGCTGCTAGAAAGTTGTTCAGGCTCTTCTTGCCTTTGGTCTTGGCGCGGATGGTCTCGTCAACCTCCAGCCAAAGCAGGTCGCCTTCGTTGTAGTAGTCCACGTTGCGGCGCCAGTTGTCATAGGCGCCTCCGGCGTTGTAGAGGATCTGCGCGGCAGTCGCGGTGTCCTGCAAATCGCGCCAGGTTCGCCCCGGGCGGGCATCATCCAGGTTGGCCGCAATCGTGGCGAGCCGATCGCGGAAGACCTCGGGACTCCAGATGCCGCAACGGGCGGCGAGAACGTCGCCCAGGTAGTTGGTCAGTCCCTCATAGACCCATAGCAGATCACCCTTCATGGGTTCCTGGTAGTTGTCAGTGGCCAGACCGGCGGGCCGGCGGTACTTGCCGTTCCAGGAGTGGGTAAACTCGTGCGGCAGCAGATCACCCGCCTCAGCGAACATACCCTCATCGATGAAGGTCTTCTCCGGGACGCGGTCGTCGGAGGACTGATGGTGCTCGAGACCAAAGTGCGCAACCTGGTCCGAGAGCGTAACCAGGAAATGATAGGAGGTGTAATGGCGGGAGTTGTAAAGAACTCCGGTCTCGCGCACCAGCTTGGAAAACTGGTCGATGTGCTGCTGGGAGAGAGCCAGATCCTCTGGACCGTCACCGGCCAGATCAAGGTAGTGCTTGGGGGTAACGTCCGGAGCCAGATCGATCTCCCGGAAGTAGCGGCCTGAAAGGACGGGCGAGTCGATGAGCTGATACAAGGACACTGTCTGGAAGACGACATGCGAGGAGGTCTCCGTAGCGCCTCCGGTGGGCTCCAGCGCCGTTCCGAAGCGCCAGCCCGCGGGGATAGTGATGGAGGGCGAGACCATGATGTCATTCACCTTGGTGTGCGCGATGTCTCCGTTGAGCGGATAGACCAGAACCGTGTTCCAGCTCAGCAGCGCGAGATTGGCGCTGGTAGAACCGCCCTCCGTGAAGTTGCCGGCTCCAGTGGCCAGGAAGTCCATCTTGACATCCAGTTGGGAGACCCCTGCTGGAACCGTGATGTGATAGCTGTACATGTCCACCGGATCGCGCTCCCACTTCACGCTCTGGCCGCTGGGGGTGGTGATGGTGAAGCCGGCCTGGTTGATGAGGGGACCGGTAGGACCGTGCTCGCCGGGAATCCATTCGGGATAGACAAGAGTCATCGGCGTGGGCTGAGAGCTGGAAGGAACCGGAATGGTCTCAGCGGCGTGCAACATCTTGCGGGGAGCATCGGTGAGATCGACCGCAAGGGTAATGGGGGTGGACTGCGCAGCGGCAGCAATGGCGGATGCGCTGAGTACGGCCAGGGAGATGCGGCGAACGATCGACATGGTTCATTTGCTCCTTGAGGGAGATTAACACTGAAGGAAGGTTGAGAGACAGCGTTGGCGGGGAGGATTCACCGGCGCCCGAACCGGCAATAATACCGGCAACATGAAGGCCAATAATGACTATAAATCCAATATCTTGTAAGATTTGATTTGTAGATGGAACCGGCAAAAAGACAACCCGTTTTCTTGCCTTCGTGGATGGAGCCGATGCTCCCGTCCGATGGCAAAGCGTTAGAAGACATGGCGTTTGACCTGATCTCAAACGCGAATGCCTTGGCGGGTCAGACGCACCCCATCGTGACCGAATCAGTCGGCAGCCTGGTTCGTTCGATGAACTGCTACTACTCAAACCTCATCGAAGGGCATGATACACATCCGCATGACATCGACCGCGCTTTGCATAAAGACTACTCGACTGAACCTCGCAAGAGAGCCCTACAGATCGAAGCGGTCGCGCACATCGAGGTCCAGAAGGCAATCGACGAAGGCGAGGATCCGAAAGACTTCCCTGCGTCATCGGCATATGCGGTCTGGCTTCATCGCGAGTTCTGCCGTCGCCTGCCGGATGAGCTGCTCTGGGTGGAAGATCCCGAGACCACGCGCCGCATACAGCTCACGCCTGGGGCGCTACGGGATGGGGAGGTCGTGGTCGGCCGTCACCTCCCTCCACCGGCTGCGATGCTTTCTGAGTTCCTGCAACGCTTCGAGCATGTATACAGTCCGCAGAGTCTCTCGAAGGTGCGACAGGTGGCTGCCGTCGCGGCAGCCCATCACCGCTTTCTCTGGATTCACCCTTTCTACGATGGCAATGGTCGCGTGGCGCGATTGATGTCACACGCTCTGCTACGCCGCCTGGGCGTCGGCAATAGCCTCTGGTCCGTGGCGCGAGGTCTCGCTCGGAATGTTGGCGATTACAAGGCCTTGCTGATGGCTGCGGATGATTCGCGTCGTGGTGATCTGGACGGGCGCGGCAATCTCTCGCAAGCGGCTCTGGATGCCTTCTGCCACTTCTTCTTGCGCGTCTCGAACGATCAAGTGAGGTACATGAGTTCAGTCCTTCAGCCGAAGGAGTTGCTTCGCCGAATGGAGCTTTATGTCGAAGACGAGACAGGCGCGGGCCGACTTCCAAAGGGTAGCTTTCCTTTGCTGCGTGAGGCTCTGCTTGCCGGCGAGTTTGAGCGGGGACAGGCTCCCTCGCTAACGGGCTACAAGGAACGAATGGCTCGCACAGTCGTGTCGAAGCTGCTGGATACGGGCCTGCTGGTATCGCCAAGCCATGTGGCCAGAGTGCGTCTTGGATTTCCGGTCGCTGTTGTCGAGCGTTGGTTCCCGGCGCTCTATCCTGTTTCCAGCTATGCGCAATGAGCTAACTTTTCAGTGCAGTCACGAGTCTCTGGAAGACTCTCTTGCAGGGCTCCCGATCAACATTTCCGGGGCTGATATGACTGCATTGCGGGCTATTGAGAGACGGGATACCATCAAATCGATTGTCCACAGCAGCCCATTCCTTTCTGGAGCGCATCAGGAGCACAGGAATGTTCCGGTTCAAGAAATCCTGCGCGAGTTCGAAGGAGTAGCGCTGCGATTCACACAGAACTCCATCTGGTCCGCTCAGACGGCGTGCTCTGCAGGGCGACTTCTTGGTGTGATAAGGAAACCATTCGATGACGAAAAGTCTTTGGGCAAAGAGTTCATCGCTTATGCCTGCAGCCGACTGTAGTCTTTTAGTCCTATTCCGCCACCACTCTCCAGCGCCGCTGTCTTTGAACACCGGATTCAGTGGGTAAAACGGAAACGGCTGAGTCTCGTGTCTGAGGTTCCGAATCATTGACCGTTTGAAGTCCTGGCGTTCGTGCCAAACGAGGTCCTTTGGCGAATGACCGGGATTGAGCCCCGACAGCAAGATACGTGCTGAGCCGGGTTCCCGATAAACGGCTCGGGAATCGTTCGCTCAATGATCTTTCGGTCCGGGGCCGAAACGAACTCGTTGCACCGACGCACATTCGATTTGTCCTCGTCCAGGACATAAGGACCATCCGGGTTAAAGCGAAGCCAAGGATTTTTCCTCATGTCTCCCCGATCGTTGCAGGCGTACTTTGGGCACGCCTAACGTATTTTGAGCGATTTTTCCACAATTCTTTGATTGCGGTCAAAGCGGCGATTTCCAAGAGTTCGTCAGAGGGAGGCTGCCCTGGTGGGGGACGCAAGCGATGCGCGGCTCGGATAGAATTGGCGCACGCATGATCTTATACGCTATCGTCCTCGGCCTTATTGTTCTGACGTTGCTGGGTGTGTCGCTGGCCAGGCTGGGCAGCGTGAAGACCAAGGCGGACTACCTGGTCGCGGGGCGTTCGCTCTCAGCCTTTGTGCTGGTGTTCACGCTGCTCGCCAGTTGGATTGGCTCAGGCTCCCTGCTGGGAGGGGCGGAGAATGCCTACAAGCATGGCTTTGCCGCGCTATGGCAGGCGGGCGGGGGATGGGCCGGCTTGTTGCTGATCTACTTCATTGCGCCGCGAGCGAGAAAGTTCGCGCGGTTTACGATTCCGGACTTACTGGAGTTGCGCTATAACCAGACAGCGCGGGTGCTGGGAGTGATCGCCGTTCTGTTCACCTACACCGCCATCACCAGCTACCAGTTCATCGGCGGCGGCGATATCCTTCACATGGTCTTTCCCCAGGTTACAGCGCGCAGCGGGCAGGTGATTCTGGCTTGCTTTGTCAGCGTATTTACGGCGATTGCGGGGATGAGTTCGGTGGCCTACATGGACGTGGTGATCGGCCTGCTGGCGACGTTCACCATGATCGTAGCCCTGCCCGTACTGATTCACCTGGGCGGCGGTTGGAGTCAAGTGCGGGCAGCCCTGCCGGCTTCGCACTTTCGGGTCTTTGGCGACCTGCGTCCCTTTCGCAGCTACTACACTGCGCCGGCCATCCCCGGAGGGGCGCCGCAGGAGGTGCAGTCGGCGTTTGCAATCTTCCTGCCCACCTGCCTTCTGATGCTGGGCAATCAATCCATGTATCAGAAGTTCTTTTCGGCCAGAAGCGAGGAGACGGCGCGGCGGGCCACTGTGGGATGGATCATCGGCACGGTGATTCTGGAGTCGATCATTGTGGCCATCGCGGTGGTGGGTTCGGCGCTGTTCAAGAGCGGAGAGGTACTGGCCAGGCCGCGCGAAGTGCTGGCCTATACGGCGATTCATGCCTTTGGTGGTTGGAGCGGAGCGCTGTCCGGATCAAAGCCCCTGGCAATCCTGGGGGCTCTGCTGGTAGGGGCGATCTTTGCCAAAGTGGTCTCCACCGCGAACAACTATCTGTTTTCACCCGCAACCAACCTGGTCAACGATCTCTTTGTGCGCTATTTGAGACCCGAAGCGGGCAACCGGGAGGTGCTGCTAATCAGCCGCCTGATGGTGGGGGGCTTGGGGGCGTGGGCGCTCTATCAGTCGCTGGGGACAACTTCCGTGCTGCAGAAGTCGCTCTACGCGTATACGATATACTCCGCAGCCCTTACCCCGGTGATTCTAGCGGCATTTTTCTGGCCGCGGGCTACGGGGAAGGGAGCCGTGGCCAGCATCGCAGCGGGCACAGTGATCACGGTAAGCTGGGACTGGATGACGCCGCATCTCCCCGCAGGATTGGCGGCGACCGATGCGATCGTGCCGGCGCTGATGGTTTCGCTGCTCAGCCTGTTCGTAACCAGCTTGATGACGGCGCCGCCCAACCAGAGCCAACTGCGGCCTTTTGAGGATGAAGATGTTTCCGTCAAAGCATGAGAAGTCTTCGACCTCGTCCCGCGGATGTCCAAACCTCTCTGTCCAGCCTGCATGGCCCTCGATCCGCATCGAATCTCCAGGGCTCCGATCGCATTGGCGCAGATCCGGATGGAGCAGGTTGATTCGCCGAGCGAAGGGACCACTTTTATGGCTGCCACCAGACTCTCGCGTGCGTTCGTAAGAGACGCAGCGCTGAGCGTTGTGAGCGATATGGAGAGGGCTGACCGGGAGAGCTGGGGTGGATGCAGGGGCGCGATGGCGAGTGCGGCGGAGGGATGCGGTGAGTGAGATTGAGTCAGAGCGCTCGCTGGTCAAGGGTCTGGTGGCCGGCTTGGTGGCTGGTCTGGCGGCAACGGCGGCACAGGCTGCCGTGGAGATCATCTACCCTCCGCGCCATGCCGAGGAACCCACATGGGATGAGGCGCCTGCGGAAAAGCAAGCTGGGCTTGGCCTGGAGCCAAGCCAGCCCAGGAGGACAAACAAGACCATTCGGTGGGGAGTCGGCGCATTGGCTGGAGCAGCCTACGGAGCCTTGGCCGAATTTTATCCCGCCGCTACCCAGGAGCAGGGTGCTATCTTTGGTCTTGCCCTGATGATCCTGACCGAGGAAACCGTGCCATCGAACTTCGAGGCATTCCAGGAGCAGGCCGGCCGCGCACCCGGCGGCGACTCCTCCAGCCACATCGTCTCCGGCATGGTTGCGGAGCGAGTGCGAAGCGTTCTTCGCAGGATGCTCTGACGGATGGTTTCGCGGCCCCGCTCCGAGACGGAGCCTGGCGATGGATCCGGGAGTTTGTCATGAATCATGAATCTCAGCCCGAGAACCGCATGGTGAGCGTCGCTGCACCGACTGGGGAAGATCCGCCGCAGCCGCCGCCATCCTTACCTCCAGTGGGAATCTGCTCGTTGCATCAGATTCCTTCGCCAGACAGCGGCCCTCAGCGCTGGGCAGCGCTGCCGGTGGCCAGACGGATGCGCGTCCTGCGCGCCGCGCGAGGACTGATGGCCGAGCGCGCACAGGAGTTTCCTGAGGCGATCTCGCCTCACCTGGCCCGCAGCAAGAGCGATACGTTGACCACGGAACTCCTTCCTCTGCTGGCAGGATGCAGGTTTCTGGAGCGCAACGCGGCGCGAATTCTCTCTCCGAGAAGACTGGGCCGGAGCGGGAGACCTTTGTGGCTGACCGGGTTGGCTACGGAGATTCTGCGAGTTCCGCTGGGCCATGTGCTGGTCATTGGTCCTTCCAACTTTCCTCTTTACATCCCCGGGTCGCAGGTCTTGCAGGCGCTCGCTGCCGGCAACCGGGTCACCTGGAAGCCGGGAGTGGGCGGGAGAGCCGTAGCACTGCTGGTGGCGCGAGCGCTAGCCGATTCCGGGCTGCCCGAGGGAACGCTTGCGGTGACCGAAGAGAGCGTGGCGGCGGCGCAAGACGCTCTGGCCACGCACCCAGACAAGGTGGTATTTACGGGATCTTCCCGGACCGGGCATCACCTGCTGGAGATGCTGGCGAAGTGTGCCATACCGGCGGTGATGGAGCTCTCCGGAGCCGACGCCATCGTGGTGACCCCCTCGGCTGACCTGCATGAGGTAGCCAGAACCGTGGCGTTTGGCTTGCGCTTGAACGGCGCCGCAGTGTGTATGTCTCCGCGCCGCCTGTTTGCCACACCCACAACCATGGCCGCACTACGGCCTTTGCTGGACGCGGCGCTGGCCGCGGTCCCAGCCGTAACGCTGGAGGAAGGAACCGCGCAGCGCCTGCGCGCGGTTCTGGACGAGGCGGTGAGTCAGGGCGCTGAACTCAGGGGCGCGTTTCAGCCCCAGGCGCAGCGGCCATTGCTGGTGGACCGGGCCTCCGCTGGTATGGCGGTTGCCTGCAGTGATCTCTTTGCTCCGGTGATCTCGTTGATTGAGGCGGAGTCGATGCTGCATGTTCCAGAGCTGTATGCAAAGTGCGCTTACGGCCTGACGGTCGCCATCTTCTGCGACCGCGGGAAGGAGAAGATGGCGCGCCTGCTGGGCGGCATGCTGGACGCCGGCTCGCTGCTGATCAACGACATCATTGTGCCTACGGCGGATCCACGGGCGCCCTTCGGCGGCCGCGGAGAGAGTGGCTATGGCGTGACGCGCGGCGCCGAGGGTCTGCTGGAGATGACCGCGGTGAAGACGCTGCTGGTGCAGCGCGGGGGTGTGAAGCTGCATCTGAACGCCCCGCGGAGCCTGGACGCCGAGGCTTATGCCGGCCTGGTCCAGGCGCTGTATGGCAAGGGCCTGGGGGCCCGCTGGTCGGCACTGAAACGGCTGCTTGGGGCGATGCGTTCCTGAGCGCCCTCCCCTGCTCTTGCCAAGGGGGATGTGTCGAAACGGACTGCTGCTGCGTCTTCCCTGGGCAGGCCGCTGAGCGAGGCCGGGGTTGCGCCTGGCTCCGGTTGAAGCGCTCTCTCCCGACCGATCCACGCCGGCCGGGCCGGAAGTTTCCGTTATGCAAGGAGGTTGAACGCAATGAAGATGACCCCCTATATCAACCTTCCCGGCACGTGCCGGGAAGCGCTCCGCTTCTACGCGGAGCACTTAGCCC
>JAKAQS010000097.1 GCA_021819585.1 Acidobacteriota bacterium
TGTCGAAAATTCTGATGCGGAGAGGATTTGAGACAGTCCGTGCCGGCAATGGCTTGGAGGCGCTACAGGTGATGAAGCGGGAGAGATCCAGCATCTCCATGATTCTGGCCGACTGGGACACTCTGGAGATGCATGGTCTGGAGTTCGTCAAGGCCCTTTGCGCCCAGCGAGAGTTTGCTCAGATTTCCGTAATGATGGTGACCAGCGAAACTGAGAGCCACCAGATGGCGGAAGCGCTCATCGTCGGGGCCAACGTGTACATCATGAAGCCGTTCTCACCCGAAATCGTGACTGCAAAGTTACAGCTTCTTCACCTTGACGGCGGAGGAATCGACCCCAAACCGAGCCATTCTGAAGAACCATGCAAACCGTCCGATTGACCCAAGACCGGCCAAAATCCGCGGAGAACCTGCTCCGGAGAGTTCACAACCCATCCGCGAGCTGGTCGTGGGTGGCGTTGGGATTGTAAGCAGCACTCTGGCCCTATAGAAGAAAAGCGGAGCCAAGGATGGAGCTGGCTGCGCAGGAAGCGTAGTTCTCAAAAGAGTGGAGCAGGACGGACTGCACAGCAGAGAGTTTTGGTGAATCGCGACCCAAATCTCCCCTCGTGTCTCCCCCCAAGGAAGATGCTGCGCCACGCCTCGCCGGGAAGATCTCCGGCGCGCGGAAGGCGCTCTAATAGGGCGCCAATAACGAGAATCTCCCACCCTGATAGCCATCCACGCGTACCTCGAAGTGGCTTGCATAGCAAGGGTCGCGGAGGACTCCGAGGGCTTCGGCTGGAAGCATGCGAGCGTCCTCGTAGATCGCCTTGAACACGGCGCGATGCTCGATCGATACGAGCCGTGAAGCGATATTCATCACCTCCCGGAGCGCATCGGCCAATCCTTCATCCACCCTGGCGTCCGCCATCCGTTCCTTGACCCCCTCATAGGGCAGACCGATCAACGCGCCCGCCATAGATGCCAGCAACATGGCATCGGCGTGGATGACGCGGATGGAGTCCATCGGCTTGATCTGATACACGGCGTAGATCTGCTTGGCCGGAGACGGAGCCGCCGAAGCCGGCGGAGAGAAGGTCACCGCACGCCCGACCAGCTCGGTGAAGAGTTGGGTCATGTTCTTCGCTGAGGGTTCCGGCATCTTCAATTTCCTCCCAGGATGGGGTCCAGAGCAGCCTGAACATCCTCGGTCGTGAAAGGCTTTACGATCAGGAAGCTGGCGCCGTGTCTCATGGCGATCTCGCGCAGCTTGCTGGATGACTCCGAGGTGATGAACCCCAGCGGCGTCTGGTTCGCGGCCTCGCGCAGAGCGCGCAGAAACTCAATTCCAGACATCTCGGGCATGTTCCAATCTGAGAGGATCAGTTTCGGCTTCTCCATTCTTACCTTCTCCAGCGCCTCGACCCCGTTGCCGGCTTCACATACGGTCAGATTCCGGTAGCCCGCCTGGCGAATGGCTCGATGCACAAGCATCCGCATGGTTTTGCTGTCATCAACCAGAAGTAGATCCATATTGCCTTCCCCCCATCTTCCATCCGTCTTCGCTGCGCATCTTCAGCGTTGCGGGCCGCCAAGGTTGCGGACGGAGCTGGCACATGCAATTTATCGGCTGCTCCCTGATCCGTCTTGCTATCAGGAAAAGGAATTTTGGCCGATCATCGAACATAGCAGGCAGCGAGCCGAGGGAGATGCGCCTCCACCTGTCTTCTCCGAGACTTCGGTCGTCCCCGGTAAGTCCCAACCTGACGAGTCCTCCTGCGTGGGAGCCGTCAGCACTTCTCGCCAGGACGCACGGTTCTTTCCTGGGCAGATCGCGCCCTCTTTCGCCGGGAAGCTGGGCAAAAGCTGCCCAGCGTTTGCCTACCGGCGAGGCCGGAGGCGGCGGCATCACCCCACTCAAAAGGAGGGGCCATGAGTCTGTTGAAGGCGCACCGGCAGGAGACGTGGCGCAACCGATCGGTGGGACCGCAAGCAGAAGAAAACAATGGATGGAGTCCGCCCCTGCCGAAGCTTGCGCTGAGCCGGCTTCAAGCGGCCCAGCCGGGCCGAGAAGGCCAGGATCCACGCCGCCTCTCCGCATTGGCCGGCAACGTGCAGCTTCCAACCTCGTACGCTCCGGGTGATACAGCGGACGAGCTGCCCACCCCGGAGTTCTGCTGTTGACGAGGAATAGGACGAATGACGCTGGATAAGAATACGGTCTTCGGAATTGCAATCGGCCTACTCGGAATCGGGTTTGGGTCCGCTCTGGAAGGAGGCACTCCCACCCAGATTCTCCAACCCGCGGCAGCGCTGATCGTTCTGGGAGGCACTCTGGGCGCGGTGCTCATCCAGTTCCCGGCACGTGTCTTGGCCCAGGCTCTGGCCCAGCTAAAGGACGTGGTGCTCAAAAGACATCCCATGTCGGATTCCCTGGCACAGCATCTGCTGCGCTACGCCTACAAGGCGCGCAAGGAGGGGCTTCTCTCCCTGGATACGGAGCTGACGAAGATTCAGGATCCATTTCTGCGCGAGAGCCTCATGCTGGCCATCGACGGGGTGAAACCCGGAGATCTCCGCAAGATGATGGAGTTGCAGCTTGAGTACGAGGGCGAAAAGAACGAGCGCATCCCCAAGGTCTTCGATGCCGCGGGGGGATTCGCTCCGACCTTCGGAATCATTGGGGCTGTGCTGGGGCTGATCCAGGTGATGCAGCGGCTGCAGAACATGAATGATGTGGGTAAGGGGATTGCTGTCGCCTTTGTGGCCACGATCTATGGAGTCGGCGCGGCCAATCTGTTCTTTCTGCCCCTGGCGGGCAAGCTGAGAATCATCATCCGGGAGAAACAGGTGGTGCAGGAGATGACCCTGGAGGCCGTTCTGGCCATCGTTGAAGGCGTGCATCCGCGCGCCCTGGAGCAGCGGCTAAACAGCTTTGGCGTCGAAACGCCACGGCCCTATTTGAAGGTAATCGGGCAGTGAGAAGACACAGAGCCATCGAAGAACCCAACAGCCGTGACCGGTGGATGGTATCCTATGCGGACTTCATCACCCTCCTCTTCGCCTTCTTTGTGGTTCTTTTCGCGTCCATCCATCGGAATGGCCACTCCGTTCCCGAGATCTCCGAAGCAATTCATTTTGGCTTCCAGAATCCGGCTCCAATCTCCAGTCGAGGCAGCACAGAGGCTTCCCCGCCCAGGCTCTCCGCTCATCCTGCGGCAACAGGCGGACCTGGCGTCAAAGGAGCTTCGGACGGAGCGGATGCGCAGTCAATCCAGCCGACATCCACACCGATGGATTCTCCGAGCCGAAGCTCGGAGAGCATCCAGCAGTTGCAAAAGAAACTTGGAGCGGCAATCGGCAAGGAGATCCAGAGTGGAGAGGTCTCGATCGGCGCCACGCCGGAGGGTCTGGTCATTCGTCTGAACGAGATTGGCTTCTTTGCCAGCGGAGAAGCAACGCTCGAACCCGGGGCGGCCGAAAAGATTCGGCAGATGGCGGGGATTCTCGCCCCATACAGCTTTCCTCTCCGGGTGGAGGGTCATTCGGACGATCGCCCCATTCACAATGCTCGGTTTCGCTCCAACTGGGAGCTCTCCACCGCCCGCGCCGTGCAGGTTCTGATGCTCCTGCTGCACACTTCCCATCTGGATCCCAGCCGGCTCTCGGTCGCGGGTTACGGTCCCTACCGGCCGATCGCAAGCAACTCCACCGCAGCGGGCCGGAGGCTGAACCGGCGGGTTGACCTGGTCGTGGTCGACAAAGCTGCTACACAGCGGCCCCTTCGCTGATCCTTTTCCTACGGATAGATCACCCTCCTGCCTGGAAAACTGATTCGGACGCCATTCTGGCTGTGCCGCCTAGAACTCCATCCGCAAACTGCCGATAGAAACCGAGACCTGAATTGGCCTATTCCCATCCCGCCCATGGTCTTCCCGAGGGTAAAATGGACAGCTCCGGCTGAAGGCTCCAGAAGGCTCGGAAACTATGGCTTCCATCATTGGAACGATTATCGTCTTTGCTGCGATCCTGACGGGATTTCTTCTGGAAAAGGGACCGGTGGCCGTGCTTCTTCAGCCATCGGAGTTCATCATCATCTGCGGAGCCGCCCTGGGAACCTTGATCGCCGGAAACCAGTTCCATGTGTTGAAAAAAATTGCATTGAGCCTCGTCCGGGTGCTCCGCGGATCGCCCTTCAAGAAAGAACATTACATCGACTCGCTGCGCATGATGTTCCATCTCTTCAACAAGGCGAGAAAAGAGGGGATGGTCGGAATCGAAAATGATATTGAGGAACCAGAGAAGAGCCCTCTGTTCACCAAGCACCCGGCCTTTCTGAAAGACCATCACGCTCTGTGTTTCGTGTGTGACACGATGCGCATGGCAGTTACTGGCGGCGCCACGCCCTTCGATGTCGACAGGATGATGGAGCTGGACTTGGAGATCCATCATGCCGACGCCATCACCCCCTCGGCTGCGCTGGCCACCATGGCTGACGCCATGCCGGGTATCGGCATCGTTGCGGCCGTTCTTGGAATCGTCATTGCGATGAGCGCGCTGGGCGGCCCTCCCGAAGAGATTGGGAAGAAGGTCGCTGCCGCCCTGGTAGGGACTTTCCTCGGCATCCTTATGTGCTACGGAGTTGTGGGTCCCCTCGCCGCCAGCGTCGCCAAGCTGGCCGACGAAGAACTTGCTTACTATCACGTCCTGCGTGTCGTTATGCTTTCGTTTTTAAAGGGCATGTCTCCCATTCTGGCCATCGAGATGGCTCGGCGCGCCATCCCCGAACATCTACGGCCCAGTTTTCAGGAGGTTGAAAAGGCCTGCCGCAAGAAGGATGAAGCCGTTCCTGTTACCGCTGTGGCCGCTTGAGAAGCAAGCCCATGGCAACAGAGAAGACAGATGCCTGCCGAAGGCTGCGCTTCACGTTCGGATCTGGGAGTAACAGAAGCCGAGAGCGGTTCCAGGATCGATGAACCTGTCTTGAGTATGTTCCATGCCGCTGCTTCCTGTTGGTCGTATCGACTGGAGGATGGCTTGAGAGGACAGCAATCCTGGAACCGCCTTAACCACCACGAACACGTCGAAGGAAGAGGCTGATCCTCTCTTGCACGAGAGAACGAACACAAGGCACTCCTGCTCTTCGGAAGGATCGGCGCTGTGACAGAGACACCAGAGATCATCATCATCAAGAAAAAGTCCTCCCACGGCGGCCGCCACGGCGGCGCCTGGAAGGTGGCCTACGCCGACTTCGTGACCGGGATGATGGCCCTGTTCATTGTGCTCTGGCTGCTGAACTCGAGCAAACAAGTGCAGACGGCCGTGGGCGGATACTTCCGGGATCCGCACGGCATCACCAAGATGATCGGAACCTCGCAGTTCCCTATCCAGCAGCCTGCGGCAATTGAGAACAAACAGGACATGGAGAAGCTGAAGGAGCAGATCCTCAAGTCGATCGAACGGATCGATCCCCTCAACAAGCTCAAGAACCAGATTGAGATTACGATCACACCGGAGGGTCTGCGCATTGAACTGATGGAGTCCGCCAAGGGAACCTTCTTCAAGCTGGGCAGATCAGCGCCCACGCCGGCTCTTCAGACCCTGCTCCTGGTTTTAGCCCCGGAGTTGGGCAAACTGCCCAACAAGATCTCCATTGAAGGGCATACAGATGCGAAGCCCTACTCCGGAAACCAGGCCTACGACAACTGGGATCTGTCCTGCGACCGGGCTAATGCGGCCAGGAGAATCATGCAGCACGATGGACTGCGGCCCGATCAGGTCTCTCAGGTGCGTGGCTTCGGCGATCAGCATCTGCGGTTACCCAAGCAACCACTGGATCCTTCCAATCGCAGAGTCACTCTGATTGTTCAGTACCTGGTAGTCAAGAGTGCGGAGGTTCCTCTTCCCAACAACCTTAACCTGTCGAATACCCTGCCGTCACCTAATTAAGAAAACAGTGGACGATGCCGGAAGCAAGGCGCAGCGCACAGGAGATCCTGCACCACTTCTCGTGACCGATTCCTACAGGCGATCTCGCCCTCTCGATCCGTAGCCATCCTTCAGAGACGATGGAGATGCATCTCTCTGTGAATCGGTTACACGGAGATGCACCAGAAGCTTCTTCGAAACAGAGCCGACCGCGGATCCAAACACACCCATGAAGCCGGCCGGCAGACGTTCCTATCTGAACTGTCCACTCTCAACTCGACACCGGCTGGACATCGAAATCACCACCCCGCGATGCTGACATTCCGCCACAGCATCGATAAGATTGGAGATCGTGTCCTGCTGCTCTGGCGTTTCGCAGACAAACTCCAAACCACTTGACTCGGATCCGCTGTAGACGACTCGCGCCTGAAGATCAATCGAACGGCCTGCGTAGGACACCACGATCCTTCCGCGAGAGTTCCGCTCCAGAGGGCGAGGGAACAACGCCTTTATCCCAGTAGAACTGATGTCCGAACTCCTGCCCGAGAGCGTGCCTTCCGGCTGGATGAAGTCAACTGGAAGATCAATCATGAATCTTGGATAACGATACGCGAATTGTGTCATACGCTGCGGACCTCACCAACAGCCCCATCATAACCCCGGTTCGAATCGGCTCGATTCGATTTAACCATCTTTTGTTGCAGCATCTCGATTACTGTCTCAATCGTAGACACTCTTCCAACCAAGGGTGTTGATTCGAACCAACGAAATCGAGCGGAGGTTCGGCGAAGGTTCTACTTCCTTTCAAACTGGCGACCAACATCTCGTGTTGCATTGATGAGAACTGGATGAAAACGAACAGACGATCCTCAACGATCAGCATCCGTGGTGCGGGTAAGGCTCTTCCTCAACATTCACAGCTCGCGGAAGAGATCGCAATGAACGCAGATTCATAGCGGAGAGCGTCTCTGGGAGCCAGGCTGGCCGCGATCATCTCCAAGTGGGCGACGAATTGCACTTCCATACATCCGTCAGAGCGTTGGGGTGGAACTCTGCCGAGTGCTCGACAAGCGAATTCTTATGAACCGTTCCTCCTGCATCACGCTCTGATCTCGATATCACCGGAGACTTCATTGTCTACGATCCGATGAATCTGCCAAACACTTTCACTTTGCGCTGTGTGATGCGCAGCAGATGGCCAATCCACTCCCTTCTGCGAACCTTCATTTCTTTCGACACTCCTCTTCACCCGTCCAAATTCCAGCGCCATTTTCTCCTCCTCCGCAATGTGTGCTCCATAGGCGTTCGCTCTGCGCAGAATCTCCTCTCGTGCCCGTCATGCCTTTCACGCCTGAAGCACATTGCCTGGTGTGGAAGGACTCGATGCCGACAAAAAGAATTGATCTTCCAACTAGAATCACCATCCGAGATGCCGATAGATTGCACGGAATAGATCACCACCTGCTCCAAGTAACGATTCTGGTCCTTCGCAGGAAGAGACAGGTTCGGTGCAGGCGGAATTCGATATAAGGAGCAACAAACCCATGATTAGCGTTCTGAATCAAACATCCTCTCTGATTGCGGAAGATGCGCTGTCCTCCACAGAGACCAACCTTCAAGGCTCCCTGCAGCAACTCTCCACCGGACTGCGCATCAACTCCGGTGCGGACGACCCAGCGGGTCTCTCAATCGCCGACGGTTTGGGAGCCAACATCGCAGCCCTCAACCAGTCCACCACCAATGCATCCAACGGAGTTGGCTTGCTGCAGACCGCCGACGGCGCTCTCTCGCAAGTCGCCACGCTTCTCAACCAGGCGGTTACAATCGCCACGGAGGCCGCAAACGGCGGCCTTACCACCGCTCAGAGCGCGGCTGCGAACACGGAACTGCAGTCGATCCTGACCAACATCAACGAGATCGGCACAACCACCAACTTCAACGGAACGGCTGTCTTCGGCACCAGCACCACCACAGGCACCATGGGTGGAACTGCCGCGCTCCCGGGCGCTGGGTTCACCGAAACGGCTGGAACCGCCACCACCGGCAGCACGGCCGTGAGCACGTCAACCGGGTTGACGGACAGCACGGCTCTGCAGGCTGGCGAGAAGATTGAGGTCACCGACGGCACAGGCAACACCTTGACCTTCACCGCGGCGGCTGGATCCACAGTTGGAAATCTGGTGACAGCCATCAATGATGCCGCGTCCGGCGCCAGCTACACTGGTGGTGGAACCGTGGCCATCACCGGAACCATTCCTTCCACGCTGAGCGCCAGCATCAATGCCAGCGGCAACCTGGTCATCGCGGATAGCGCGGATTCCAGCGCGGTAACCGCGACCGATACGCCTGGCACCGGCGGTGGCGCCAACGACGTCACCATCTTCACCAGCGACGGCACCAGCTCTGGGGCGATCAACACGCAGGTGGATATTGCAGCCGTATCTGCAAATTCACTGGGCCTTGGCAGCGCCAGCTTGCTGACGACCACCGACGCGCAGAGTGCGCTGACCGCCATTACCTCGGCCATCAACGCTGTCTCTGCCCAAGAGGGATCCATTGGGTCATCGGTCAACCAATTGACGGCGGACGAGGGGGTGGAAAGCACCGAGGTCCAAAACCTCAGCAGCGCCCAGAACAGCGTTCAGGATGCGGACGTAGGCAAGACCGTCTCGAACATGACCGAGTACGACGTTTTGGAACAGACCGGTATGGCCGCGCTCTCTCAAGCCCAAACTGCGGAACAGAACGTGCTGAAGCTTGTCCAGAACATCCCGTAGTTGATTCTTCATCGAATGGGGTGGCGCCAAACCGTGCGCCACCCCATTCCTCTGTCTGGGAGAAGTTTCCATCGATCTGAATCCTTTGCCCTTCTGTGCCGATAGATAGAGTGCAAGTTCGATTCCACAGACCTTTGATGCCAATCTCTTCCAACGCCCATGCATGACCTTTTCGCTCCCTGGCTCCTTGCATCAGGCTTCTGCCTCACCGCAAACAATCCGGCGCGCCTGCTCCGAGTGGGCAGAAAATCAGAACGCTTGAAAGGAAGACGCCTATGAGTTCCTCCACTTCGCTCGGCTCTTTGCTCTCTGATCTGTCGTCCTCGAGTTCCTCACCGATTGACCTCAGCAGCATTCTGGAGGCTGCCATGGGAGCCTCCACGGCGGGAATCGATGTCACCGACGCGGTCAACTCTGCCGTCCAGGCGGCAGAGCAGCCTGAAAACGTCTGGGAAAATCAGATCAGCACCTTGGAGAGCCAGTCATCAGCGCTGACCTCGATTGAAGACGGTGTCAACAACGTGGAGAGTGATCTTCAATCGCTCAATTCGCAGACCGGACCTTTTTCTTCGACGACTGTCACCTCCACGGACCCCAGCCTGGTTTCAGCGACAGCGGGCTCAGGGGTTGCAAGCGGAGAGACGACTGTGGTGGTCAACAGCCTGGCGACGACGGCCACCGCTGTCTCCAGCGCCTTAGCCGGCTCCTCTTCCACGCTGCCCTCTGGGGAGACCATCACGATCAACGGGACGGCATTCACCGTCAGCAGCGGAGAGACGCTGAGCGACCTGCAAACCCAGATCAACGCTGCAGGGCTGGGGGTAACGGCGTCTATCGTCACGGATGCCTCCGGGTCCATGTTGAGCCTGGCCAGCAATACCTCCGGCAGTGCTGGGAGCTTCACCGTCTCCACCTCCGGCGATACCGGCGGCGTCTTTTCCTTTTCTGCAATCACCGCAAGCGGCGCGAGCGGCAACAGCGACAATACAGGCGGCATCACGGCCAGCGGAAGCGATGCATCTCTTACCGTAAACGGCATCGCGGTCAACAGCGCCTCCAACACGGTCACAGGCGCGGTATCGGGGCTTACGATCGACCTCTTGAACGCCAGCCCGGGAACGTCGACCACCTTGACGGTTTCTCCCGACACCTCCGATGTATCGACAGCGATCAACCAGTTTGTCAGCGACTACAATACGCTGATCACAACGCTCAACAACCAGTTTTCAGATTCCAGTTCCTCGGCCTCCGGCGCCGGCCAGGGTGTTCTGGCGCAAGACCCCACGGTCAACAATCTGCAGAGCGATCTGCTTTCGGCCATAGACTATACGGCGTCGGTCACCACCAGCCTGGCTCCATCCAGTACGGCGTCGAATCTGTCAGCCGGTACGGCCCTTCAGGCAGGGGAACAGATCGAGATCAGCGACGGCTCGAATACCATCGCCTACACTGCGGGAAGCAGTTCCACGGTCCAGAGCCTGCTGAACGCCATCAACGATGCGGCTGACGGCTCCCTGACAGGCGGAGTGACAAGCGGCGGTACGACGACCTACACCGACCCAGCCGGCGGAACCATCGCGGTAACGGGAACGATTCCGAGCAGTCTCACGGCGAGTATCTCCTCCGATGGCGATCTGGTTGTCTCCGGTTCAATCAACGGCACGCTCTCCATCTCCGACACGCCGAATGCCAGTGGCAGCGATGAGACAACCTTCAATGCTGCCGGAAGCAGCGCCGGGAGCACACCCATATCCAATCTCACCGCGCTGGGGATCACGATGAACTCGGATGGAACCTTGAGCGTGAATAGCACCACTCTGAGCAACGCTCTGGAAAATAACTTCAGCGATGTCCAAAACTTTTTTCAAGGAGCTTCACAGAATGGGTTCGCGGATACGTTGAACCATACGCTTACTGGTTACACCTCGTCTTCAGACGGCGCCTTCACGGTGGATCTTTCCAGCATCAGCACTGAGGAAAGCGGCCTGCAAACAGACGTCACGAACTTCCAGACCAATGTGATTGCGCCCCTGAAGACACAGTTGAATGCGGAATATAGCTCAGCGGAAGAGGCTTTGCAACAGTTACCCCGAGAGATGCAGGGGATCAACGAGTTGCTTGGAATCAACGGCTCTTCTTCAAGTTCAGGCGGCTAATCGCGGGCGAGGCAATCCACGCACACAGGGAACTTTTTCCAGGAGGAAACATGGGATCGATCGAACTTACCTACCGCAAAACGGCTGTCACCGGTGCAAGCGGCTTTGAGATTCTCGTAGCCCTCTATGACACGCTGGCGGCTGATCTGCGGCACGCTGCAGAGGCGGAGCGCCACAATAGGGTCGAAGAACGCTGCCGGGCCGCGAACCACGCGCTTCTGGTCATCGCCCATCTGCAGGAGTGGGTAGAGCGGTCCAACGGCGGCAAACTGTGTGACCAATTGAAGCGCTTCTATTCGTCTTTGAGACGCAAGCTGCTGCGAGCACAAGCCGTTCGTTCCGCCGAGATGATCGAGCAGCAGATGGAGGAGGTTCTCCATATCCGCGCAGTCTGGCAGCAAATGGAGATGCGAGAGCCAAAAGGAGAGCAGCCAGATCTTCAAGAACGTCTGGCCTCGCTTCCGGCAACGGATTACGCATCCCCCTTCCGTGCCCCGGAGAACTCCTGCACCGTCAGTTGGTCGGCCTGATACTACAGCCGAACGGCCTTCATGCAGGGCTACGGCATTCCCAGGCATCCTTCGTTTGATGGATCTCCGAATCGAGCGCACAGCGGTGCGAGTCCCCCCAGCAGGCAAGCTCGCCGAAAACTTCGAAGCTGGAAAGGAGCCCTGCGGAGACCGCGGCGCCGAACCACGCTTACCCGGTCAATGCTCTAAGTGGGTGGCTCCAAATAGTTCAGCAATGTATTGGGAAGAACCTTAGCGGCGGCGGCCTCGGCGGAGGCGTTTTCGGTTTCAGCTTCCGCCAGGTTGACCGCGGCGGTGGATTCATTGATGCCTACCAGGTTGGTTGCCTGGGCCGACAAGGTGGTCGTCTCCTGCTGCAGAAAACTCTCCTGAGCGTTCAACTGGTCTTCCACATTGCTGTAGAAGGTCTGCTGTTGCCCAACGTAGTCGATCGCCGAATCGACTGAGTTTGTCGCCGCCTCGATCTGCGTGGTGTTGCCGCTCTTGAGTGCGGCAACCAAGGAGCTCAGCGATCCGAGGACATCGTTGCCGGATGCTGAAAATATTTGGCTGCCGGGCAGGTTCACCTGTATGCCAAGGTTGTCTCCAACAGCGACGGAGATCGAGTCCTGATTCCCCGTGTAGCTATAGCCCGACGCGGACGAAGTGTCGGCCGTATAAGGGGCCGTCGTCCCTGTTCCGCTGAACAAATAGGAGCCGGAGACCGAGGTGTTCGCCGAAGAAACGACCGTGGAGAGAATGCTCTCTACTTGAGAGGCAAGCGCCTGCATCTGGGATGCCGTCTCCGTCCCGCCGGCGCCCTCGGTTCCGGCCGATACGGCCTGCGTTAGCTGCGTCACCACATTGCTCAACACCGAACCGGCGGTCTCCACAGTGGAGAGCACCGAATTGACGTTCTGCGTGTACTGATCGACGTTCCCTGTCTCCAGCGTGTTCTCCACCATCTCCGCGGAGGCCGTAGGGTTCTGGGAAGGCTCGCTGACGCTCTGGCCGGTGGCCAACTCCTCGACCGCGGTATTCAACGCCGTCTGACTCTGATTCATGTCCGCGATCAAATTGACGGATATGTTTGCGACTCCCATGGCTGAGGCTCCTATTCCCGCAGAAGATCGTGTAGCTCACCCTCGCTAAAACTCCGGGCCACCCCTCCCAGGCGCCCGCGCAACACGCACACCCAACAAAGGGGTACGCCTCAGTAGCTCTGATTGCTTCCCATATCCATCGTGTCCTGCAGAAGTTGTTGCATGGTGCTGACGATCCGAGCTCCTGCCTCGTAAGCAGTTTGATAGCGGATCAGGTTGGCCGTCTCCGTGTCGATATCCACTCCGGTCTGCGAGCTCTGCTGATTCTTCAAGGAGGTAAGGTTGGAACTGATGGCGCTAGCTTCGGTGGTCGCGTTGGAGGCTGCGTTTCCCACCTCATCCACCAGACTGGCGTAGGCGTTGGCCGGGGTCTGGCCCGATGAGTTGAACTCCCCAAGAACGTTGTCCGTACTGGATACTTGCAGCGTATCGCCGGGCGTGGTTGTGGAGATCACCACCTGTCCAGAAGAGTTGAAATCAAGGGTTGTGCCGGCGCTCAGAATGCCAGAAGTGACCGCAGAGGCGATCGAGCTCTGGAGACCTGCAATCGTTGAACCAGCGCCGGCGGTATAGGTAAATGTCTGGCCGGTCGCCGCATCCGTAATCGCCGTCACCGAGCCGGCGGTCAGCGCCGAGCCGGCGGTCAGTCCTCCTTCAGAGATCGG
>JAKAQS010000098.1 GCA_021819585.1 Acidobacteriota bacterium
GGTTCGCGACGCCCTGTCCGCCATGGCGGAGTACGATATCGGAGCGCTGATGGTAACGTCTGAAAACAGGCTGGTGGGAATTCTCTCCGAGCGCGATTACGCGCGCAAGGGAGTTCTCCTGGGCCACGACTCGAGTCACACCAAAGTCTCCGAGATCATGACTCGCCAGGTCGTCTCCGTCACCCCGCGGCACACGGTCGCAGATTGCATGAACCTGATGACCGAGGGGCGATTCCGCCACCTTCCCGTGCTGGAGGGAGACAGGGTGGTTGGCATCGTCTCGATTGGCGATTTGGTGAAGTGGGTCATCAGCGACCAGCAGCGCGCCATTGAGACGCTGGAAGGCTATATCACGGGCGGATATCCGGGCTGAAGGCTCATTACAAAACCTGCCCAGGCTGCGAGCCGCGCAGCGAAACAGGCACAGCCGTAGGGCGCCGGAGAGTTGAGGCGTGCAACCGGCTCGTTGGTCTCTGGGCAGAATCTTTGTTTTTCTCGACAAATTCCTAAAACAAGCTTTCGGCGCGGCGCAGGTTTCCCGCCGAGCCGATGTTGGCCAACGAGAAGTTGAAGCTGTAGACGCCCTCGTCGCGGATGGTGCCGAGATCGTACCTGCGATACTCGATCGCGAGACCGCAGCAGTTCCAGTTGTAGTTGGCCTGCACGGTGATGTACTGGGGACTGCCCAGGTTCAGATCCAGACTGGCCGCAACCGCCGCCGAGAGCCCGGCCTGGGTGGGCTGGCCGAACCCGAAGAGCACGCGCGTCTGTGAGAAGTTGGCAATCGGCGAACTGGTAAGGCCGGTAACGACATAATCCGTATAGTTGATCGTCTCCGAGTAGGTCTTGCCGGGTGCGTTCAGGCGAGAGTAGGAGAAGCCGGCGAAGAAGTTTTTTTCATGCAGATCCAGGTAGTTGTTGGAGCCGATCACCTTCTTGACCACTGGGTCGTAGTCCAGATCCCAGGCCAGGTCGGCGTGTCCGGAGGTGCGGAAGCGCATGCGGCTGATGATGGGCGAGAGATTGCGCAACTGGGTCAGGAAGGCGACCCCGGAGAGGTTCAGCGTGGTGTCAAAGATGTTGCGTTCGCCGCTGACCAGCGCATTGCCGAAAGTGGGATCAAAGAAGTACTTCTGCGCCAGCAGCCAACTGAACCACTCCCGCTGCGCAGGAGCAACGGGAGCCGAGGCGCACGGATCGGGTTTGCGCGGATGGGTTCGCAGAGGCTCGCCGGGCGTAGCAGGTTCGGCGCTGGAGAATCCATCGGCATTCGCTCCAGATCGATGGCCGGTAGTGAGATCATCCATGTCGGCCTCTGGCGCTGATGTGGTGGCGCCATTGGCCGCAGGCGGCGTCGCCGGGCAGCCCGGCTTTGGCTTGGCGGGAGCCTTGGGATGGGGACGGAAGTAGAGGTGCTGGGTGACTCCGTAGAGAACCTCGTTGGTATCGCTGTCCAGATCAACGCCGTCAAAGCGCAGCACGGAGTGAAAGTTGTCAATGCCGGCTGTACGCCGGTAGGTAATCTCCGGCTCGATGGTGTGGCGGACCTGATCGCCCAACAGCCATTGCCATCGCGCGGGAACCGTGAAGGTGCGCTCCAGAACCGGTGGGCGGATGTCGACGCTGAGATCGGCATCCGTCCGGTTCAGCGGCGTATTGAGCTCTACGATCGCCGTGCCGGCGCCGATGGCCGCACCGCTGCCGGCGCCGCCGGCGGTGTTCTGGATGGGCTCCTGAGAGCGGCTGTAGAAAGTCTCGCGAGCGGCCAGGTTGGCCAGTACGCGCCAGCCGTCAAAGTGGAGAGGAAGAGAAAGCTCGGGGCGCAGGTCCAAACGCCCCACCAGGCTAGTCGTGAAGTTCGGATCGATCCGTTTGAGGCCGGCGGCGCTGCCGGTAAAGCTCCACAACAGGGGCGTGCCGGGAATGGGACGATCAAGCCCGGTCAGATCCAGCGATGGAGCGTGGAAGATGTTCACCTGTTCTCCCGGGCTGAAGTCGGTTGGCACGATCTTGAGGCCCTGATAGCGGTCAAAGCGCGCATCGTAGGAGAAGCCATCCTTCTGATCGATCAGATAGGCGACGGAGTTGATGTCGGTGCTGATGGCCTGGCTGAAGTCTTCGGCGAAGGCCTCTTGATAGATGAAGGAGTTGAGATATTGGCCATCGCCCGCTGCGCGCAGCGTGGGGGAGAACTGGCGGCGAAAGCTGGCGTAGATATCTTCTCCTCCCTGGTTGTTATAGACCTCAATCGTCTGTCCGGCCGCATTCACGCCCGGCGCGTAGAAGCCACGGTCCTGCAAGGCGGAGAACTGGGTGGTGAAGAAGTTTTGGCCCATGCCTTTGTAGCGGAAGGCCCCATCCTCCGACCAGCCGCGCAGCGAGTAATAGAGCAATCCCAGGGTGAGATCCGCGGAGCGTCCTAGAACCTGGTAGTACTGATCTCCCAGGGTGAGGCCCTGGGAGCCGGTGTTTTTGCTGGCGCTGGAGTAGCCGACCTCCGGAATCAGCACGCCCGACTGGCGCTGCGAGGTGTCCACCGGATGAGTCACGTAGGGAAGAAAGAGCAACGGCAAGCCGATGAGCTTGAAGGTGGAGTCGGCTGCGCTGGCCTTTCCGCCCGGTCCGCTATCGACCGCGATCTTGCCGGAAAAGAGCTGCCAGTCCGGATCCGGCAGAAGACAAGTGGTCACCGATCCGTTGTAGATCGTGTATGCGGTGGGAGTGGTCTTCACCACCAGGCTGCCCTGAAAGACAAACGGGTTGGAGTTCTGGTAGCCACGCGCATGAGAGGCGTTGGTGGTGGCAAGGCCGGCGTTTGTATCAACGGTTTCCGTGCTGGTGGACCGAAACAGGCCCACCGAACCATGAACATCGTAGAAACGGCCGGTCTCCGTACCCAGGTTGTAGATGCCGTGCGAGGCGCGGATATGTTCGTTGTTGATTCCGCCGGTGAGATCCACATGGCCGGTTGCGGTGACGTCATCCGTGGCCTGGTTCCAGGAGAGCTTGTCGGCCTTCAGTACATGGTCTCCGTAGGTGAGCTTCGCGTCTCCGGTGGCATCGAAGATGCTGCCATGGCGCGTTTCCTTGTCCGCTTCGATGACCGCGGTCCGGGGCGGCTGCTCAGAGGGCAGCACTGAGGCGCGCGGAATCCTGGACAGATCCGGGAGGTTCTCCGCATCTGGACTGCCGGAGGATCCACTGGAAGAGGATGAGGAGACGCCGCCCGCTGCGTTCTGATTTGGTACTGGAGCCTTGGGGAGTTCCTTCTGCGTTAAGCCCTGCGCCTCGAGATGTGGATGACCTGCGGCCAGGAGAATGGTAGTTATGAGAAGAAGAACGAGGCGAATGGCCCATCCGCTCCGCCGAAGACGTGGCCGGGTGAAGCCGCCGGGACAGCCGGTTCCAGACTGACCCGTTAAGGCTTGACGACTGAGAGATTGGATCAACCCTTCCACTGCTTTCAGCTTAGACGATTCCCCGGCTCCTCTCGCCTACACCTGGGCTCCTGGGTCTGTGGACAGCAAGGACAGAGAACAGATAGCAAGAACAGTAAAAAAGAAATAGCAAGGACAGTAAAAAAGAAGATGAGTAGTGCGGCGCAACGCGAAGATCCATCTGAAGCCCTTCTGGCGGGTGAGTTGAGCCGCCGCAGCGCCTTGAAGGAGCTCGCCGCCGAACGCCTGGCGGCGCATCGCCACCGCCGCTCAACCCTGCCCAGCCGGCCGATACAGACCGAGACGGCGCGCCCGGAGGCTCCGCCGGAGGTGGCCCGGGTACGCGACGCGGTGGCGGCAAGGTATCGGAAGAGTCAGAGCTATCGAGAGTTTCTCGCCCGAGAGGCCGAGCGTGCGATGCAACAGGCACAGGCCCAGGTGGAAGTGGCCTCTCGCAATGCACAGGCTGTCACCGCGGCGCAGCGCCGGCTCCTGAAGGAGATCGAACAATGGGACCGGCCGGCAACCCAGACAGGGTCCGGCGAGTTGTTCGCGGAGGACTCCCTGCCGGAACCCGCTTTGCCGCTCGCGCCAAGGCCGCCGGAACAGACGGCCTGGCCTCCGGCTGGAGAGCGGAACCCATTTCATGCTCGGGCAGAGGAGTTCTCGGCTTGGCTGCCCCTTGATCCACCTGATTCTGAAGAATCTCCGGCAGGCATTGCCCTCTCCAGCGCAGTGGACGCAACGGATCGGTTCAACCTGGCGCCGTTGCAGGTCCGCCTGCACGCAGAGGTAGAGCTGGCACTGCCCGCCGAGACTCACTACCTTCCCTCGCCGCAAGGCCCTGCGGGCGCCGAAGAGCTCGCCGAACTGGAGGAAGAGATTGAGTTCCGCCGGTCTCCGGAGTTTGACGATATCTTGTTGCAGCCACAGCCGATCCCGGCCAATATCATTGAGTTTCCGCGCGAGCTGGTAGCAGCGCGCAAGGCTCGTCCGCGGCTGGCCGAGGGCCCCTTGCGCGGTAGCGACGCCCTGCCGGCGAATCCCCCCCAGAGCGCAGAGGAGACACCACGGTCTGAGGCGATGCCAACCTCCCAGCTTCGCATCTTCGAAGTGGAGCCTGAACAGATTTCAACGGCGCCCGAACCGGTCACGCCGGCTCAATCCCCCGCGGATGCACCGCTCTGGCAAGGGTTGATGTTGGGCGCAGGATCCGCGGCCGAGACCCGAGTGGTGATCTCGCCGGCGATGGAAGAGCAGCTTCACCCCGATCAGCCCATGTATGCAGCCCCGGTGCGGCGCCGCATGGCTTCGGCGGGAGTGGATCTTCTCTGCGTGGCCGCAGGCTTGGCAGCGTCCTCGCTGCTGGGGACGAAGCTCGCCGGAAGCAAGCTGCTGCGGATGCCCTGGCCGGTGCTGGGAGGCTCCGCGGCGGCGGCCTTTGTGGTCTTCGCGCTGATCTATCAGGTGTTGTTCTTTACCTTCAATGAGGCGACGCCGGGAATGCGCGTGGCGCGCTTGGCCTTCTGCACCTTTCAGGAGAGAACTCCCTCGCGCCGGGCAATGCGCCGCCGGCTGATATCGACGGCGTTGGCAGCCTCCCCGCTCGGCCTAGGCCTGGTCTGGATGCTGCTGGACCATGACAGCCTGGGCTGGCATGATCGCATGTCGCGAATGTATCCCCGAACGTACTGACCAGCGGCCTCCTCCGGCCGGAAATTGGAGCGAGCCGTGGAGCGGCGGAGGAACCTGGCCGGCGCGCAGCAGCCCCGCCAGCAGCCGAAATGCCTCCCGCTTGCCTCCGGCCACCCACATCAGGGTAGAATCACATCCACGGCAATCCGCGAGATCGCATCCCCGGGCATACGAATCTTCAAGAATACTATCGCTGATCGAGCCGGAGGCTATATGCTGAAAGAGCTCGGCGGCTTCGCGGCCACCCTTATAAAATCTGAAAAGATGATGACGCGGTTGGGCCACGCTCCACGGGTAGAGGGTGCGCGCGCGAAGAGGCTTTCGCACGTGAGGATGCTGATCTCTGTGCTTAGCCTGATGGGGGGGACTATGGTCTGCGTGGGAGCCTCCGCGCACCCGACCGAGTATACGGCGCCGCGTATCCATCACCGAGCCGTACAACACTCTCGCAAAGCTCCGGCCAGAACCGTCGCAGCCCGAACTTCACCCGGCTCCAGCCGCGCCGGCCGGAAGCTGCGCCCAACGGCGCATCCTGCTTCTTCACGCAGAGAGATCGCCTACCAATCCGCAGCGAAGCGTGACCAGCCTGGAGCGGAGCGTGGCCGGCCGCAGCCATCCCATGCCGCGCGGCTGGCTCCGATGGAAGCCCATCGGCGCCAACTGCGTTCCCGCCATCCGCCGCTCCATGCCGCCGGCGTCCGCGTGGCCCGGCGGAGCCCGGCAGGCAAGGGCCGGGCGCCCACGGTGCATCGGGTGAACCTGCGCCATGGACACCGCCGGCGCAGTCGCAGGAGCAGCGAGCCGGAGGTTCTCGCCCAGGCAGGAAAGGTTGAAACCCTGAGATCCGGCGCAGAGCAGAGATCAGAACAGCAGCCTGCAGTTGCTGCGCAGGTTCGCGACCAGACTCCAGGCCAGGGATCTCTCACGGTGGACGATTTTGTGGGGGCAGCCGGGCCAGGATCGGGCTCGAATCCAGGATCCGGGCAAGACCCGATCGCACCCTTGCCGGCAGGGGCGTACGCCACTGGAGTGGCGCATCCAGATGAAGATGTAAGCCTGGCCCAAACGCATGAAACCTCTCCGGCCACAGGGGAAGACACTGCAGCGCCAGAAACTGAGCCAGCAGAACCTGAGACCTCTGGACGCAGCATGATTCCGGCGGCCGAGGCAGCCATGCGGGAGCAACCGGCAGCAGGAAGTGAGCAGGTTGCGGCCGCGTCTCTGGCTCAGCCCATCGATCAGCCCGTGTTGTACCGCCGCGGACGCCTGCTGCTAACGCCGCCCCTGCGCGGGTCGCGCGAGATCCTGGAGCATCAGAATCAGATGGCTGATGCGGAGGGGCTGAATCGCATTGCGGACGATGCGGAACTGCGCCAGATGCGCGCCGACCACATGTTGGTTGACTTCCCCGAGAGCACTGCCTTGCGGCTGAATCCCGAGATGGAGAGCGACCGGCGTTGCGCGCGGCCGTGGACGGTGATGTTTGCCGCCAACATTGCCCGCGCTTACTATGCCCGGTTCCATCAGCCGTTGCAGGTGAACTCAGCGGTGCGGACCGTGGCCTACCAGTTGCGGCTGCGCCGGGTAAACGGCAACGCGGCGGGGATTGAGGGCGATCTGGCCTCTCCGCATCTTACCGGCGAAGCCATGGACTTCGGCAAACATGGGATGACCAGGACCGAGGTCGCCTGGATGCGCCTCTATCTGCGGCCGCTGATACAACAGGGAAAGCTGGATGTGGAAGAGGAGTTTCACCAGGCCTGTTTCCACATCAGCGTCTACCGCACCTACGCTCCGAACCTCCCGATGACCGGGCCAAGGGATGGGAGCGAGTTCGCGCGCGCCGGTGAGCCGACGGCAGGCAGTTCCCAGCTTCAGGCCGTGGGCACGGATCAGTAGCGCGGCGCGGCCTCTTCAGCGCCAAACACTGCGGGACGGCTGAGCTCCGCCCTGCTCCCCTTGATCGCCTTTCCGAGCGGACGAGTCTCCCAGGCGCGCTGCCTGTGGCTTCTTCATTGCGCCTCGGCAAGCAAGCCCAGCGGGGGTGAAAACACGCCTTAAAGTCGAGCGATCAGGTGACGGCTGCACGGAGAGAGCTTTACTCGTCCAGCTTTTTTACCACCAGATCATTGAGCAGCGCCGGGTTGGCCTGGCCTTTACTCAGGCGCATCACCTGCCCGATGAAGAAGGCGGCCACGGTGCGCTTGCCGGCCTTGAACTGCGCCACCTGGGCCGGGTTGGCGGCGATCACCTGGTCGATCATGGCCTCGATCGCTCCGGCGTCGGAGATCTGCCGCGGCTTGTCGCGCTCGTAGATGGCGATAAAGTCGCGGCCCTCGTTGAAACATGCATCCAGCAACTGCTTGAGCTGCTTGCTGCTGATGGCGCCGGACTCGGCCAGGTCGGCCGCGGCTACCAGGCCGTCGAGCGAGATGGGGCTTTTGTCCAGCGTGATCTCGGCGGCGCGCAAGCGCATGGTGATCTCACTGAGCAGGATGGCCGCCACCCGCCGGGGAGACTTTGCCGACTTCGCGGCGGATTCAAAGAAGTTCCCCAGCTCCCGGTCCGTGGTCAAGGTAGCCGCATCCTGCGAGTTCACGCCGAACTCGGAGGCCAGACGGGAACGGCGGGCTTCGGGAAGCTCCGGCATGGCGGAGAGAATCTCCCGCTGCCACTCGGCGCCCACCACCAGCGGCGGAAGATCGGGCTCCGGGAAGTACCGGTAGTCGTGGGCATGCTCTTTGCTGCGCATGGAGTAAGTGCGCCCCTCGGCGTTGTTCCACAGGCGCGACTCCTGCGCCACGCGCCCTCCCTCTTCCAGCACACCGATCTGGCGCTCGATCTCGTACTGCAGGGCGGCGCGAATGTAGCGGAAGGAGTTGACGTTCTTGACCTCGGCCTTGGCCCCAAACTTGTCGGCGCCTTTGAGCATCACGCTGACGTTGGCGTCGCAGCGCAGAGAACCCTCTTCCATGTTGCAGTCCGAGACGCCGGTGTAGAGCAGAATCTCCTTCAGGCGGGTCAAATACTCAAATGCCTCGTCGGGGCTGCGAAGATCGGGCTCCGAGACGATCTCCACCAGCGGCGTGCCACAGCGGTTCAGGTCAATATAGCTGCGAGTGGCGGAGTCTGGAAATCCGTCGTGCAGGCTCTTGCCGGCATCCTCTTCCATATGCAGACGGGTGACGCCGATCGGCTTGGGATTGCCTGCAGCATCTGAGACGAGGATCTCTCCGCGCTCGGCGATGGGTTTGTCGAACTGCGAGATCTGGTAGCCCTTGGGAAGGTCAGGGTAGAAGTAGTTCTTGCGTGCAAAGACGCTGGTCTCACGAATCTGGCAGCCGATGGCTTTAGCAGCCAACACAGCGAACTCGACGGCCTGCCGGTTCAGCACCGGCAGGGCTCCGGGCAGGCCCAGGCAGACCGGACAGACGTGCGTATTGGGCTCTCCGCCATACTCGTTCCGGCAGCCGCAGAAGGCCTTGGTCCGGGTCAGGAGCTGGACGTGAACCTCCAGGCCAATCACGGGCTGGTACTTGGCAAGAACTTCCGGCGACAGAGCAAAAGCTGCGGACATGGGGTTGATTTTATCAATGCCCGCCAGGAGAGAAACAGGCAGACGCCCCGGCCCGGGCGCCTTGCAGGCCGGCTTCATCGAAGACCGAGGCTCAGCCTCCGCCGCTCGCAACCGGCCCTTCCGGCTGCGGAACCCTCGGCAAAACGGCAGGCTGCTGGTTGATAGACTGGAGCCTGCATGATTCTTCCCTTCGTCCGCGAGCTGGTCGCGGATCTGGAACACTCCGAAGCCTTTGAGCGTGCGCGTCGCCATCTGGCGGGCGGTATGGGGCGGAGACGTGTCTCTGGGCTGACCGCCGGCGCGCGCGCCTTGTACCTTCCCTCCTTCGTGCGCGCTGCCCAGCCGCTCTCCGGGGAAGACGTTCCGGTGCTGGTGCTGGTCTCGGACAACAAGGCTGCGGAGGCTCTTCACGCCGCAGTCCAGGCCGCCTGCGAATTGACCGGCGCTCTGGACCCGGAAGAGGTGCTGCGCTTGCCGGCGCACGATGTTCTTCCGTTCGAGAATCTTTCGCCGCACGGCGAGATCCAGGAGCAGCGCGCGGCCACGTTATGGAAGCTGGCCGGCCGGGGCGCCGGACACTCTCGCTCCAGCCCGCCGGCTCGGCTGGTGATCGCCCCCATCGAAGCTGCCTGCATGCGGCTGTTTCCGCGCGAGTACTATGCCGCGCTGGCCCTGCGGCTGCGCGTTGGCGAGGAGCATCTGCCCGAGATGCTGCTGGAGCACCTGCAGTCGGTGGGTTACAACCGGGTGGACGTGGTGGAGATGACCGGTCAGGTCTCCATCCGGGGAGGCATCCTCGATGTCTATGGTCCTGAGATGGAGCGGCCCGTCCGCATCCAGTTCCTGGGCGATGAGATCGAGTCGATGCGCCGGTTTGATCCTGAGTCACAACGCTCAAGCACGGCGGTGGAGGAGATCCTGCTCTTGCCACTCACCGAGACGCCGGCCACCGAGGCTCTACTGGATGCGATCAACGCGCGGCTGACGCGGCGCGCCGCAGCGGTTACGCAGAGCGATGCGGGAGGAGCAGGCGATGCGCAAGAGCACGCCGAAGACTTCTCCCGGACGGCTTCGCCCGCAACGCACACTGGGGCGATAGTTGGCCAGGCGACCATCTTCCCGGGTTGGGAGTTCTACGCCCCCGTTGCCGGCGCCCGCTCTTCTCTGCTGGAGTTGCTCGGCCCCAAAGCCCGGGTGCTGGTGGAAGAGCCGGCGATGGTGGCCAATCAGGCAGAACGCTGGTGGAGCAAGGTGGAGCAAAGCCACGACCGATCCGGAGTCGGTTCGCTGGTGCGGCCGGCTGACCTGTATCTGTCCCCATGGGAGTTGCAGGACGCCATTCGCGGATACTCCGGCTTCGAACTGGATCAACTGGGCACGGTGGACGTACTGGATGGCGACCGCGGCGACGCCGCGGAGATCGAGTTCGCCACCCGGCCGACGATGCGTTTTCACGGTTCGATTCCGGCGCTGCTCGAGCAGTTGAAGCTGCTGATGCAAAGTGAGGCTCGAGTGCTGATCGCCGCGCCCAACCAGGGCGAGGTGGAGCGGCTGGCCGGGCTGATGCAGGAGTACGGCGTACCCTACCGCATCGGCTCCCGGGTGGATCAGCACGGCGGCGCAGGCGCCAACCTGTACTCCGAGTCCAGTCACCTCGCCGGCGATCTCCGTACGCCCGTGATCGTGCGGCTGGCCATCGCCAACGGCGTGCAGGTGCTGGATCTGGACCGGCGCACGGCCCGGCAGGTGGTCATCCTTGGGGCTAATGACATCAGCGACGAAGCCGACGTGATGGCCCGGCCGGAGCGGCGGCGTTCGAAGACCTCGGCCTTTGTCTCCGACTTCCGCGATCTCTCCGTGGGCGACTACGTCGTGCATGTGGAGCATGGCATCGCGCGCTACGACGGACTGCGTACACTGGAGCAGCCCGACGGCTCCGATCTCGATCTGATGATCCTCACCTTCGCCGAGGATGCCAAGCTCTACGTTCCCCTCACCCGGCTGGATCTGATCCAGAAGTACCGCTCCACCGAGACCGGCCCCGCGCCGCAGTTGAACCGGCTGGGATCTCCGGCCTGGAGCAAGACCAAGGCGCGAGTGAAGAAAGCCATGCAGGACATGGCCGAGGAGTTGCTCAAGCTCTATGCGCAGCGCAAGGCGGCGGCCGGGACGGCCTTTTCCCCGGACAACAACCTGCAGCGCGAGTTTGAAGACGCCTTCGACTTCAACGAGACCGACGATCAGCTCACCGCCATTGCTGACATCAAAGCGGATATGGAATCAATCCAGCCGATGGATCGCCTGCTGTGCGGCGATGTGGGTTACGGCAAAACCGAGGTGGCCATGCGCGCCGCCTTCAAAGCGGTCCAGGACGGCAAGCAGGTGGCTGTGCTCACGCCCACCACCGTGCTCTGCTTCCAGCACTTCGAGAGCTTCAAGCGGCGCTTCAGCAAGTTCCCGGTGGTAGTGGAGATGCTCTCGCGCTTTCGCAACGCCAAAGAGAAGAAGGACATTCTGGAGCGTACCGAGCAGGGCAAGGTGGACATTCTTGTCGGAACCCATGCTCTGCTCTCCAGGGAGCTCCGCTTCCAGGATCTCGGCCTGCTCATCGTGGACGAGGAGCAGCGCTTCGGCGTGCGGCACAAGGAGCGCCTGAAGCAGATGCGCGCGGCCATCGATGTGCTCAGCATGAGCGCCACGCCCATCCCGCGCACCCTACACATGTCTCTGGTGGGGCTGCGCGACATGAGCATCATCGAAACCCCTCCCAAAGATCGCATGGCGATCCAGACCATTGTGGCGAAGTTCGACGAGAAGCTGATTCGCACGGCGATCGAAGTGGAGCTGGAGCGCAGCGGACAGGTCTACTTTGTGCATAACCGCGTGGAGACCATCTACGACATCGCCTCCAGGATCCGCGAGTTGGTTCCCCAGGCGCGGGTCGTGGTGGGCCACGGCCAAATGCCCGAAGCCGAACTCGAACGCACCATGCTGGCCTTCATGGAGGGCGAGTACGACGTGCTCTGCGCTACCTCGATCATCGAGAACGGTCTGGACATTCCCCGCGCCAATACCATCATCATCAACCGCGCCGACCGCCATGGATTGAGCGAGCTTTACCAGTTGCGCGGCCGCGTGGGCCGTTCCAACCGCAGAGCCTACGCCTATCTGCTGATTCCACCCGAGCAGCAGTTGACCGAGATTGCGCGACGCCGCCTGGCGGCGCTCAAAGAGTTCTCCGACCTGGGCGCCGGCTTCAAGATTGCAGCCCTGGACCTGGAGCTGCGCGGCGCGGGCAACATGCTGGGCGGTGAGCAGTCCGGCCACATCGAGGCCATCGGCTTTGAGATGTACACCACCATGCTGGAGGAGGCGGTGAGCCGGCTGAAGGGCGAGCCGCGCCAGGAGCGTGCTCCCGTAACCGTCAACCTGGGCATCTCGCTGCGGATCGACGACGAGTATATCCCCGAAGAGGGACAGAGGCTGAGGATGTACAAGCGCATCGCCTCCGCGGAGTCGGCCACCGGCCTCAGCGAGGTGCGCGCCGAGTTGGAGGATCGCTACGGCAAGCCGCCGGAGGGCGTCCTGCACCTGCTGCGGGCAGCCGAGATCCGGCTAATCGCCGAAGCGCTGGGTATTACCCAGATCGAGCGCAAGCGAACCGTCATGGAAGAGGCAAAACCGGCAGCCCCTGTCCGTCCGCCTGCCCGGGCTCCAGCCCAACCCGCGGGGCTCCCGGCGCAGTGGCCGAGGCTGGGCAGCCACGGGCCAGGGCTGGGCGGCCAAAGACCAGGGCTCGGCGGGTGGGCCGCTGCCTCAATGCCGCTGCCCGGACGGCATGGCCAGGCCCCCCAGATTCCAAGTCTGCAGTACTCCAACCGGGCTGCGGTCAACCGTCCCGTGACCAACGCCACCATGGCGCTGCGCCAGACTACGCCAACTCGCTCCGCCGGCGCCGCGCAGGCCGGCGTGCTCAAGCCGATGCGCGAGATGCTCTACATCACCTTCAGCGAAAAGCTGCACGCTACCCCGCAGCCGGACGGGGTGGGGATCAACGTGGGCATGCTGATGAAGCTGGTAGCGCGCCAGGCAAAACAGGGAGCCCAACTCACCCCGCAAGGCACCCTGCGCTGGCCGCTCTCAAGCGCCCAGGCTGAAGTCGTGCTGGCCGAGACGCTCGAGCTGCTTCAGAGGCTGCAACCCCAGCCGGGACAGCAGTGACTTCGAGGGCGCCTGCCAACCCTGACGAGGCGGTCGAGGATCTGCCCCACGGGGACGTTCCGCCGCTTGTGCAAGCCCGCAGGGGTGTTGACGCTCATTAGAAGTGTCC
>JAKAQS010000345.1 GCA_021819585.1 Acidobacteriota bacterium
CAGTCTAGAGCACTCTTCAGTTGTCGGATTGGTGACGAGGGGCGAGAGAGGTCCGATGGCAGCTCCATCGGAATCTGATTTTTCCAAGCCGGGACTGGTGCAGAGGGGCCGACTATACAAATCACCCCGGCTTTCGTAGACTCGCGCCATGCATCGCTCTGCGCTCTTGGCAATGACCGTCTTGCTTCTTCTTTTCCCTTGGAGTACGCCGTCGGCCCCTGCCCAGGCTGCGGCTGTCGCCGGGGCTGCGCCGGCCGCGGATCAGCCGCCGGCGGGCCAGATCCAGCCGCCGGAGCGAAGGATCCAGTCGCTGCTGGAGGATCCTGCGGCCTCGCGCGCTCACTGGGGCATTGCGGTCGCCACGTTGCAGGGTGAGATGATCTACCAGCATGACGCGGGCAAGTTCTTCCGGCCGGCATCCAACAACAAGATCTTTACCACCGCCACGGCGATGGCGCTGCTGGGTCCGCAGAAGACCTTCACGACCCGCGTCTTCGGCAGCTACGATCCAGCCACCGGCGCGGTCAGCGGAGATCTGACTCTGGTGGGCGGCGGCGATGCGAATTTCGGGGCGGATGATCTGCCCTATCGTTCGCCTGCTTCCAGGCCCGCGCATCCCCAGATCCGGCCTGCGGCGTCGCCCCCGCCGCTGGCGGATCTGGCTTCGCTGGCCGATCAGGTTGTGGCCCAAGGCGTCAAGCGGATTACTGGCAACATCGTTGGCGACGACACCCTTTATCCGTATCAGCCCTACGCGGAGTCCTGGGCGCAGGATGATCAGGTCTGGGGCTATGGCGCTCCGGTGAGCGCGCTGACGATCGACAACAATGAGCTGAAGCTGGTGGTCACGCCGCTCCAGACGCTGGCGCCGGAGGGCGGATCCGGCGCCAACGCCGCCTCCGTGGAGCTGGAGCAGAACGTGCCGTACTACCAGGTGGACGCCCGGGTCTGGACCGTTCCGGCCGGGGCGCCCGCCCAGGGCGTGGAAGTGGAGCGCTTGCCCGGCTCTGGTCTGCTGCGCGTCTTCGGCTCTTTGCCGGTGGGTGGGCCGGTTCACATCGAAGAGGTCGCCATCGCGGATCCGGCTCAGTACGCCGCCATGGTCTTCGCTGCCATGCTGCGGCAACGTGGGGTTGTCATCGACGGGCAGGCGCGCGCCCGGCACCGCTTCTCCACGGACGCCGTTCCGTATCTCTCCCGGTGGCTCACGCCCGATCCCTGTGACAGCCGAATGGTTGTCGCCGCATCCGCTGAATCCGCACCCATCGCTGACCAGAACACTCCAGCACCCTGTAGCTGCGCTCCTGCCCAGGCTCCAACTCAGGCTCTTACGCAGATCCCTGCCGACTACGGCCAGATCCTGGCCTCGCATACCTCGGCTCCCCTGGCGGAAGATGTGGTGCTCACCAACAAGGTGAGCCAGAACCTGCACGCGGAGCTGTTTCTGCACAATCTGGGCCGCGCGGCGCCCTGCGGCGACGGCTCCACTGTGGATGGCGCGCGGCTGATCCGCGCCAACCTGGAGCATGCGGGCCTGGATCCAGGCGAGTTCTTCTTCTTCGACGGTTCCGGCCTCAGCGCGCATGACCTGGTGACGCCCGGCGCTACGGTGAAGTTCCTGTCCTATGTAGCTCGCCAGCCTTGGTTCGGGCAATGGAAGGCGTCCCTGCCGGATGCCGGCGAGGACGGCACGCTCAGCGAACGGTTCCCGAACCCGCCGGTGAAGGGGCGCCTCTTCGCCAAGACGGGAACCCTGGGTGAGTCGCGCGCGCTCTCCGGGTATCTGGATACGGCCGGCGGCCGCACGGTAATCTTCTCCATCTTCGTCGATGAGCAGCCGCCCTCCGGAAGTTCCGCGGCGCGCAACCTCATGGACAAGATCGTCGCCGCCATTGCGGAGGACGAGTAGGCTCGCCTTGCTGCCGGCCGTCGGCCCGCGAGGGAGCGCAGAGCGCGGGGCTTTGCGCGCATCCGGCAGGGCTGACCGGGTTTGCGCATCGTCCGTGGCATGAGGGGCCGAGGGTTGCGGCTTCGAGCCGCGGATCTCAAGGGCGGGTGTGCTGCTTGAGGTACTCGCGCAACTCCTGGTTGAGTTCGAGCGCCCGGGTAACGCCTGAGTCCAGCATGCGCACCCAATCGCCGGCAGGTTCCTTCAACTCGGCCATATTCAGCAGATAACTGGTTTGCACAATGATCTCCAGCGCATTGGAGAGGTCGTGGGCCAGACGCCGGATCTCCTGCGACAGGGCGTCTGGAATCTGCTGCCGCTCGATCGGCTCGTGGGAAGTAGAAGTTTCCTTCATGGGCTCCATACCGCTCCTAGGCGCGGGTATAGGGTAGGACGCAATTTTCATCATGCGGGATTCTTGAAGAAGCCGCCCGCTGCGCCGGCGAAGAGCGAATGGGTGAAGAGATCCGTTCGCCCGGCGAGTCACAGGATGCCATCCGGCGGTCGATCCAGACCTGCCAGGCACGCTTGCGGGGATCGGATCGGTGTTGACGCTCATTAGAAGTGTCCCCTGGCACGCTCAATAGAAATGTCCCCATTTACTAGCCTCCGAAAGAGGAGGAGGCAGAATGGGGCGAACGGGAATGAGCGACAAGGAAGTGCATCGCATTG
>JAKAQS010000099.1 GCA_021819585.1 Acidobacteriota bacterium
TGGTGCGACTTGCGGGAACGGCGCAGCGTATGGCCGGCAAGCTCGCTGCGCCGCTGCAGTCTCTCCCTGGGGCATCCAACTTCTATCCTCTGCAGATGCTGAAGAGCTCGATTCCTCCAGCCCCTGCGCAGACTTTACGCGACCTATTGCCCAAGTGCGACCCGGATCAAGCGCTGGTTTTTGAACCCAAAAGATCCTTCCAAAGCGAACCCAGGACTGTCTTTTACTTTCCGGGTTGCGGCAGCGAGCGGCTCTATAGCGAGATCTCCATGGCTGCGATCTACATGCTGCTGGAGATGGGGGTTCGCGTGGTGCTGCCGCCACCCTTTCTTTGCTGCGGCTTCCCTGCCCGAGCCAACGCCAAAACCGAACAGCACACACGCGGCGTGCTGCGCGACTCCATCCTGTTTGCCCAGATCGGCGGCATGTTCTCCCACGCCGAATTCGACGCCTGCGTGGTCACCTGCGGAACCTGCAAGGAAGGCCTGGGCGAGACCAACACGGAAGCCCTCTTCCACCGCATTGTGGATGTTAGCGCGTACCTGGCCGAAGTGGGTCTCAATTTGGTGGGTTCTGGCGACTACCTCTATCACGCGCCTTGCCACGATTCCCTTGCCGGCCAGGCCGGCAAGGTGCTCCAGAAGGTGGGAGGCTTCAACTCCATCGTCAGCGTCCCTCACTGCTGCTCGGAGGCTGGAACGCTGGCTCTATCCCGGCCCGGCATCACCGGTCAGATGCTCGACCGCAAACGCGATGCGCTCCAGGCCGCCATGGACGCCAACCGGCGAACCGTGCTTACCAACTGCCCCTCCTGCATCCAGGGCCTGGGACGCAACCGCGATCTCGGCATCCAACCCAAACACATCGTGGTCGAATTGGCGCAGAAGCATGCCGGAGAAGCATGGCGGAGTCAGTTTGAGGCGATCGCTCGTCACGCAACAGCGGTTCGTTTCTAATACGCCAGAGCTACGCCATCGGCACGCATCTCACTGCCCGCGGCGTATACCCTGCTACCTTCTTGCCGGCGGAGTTCCACACACTGGTAGCGCCCAAAGCCGCCGTTGCTGGGCCCTATAGGCCATCCCATCGCGATCAACGCCTTGCGGGTTGCTTTGGGAATCCCGGCCTCCAACCGCAAAACTCCCATGGGCCCCAAACCCGGCCTGTCTTCCCCCATACTCTGTGAAGACCCTTCATGATGCCAGCGCGGGCTATCCCCCGCCGCCTGGACATCCAGTCCATAGTCCACCCGATTCAGAATCACCTGCGTCTGTCCCTGCGGCTGCATATCTCCGCCCATCACCCCAAAGGCCAGCCATGGCGCTCCATCCTTCATGGCGAACCCCGGAATGATGGTCTGGAAGGGCCGCTTTCCCGGAGCATAGATATTGGGATGGCCGTCTTGCAGCGAGAAAAGTTGGCCCCGATCCTGAAACATGAATCCCAATCCGTCGGCGACCAACCCGGATCCCATCCCGCGGAAGTTGGATTGGATCATGGACACCATCATTCCATCGGCATCCGCGGTGCAGAAGTAGGTTGTATCCCCGTGGCTTGGCGCCTGCCCCGGGTATACCGGATTGAGAATCCGATCCAGCCGGATCAGCTTGGCCCGCTGCTGGGCGTACTCCATGGAGTTCAACCACTCCACGGGCACCTTGGCAAAGTGCGGATCAGCGTAGTACCTTGCCCGGTCCTCATAGGCCAGCCGCTTGGCTTCGATCTGCACATGCAGCGCAGGGGCGCTCTGGAATCCCATCTGGCGCACGTCAAACTGGGAGATGATATTCAGCATCTGCAGGGTCGCCAACCCCTGCGTATTGGCTCCCATCGCAAACACATCCACGCCGCGATAGTTGGTCACCAGGGGCTTAACCCATTCCGCATGCTGTTCGCGAAGATCTTCGGCGGAGAGCCAGCCGCCGATGCGCTTGAAGTATTGATCGATGGTCTGCGCTATAGCACCGTCATAGAAGACATCCCGTCCCCCCTGGGCGATCATCTCGTAGGTGTGGGCCAGGTCGGGATTGCGAAAGACGTCATACTCCTGGATGGGGCCGCCGTTCACCTGATAGGTGTGCGCCGCATTGGCTGTCTCCTCCACTCCCGAGCCAGGCCGCAGAAAGATGGCCATATTCCTCTTGATGTAGTAGCCGATGATCTGCGGCACCGGCGAGCCTGTACGGCAGAAATGAATCGCCGGCTCGAATAGCTCCCCCCACTTCAACCGTCCATAGCGCTGGTGAAGCGTCCACCAGGCATCCAGGGCTCCCGGCACAGAGACGGAGATGGCTCCCAGCGGCGGAATGACTCCATTCCTTGACCGAGCCCGCACCGTCTCCAGGGAGAGGGAGCGCGGCGATCCGCCTGATCCAGCCAGGCCCATTACCTGTTTCGCCCGCGGATCCCATAACAGCGCATAACAATCTCCTCCCAACCCGCTACTGGTGGGCTCGACAAAGCCGAGCATCGCGTTGGCGGCGATCGCGGCATCGACGGCCGAGCCGCCCTTCTTGAGCATGGCGATGGCTGTCTGCGTGGCCAGAGGATGCGCTGTTCCCGCCGCCGCTGAGCATCCCAAAGCAGCCGACCGCGAGGCAAAGCTGGCCCCCGCGGGACGGTCGCCGGCGTGGACATCCGGCCGGACAAATCGTTCCGCGCCTGCCAGCTGATACTTGGGGAGTTCCTCCGGCCCAGCCGAGGTTTGCTTCTGGCCGGTCTCCGCGCGGGATACATCTTCCTTCATCAGGGCAGACGACCCGGCCGCAGCCATTGGAAGTGTTGCCAGAAACGTGCGTCGATGCATGCCATCCTCCTTGCAGGAGGATAGCCCATAATCGCTGATTTTGCATCGCAGGAACCACGCAGGAAGCAACCTGTCCGTGCAGCCCGTTCCGCTCGCAACAGAAGCGGGCTGCTCAGGAGCGATCACTCTTTAGTGCCCATAGGTACCGGCATAGCGCGAGACCTTGCCGCGGAACATCCAGTACACAACGCCGAAATACACGATCGCCAGAGAGATGCCAAAGAGCCACCAGGCCAACCCCACACTCCGGCTGTGCGGCCCCACAATCGAGTTGGCAATGGTCAGGGACTCTCCCAAGGGATTGGTGGAGGGCAAAAGCACCGGATACAGGCCAACCGCCGCACCGCAAAGCATGGCGACGAGATAGACGCAGGAGGAGAGAAACGCACGGAGCTCCGCACCCTTTCGGATCGCAGCCAGCATCATCCCGAGGCTCACCACCACCACCACGGGAGCCAGGAAAGCAGCCGGGTGTCCATAATAGTTCTGCAGCGAATCCGGCCGCGCCCACGCCGTAGCTGGAATGGCCAGGAACGTAACCAGCGCTACCGTGGGCCACAACCGTCCCGCCACAACGCGCGCCCGCCGCTGCAGGTCGCCCTCGCACTTCAACATGAGGTAAAGCGCCCCATGCAGCGCCAGGGCCAGCAGCGCAATCACTCCGCCGATCACCGTGTACCAGTCCAGAATTCCAGGATTCGAGCCTGTTCTCCAGTTGGTCCATAGGGGCAGGAAGAAGGAGTGATCCGGCCCCAAAGGAACGCCGCGCAACACATTGGCCAGCGCCGCCCCAAAGAAGATCGCGAGCAACGAGCTGGCCAAGGTCATCACTCCATCAAAGAAACTGCGCCACAGTGAATCGTCAAAGTGCATGCGCAGTTCAACTGAAATTCCACGCAGCACCAGCAGCCATAGGACGATGATCAACGGCAGGTAGAAGCCGCTGAAGGAAGAGGCGTACACCTGCGGAAAGGCAAAAAACAGAGTTCCGCCTCCGGCCAGGAGCCACACCTCATTTCCATCCCACACCGGCCCAATCGCCCGGATGCAATGTTGCCGCTCCTCCTCCGTCCTGGCCACAAACGGCAGCAGCACGCCCACCCCCAGATCAAACCCATCCAGCACAACATAGGCGGCCAGCATCACCGCCACTATCCAGTACCATAAGGTCGCCATCCTGAACCTCCTCCGAGTTTCTATCTTGACCTTTGCTGCTTCTCGCACCCCTATGCCCTGCCCGCGGCATGCTCGGTGGGCGCCCCCGGGCCGGCCTCGATGATGCGATAGACCAACAAGATCCACAAGATAGAGAGCACTGCGTACATCCCCATGAAGCCCAGCAAGGTAAACAAGGTCGTCCCAGCGTTCACCTGCTTCGAGTAGCCATCGGCCGTGCGGATCAGGTTGTAGACCAGCCACGGCTGCCTTCCAATCTCCGCCGTCATCCAGCCTGCGATGTTGGCAATGTACGGCAGAGGAAAGCTGAGAAGGAGCGGCCACAAAACCCATCGCGCCGCAAAGAGTTTGCCCCTCCACAGCAGGAAGGCCGCAACCACCATCACCAGCACAAAGTAGGTTCCCAAGCCCGCCATGATGTGATAGGCGTAGAAGAGCAATGGCAGCGTTGTGGGCCACAGATCTTTCGGATATGCGTCCAGGCCATTCACTTCGGCCACTGTCGTCCCATAGATCAAAAAGCTCAAAACCTTGTTGACGGCAATCGGGTTGTCGATGGTCTGCTGCTCCATGTTCGGCTGTCCTATCAGCACGATGGGAGCTCCTTTGGTGGAGCGGAAAAGACCTTCCATGGCCGCGATCGCCACCGGCTGATTCCGGGCCAGATACTTGCCATGCAGATCGCCTGTCGGAAAGATCTGCACGATGCTGGCGATCACTCCCGCAATGACGCCGAGGCGCAGAAAAATTCTGCCCTGCGCGCTGTTCTGGTCACGCAACACATAGAGCGCCCCCACTGCGGACATGACAAAGGCCCCGGTCACCACCGCTCCGCACTCGTTATGCGCATATTGCAACCAGGCCCAAGGATTCATCATCAGTCCCCAGAAACTGCTCACTTGGTAGGTTCCATCCGCCATCCTCTGATAGGCCACGGGGTGCTGCATCCAGGCATCCGTCACGATGATGAAGAAGCCGGACATCCAAGATCCCAGAAAGACCAAAAACGCCGCTCCCCAGTGCGCCCAACGCGAAAGCCTCTTTTCCCCAAAGAGAAACATGCCCAGAAAGGCTGACTCCAGGAAGAAGGAAAAGACCCCCTCCATCGCCAGCGGCTGGCCGATGATTCCACCCGCAAGCCGTGAGAACTGTGACCAGTCGGTGCCAAACTGAAACTCCATCGGAATACCGGTCACGACGCCCAAAAGAAAGTTCACGGCAAAGATCTTTGCCCAAAACCGCGCCGCATCATTGTACCGTTCGTTATTCGTACGCAGCGCCATGGTCTTCAGGATCACGATTAACAGGGAAAGACCCATCGTGAGCTGAGGAAACAGGTAATGAAAGGTTATGGTAAAGGCGAATTGAAGCCGGTGCATCGTCAGCGCGTCCATCGATCGCTCCCTCGGCCTCTAGCATAACGCCATCGATTGCGTTCTGCGAAGCTGTATCTCTCTTTTTTCCAGAACCATGTCTCTGATTCCAAAGCCCATCATCCCTTCGCTTGTCACCAGGAAGGTTCTTGCTCCCTCCAGGGCCGTCGCCTTTGAGATTTTATGGCCGGCGATCATCTGCCTTTAGGGCGCGGCCCGGGAACGAGCCCGAACCGAAGGTCGAGGCAGAACAAGCTCCGGAAGACGCAATTAGCGTATTTGGTTGATTTCGTTAGGGCGCCGAGCGGTTTAGCAATCAAAGTCGCGCGTCTTTCCGCCTCAATCGCAGTTCAGTTTTGAACGATTTTTCAAATTAGATCGTCGGTTCCCTCCATTCCGCTTCCATGCCCGGCGGCGCTGCCGTATACTTGCACGCACTTGGCAGCGTAAACAATCGACCATCGTGGCTTCCCCTGACTCACTCAACCCGGAGCGGGTACGTTTCGATTACCGGAACGCCGCCTGGACGTCTCGCCCCGCCCGCCTTTGCCGCACCAGCGCCAACCCACTCAGGAGCTCAGTCCCTATGCCCACCGAAACCATGCTCATCGCGAGACAGCCACTTGGTCTTGCGCGAATCTTCGCCTTTGTGCTGCTGGCGTCTGCCCTGGCCGGCGGTGGAACTTCCGTGGCGGCGGACGCAGTCTATTCGGGCGCAACCACAGCCACCGGCGCGCCGGCCGGCCGCACCGGTTACTATCGCTACCCCGCCGTGCATGGAGACACGATCATCTTCAACTCGGAGGGTGACTTATGGTCGGTGAACCTGCACGGCGGCCTGGCCAGCCGGCTGACATCCGCTACGGGAAATGAAACCATGGCCACCGTCTCGCCGGACGGGCAGACCGTGGCCTTCCGCGCCCAGTACGAAGGCCCCAGCGACGTCTACACCATGCCCATCCACGGCGGCATTCCCCAGCGCCGCACCTGGAGCGGAGTGGCCATCCCGGAAGGCTGGACCCCCGACGGCCGCCTGATGGTCAGCACCACCCGTTACTCCTCGCTGCCCACCCCGCGCCTGGTCCTGCTCAGCGAAGCCGGTCAGACCGAGATCGTCCCTCTGGCGGGCGTCGCTCAGGCCGCCTACTTTCCCGATGGCCAAACCCTGGTCTTCACCCGCTGGTACAAGCAGTCCAGCAACACCAAGCGATATAAGGGAGGCACAGCGGAGAACCTCTGGAGCTACGACGGTCATGGAGAGGCGACTCCTCTCACCGCCGACTACGCAGGCACGTCGAACAATCCCATGATATGGAACGGCCGCATCTACTTCCTCTCCGATCGGGGCGGGGTCATGAACGTCTACTCCATGGACCCTCGGGGTCATGATCTCCGCCAGGAGTCCCATCAGCGGGTCTTCGACATCGAGAGCGCCTCACTCTCCGATGGCCGTATTGTCTATTCTTGCGCCGGCGCACTCTGGCTGCTCGACCTGAAAACAGGGCACGAGGCCGAGATCCCCGTTACGCTGCTCTCCGACTTCGACCAGCTCCAGACCCACTGGGTGACATCGCCTCTCCAATACCTCAGCGCTGTACACATCGCTCCCGACGGCGGAAGCGCGGTCTTCACTGCGCGCGGCGAGGTCTTCCGTGTCCCAGCCAAGACCGGACGCATCGTCAAGGTCGCCTCCTCGGCCCAAAGCCGTTACTTCAGCGCGCGCTTCCTCCCCGATGGCAAGAGCATCCTTGCCCTCTCCACCGCGAGCGGAGAGACCGAGTTCTGGAAGTATCCGGCCAACGGCCTTGGCGCGCCGGAGCAGTGGACGCACGGGGCCAGGATTCTGATCTGGGATGGAGTCCCCTCCCCCGATGGCCATTGGTTGGCGTACTACGACAAGAACCACATCCTCTGGCTATACAACATCGATACCAAGGCGACCAAGCAGATCGCCCAATCGCCCTCCGAAGACTTCAGAGATCTATCCTGGTCTCCTGACAGCCAGTGGCTAGCCTACGTCGAGTCCGCTCCCAATCTCTTCGATCAGATCCATCTGCTCCGCGCAGCAACCGGTGAAACTCACACCATCACCTCAGACCGTTACAACAGCGACAGTCCCGCCTGGAACAGTGACGGCAAGTGGCTCTACTTCCTCTCCGACCGAATGTTGAAGACCACGGTCAACTCGCCCTGGGGCTCGCGCCAGCCTTCCCCGCACTTTGATCGCTCCGAACAGATCTACCAGCTTGCCCTTACCCCCGGCCTCCGCTCACCCTTTCTCCCCTCCGACGAACTTCATCCTGATGAGGGGGAGCAATCTGCGGACGCCTCCGCCAAGCCCTCGAGCGCCTCAACCCCATCGACCGCCGGAAAGGTGGCCAAGGCGCCACCCAAGCCCACCCCGGTGAACATCGACTTCGCGGGACTCGCCGCGCGCTTGACCAGGGTTCCCGTTCCAGCCGGAAACTACAGCAGTCTTCAACTGACAGACAAGCGTCTCTGCTGGCTGAACTCCTCGGATGGCGCCCACGCCGAGCAAAGCCTGCAGTGCCTGGAGATCGCCAACCACGGCGATCCTGCCTCGACCCTCCTCTCCGATGTACACCGCTTCGAAGTCTCTCTGAACCGCAAGAAGATGCTGGTCGCCGAGGCGAAGAAGTTCTACATTCTGGACACTGACGCGAAGGCCTCTGCACTCAAGGATCCCAAAGATCTGGCCAAAAAGCAGATAGATCTTTCGCACTGGATCTTCTCCACCAACCCGCGCGACGAGTTCCGTGGCATCTTTCTTGACGCCTGGCGTCTGGAACGCGACTACTACTACGACCCCAACATGCAGGGCGTCGACTGGAACGCGATGCGTCGGCGCTATCTTCCGCTCGTCGATCGCGCCTCCGACCGCGACGAGCTCAATGACGTCATTGCGCAGATGGTCGGCGAACTCTCCACGCTGCACACCTTTGTCCACGGCGGCGACGCACCCAAGCCCTCCCAGGATGTCGCTACGGCCACGCTTGGCGCTCTGCTCCAGCGGGATGAGAAGGCTGGAGGCTATGTCATCCAACACATCTACCTGCACGACCCGGACCTGCCCAGTCAGGCGCCGCCACTGGCGCGCCCTCAGTCGCTGGTGCAAGAGGGGGAAGTTATCGTCAGCATTGACGGCCACAGTCTTCTCAGCGTTCCCAATGAGAGTGTTCTGCTGCGCGGCAAAGCCGGAGTCCAGGTCATGCTGACCGTGAAATCCGCCGGCGGAGAGATGCGCAACGTGCTGGTCACGCCCATCTCCGAGACCGAAGACGCCCATCTGCGCTACGCCGAGTGGGAGTACACACGGCGTCTGCAGGTGGACGCCGCATCGCACGACACAATCGGCTACGTGCATCTGCGCGCCATGGGTCCAGAGGATATCGACCAATGGGCGCGCGACTTCTATCCTGTCTTCAACCGTCAGGGCCTGATCATTGACGTCCGCCACAACCGCGGCGGCAACATCGACTCCTGGCTGCTCTCCACGCTGCTGCGCAAGGCATGGTTTTACTGGCAGCCGCGCGTCGGCGAGCCCATGTGGAATATGCAGGACGCCTTTCGCGGCCACATTGTGGTTCTCTGCGATGCGTTCACCGCATCGGATGGCGAGGCCTTCACAGAAGGCTTCAAGCGCCTGCATCTGGGCAAGGTCCTGGGCACCCGCACATGGGGTGGCGAGATCTGGCTGAGCGCGAATGACTTTGAAGAGGACGGCGGCATCGCCACCGCGGCCGAGATGGGCGTCTACGGGGCGCAGGGCAAGCACTGGCTCATCGAAGGCCACGGCGTGGACCCCGACATCGTCGTCGATGACCTTCCCCATGCCACCTATGAGGGCTCGGATGCTCAACTGCAAGCCGCCATCAAGCTGCTTCAGCAGGAGATCAAGGCCGACCCCAACCCGGTCCCGCCGCATCCGCCTTACCCGAACAAATCCTTCCAGTACAACCAGTAGCCGGCGCAAACGCCTCACAACTTGCTTCGGCTATTTCTGCCGGAAAGCCATCGTGCCGGCCAATGATCTTTCGTGTGGACAGGGCGTCCTGCGCGCCGACGAGGAGGCGCTCTCGTCACCTCAGCGCATTTCCGGTTATCAAGAAGTCTTTTTCGTCACGAAGGAGCATTTGATTCGAGAGTGGATGCCCCCATCTCGTTTTTCAGAGATGTGGGTTTGCAGGATCTCTGGCCCACCTGCGGTTTCCACTTTCACCACACTCAGCGTGTTCCAAAGATCGTGTACAGTCTGCCTTTTGACCGGACAAACGGGTCATCTTGTTATGGTCATATCGGAAAGCAGCCTATGATGCAAAAGATGGCCGCCGCACAGTTCAAAGTGTACTGTCTTGCGGTGATGGACGAGGTCTCGCAGAGCGGTCTCCCTGTGGTTATCACCAAGCAGGGCAAGCCTGTAGTGAAACTGGTTCCCGCAAGCGAAGGTGGGGATGAGATCTTCGGGGCTTTGGCAGGCATCGCCAGAATCAAGGGTGAAATTAAGAACTCCATCCCCGCCAGCGACTGGGGAGTGGAATGAAATTGTTCGATACACAGATACTCATCTGACTTCTCATCGCTCCAGACAACCTGTCTTCCAAAGCAAAGAAGGCAATTCTGGCGGCCCGCAAGTCAGGGCCGCCTGCTCTTTCGGCCATCAGCCTTTGGGAGATTGAATGGCTGGCGCAGAACAATAGAATTGATGTTGACGTCAGTGCCGATTCCTTTGTCAGAAGGTGCGCCTCTTACGTGCAGATCCTCCCAATCACTCAAGAGATCGCGGTTCGGTCTGTTCAGTTTCCGAAATCCTACCCGAGCGATCCACAGAACAGAATCATTGGCGCTACGGCGCTGGTTGAAGGTATTCGCCTTCTCAAACATGACGAGCGGATCGTGAAGTCTGCTTTGGTTCCTCTGGCATAACCTTCCACCCAGGCTTGCGGAGTCCCTGTTTTTTGGCGGATTTGCCGAGAACCGATCCAAGGAAGAGAAGCCGGATCGAAGCGTATATCTCAGCCGGGCATGACAATTCATTCACATGGAGATCCCCGCACTCTCTTTCTCCACTCTGCAATCGTCTAAAAAACTCAAATGTGCCGTCTGCATCCAACGCGCATCCTGCTCCTTCTACCCGCTCTCCTATGCCTCGCCCTTCCACTCTGGACTCAAGCGGAGGCACCGTCTTTCCCCATTCTGATCACTGTAGTAGATGAAAACGGAATTGCCGTTCGCGGCGCTGCTCTCACCGTCACCCAGCCCAACGCGCCAACGGTTGAACTGCTTACTGACCAGTTCGGACACGTCCAATTCGTTCTCACCTCCAAAGCTCCCTACCAGATTCTGAGTAACAAGCAAGGCTTCTACCAGACCACCAAGGCCAACCTCGACCCGGCCATCCCTGAGATACAGATCACAATGGCCCATGAGCAGTACATTCGCCAGCAGGTCAACGTCACTGCTTCAACGCCCGTCATCGACACCCAGCAGTTTGCGGACGCCTCCACGATGAGCATGCCGGAGATCGTGAACATACCGTACGTCGTCGGCCGCAACATTCAGAATATCTTTCCTTTCAACCCCGGCGTCGTACAGGATCCATCCGGTCAAGCGCACGTGGCCGGCTCTCCCACCTACGCTACGCTGGACCAACTCGACAGCCTCGATCTCCGCTCTCCAGACACCGGCGATCTCTCCCTGCACGTCAGCACGGATGCGGTCCGCAACATAGTCATTGAAAGTACCCGTTATCCCGTGGAATACGGCCGCGCAACCGGCGGCATCATCGCTTATTCCAGCGGAATGGGAGACAACCACCTGCGCTTCAACGTCACCAACTTCGTGCCTTCCTACACGCTCAATAACGGTCTCCACTTTGATAAGTTCATTCCTCGAATCACGGTCTCCGGGCCCGTCCGCAAAAACCATGTCTGGTTCTTCAATGGCTTTGATATGGACTACGCCAGCGGTTACACCATCGGTCTGCCCGCCAACGCCGACACCGATCCCACTTGGGACGAGAGTGACCTCCTGCGCTTTCAATTCAAGCTCACACCGCGCAACAATCTCTTTGCCTCGGTGCTCTTGAACGACGATTATTCCCGCTACAACGGGCTCTCAACCCTGATTCCGCAGGCCAGCACCACCAAGACGGACACCGTTGCCTGGCTGCCCTACTTCCGCGACCAGCAAGTCTTCTCCAATGGATCTCTGCTGGACGTCTCTGCCGGCATCACCCGCATCCACAATGGCTCGGAGCCGAACGGAGATATACCCTACGTGCTGACTCCCAACATCGCTGAGGGCAGCTACTTCCAGAGCCTCACCGATCTCTCCAGCCGATTCCAGGAAAACGCGATCCTTTACCTGAACCCGCGCAAATGGCTGGGGACGCATGAGGCCCAGTTCGGCGTGGACTTTGAACAGATTCGATTTGGCCAGCGCTTCTTCAACACGTCCATCAGCTACCTCCGCGAGAATGGCACCCTGCTTCGCCAGAGCACCTTCCCCTCCGTGCCCGCCTTCCAACGGGGGAATGCAGACGACTCGGGTTACGCGCAGGACCACTGGCAACTTTCCAAGAGCCTGGCTATCGAACCCGGCCTGCGTTTTGACTGGGATGAGATTGTGCGCCGCCCGCTCTACTCTCCACGCTTCGCCGCGGTCTTCGCTCCGGGCAAAGTCCCCTCCACCAAGATCTCCGCCGGCATCGGCGTCTACTATGAACATACTCAGCTCTCGTATCTGGAAGAGGCCCTGGACGGGCCACGCTACGATACCAACTACGCCGCAGACGGAGTCACCCAGATCGGCCCCGTCTATACAACCACGTTTACCGCGGACTACAGTCAGCTACGTGCGCCACGGGTGATCAACTGGAGCGTGGAGCTCGAGCAGAAGCTGCCGTTCTCCACCTACGCCACGTTCAGCTACATGCACAAGAGCGGAAAGGACTTTCTGGTCTTCGCCGATGAGAACCTTCCCTCTTTCTTTGGCAACTATGCACTCACCAATCAGCGCACCTCGAACTACCACGCCGAGACCATCACCCTGCGCCACAGCTTTCCGCACGGCTACGTGATTTATGGCGCCTATACCCGGTCCGAGGCCACGACAAACGCGGCCGTCACTTATTCACCAACAATAGGCGAACTGGGTCCCCAGCAGCCTGGCCCGGAGGCGTGGAACGTTCCCAACCGGCTTCTTGCCTGGGGATGGCTCCCCACATTCTTCAAAGAGTGGGATCTGGTCTACGCCCTTGACTACCGAACCGGCCTTCCCTACACCGC
>JAKAQS010000346.1 GCA_021819585.1 Acidobacteriota bacterium
AGGAGAATTCAGCCTCTATTCTTGCTGCGGTAATGGTGCATTCGCATCCGGCCGACATGCTGGTGGCAGTCAGGAGAACTGCGCAAGGAGGCCTGCCGATGCAATCGATCATTACCAGCCAATGGAGGCAGCCACACGCAACCGGAGAGTTCAGCACCGGCGTCTCCTTGCATAGCCACACCAGCGTGTCCGAGGAGACGCTTGGATTCATCCATGCTCTGGTCACCGCTTTGCCGGGCTTGAAGAGGGTCTTCGAGTTCTATCGCAGGCGCAGCGAGCGCTACGGGATCGTGCTGGACTACGCCCGCGCCAACTGGAGGCCGCCCCTGCAGCCCCGCATGGCCTATGACGTGGAGTCCAGGCAGGTGCAGCGGCTGGGGCTCAACCCCTTGGTGTCCATCACGGATCACGACTCCATCGAGGCTCCCATGCTGCTGCGAACCATCCCCTCCTCGCGGCATATCCCGGTGAGCCTGGAGTGGTCCGCCCCCTTCGGCAAGACGGTCTTCCATCTGGGTATTCATAACCTTCCCAGCCGCAGCGGCGTGGAATGGATGCTGCGCTTCCAGCGTTATACGGCTGAGGCTCAGGCCGTGGCCAGAGCGGCTGACAACCCTGAAGAGATGGATGCGCGGCTGCTGAGCATGCTGCGCGAGTTGCACGAGAGCCCGCAGACGCTCATCGTCTTCAACCACCCGCTGTGGGATCTGCACAAGGTAGGCCCCGCCCACCGCCGTGAGGTGAGCCGCTTCCTGCGCCAGGCCGGCCGAACCATCCACGCTATCGAATTGAATGGCCTGCGCCACGTCCGGGAGAATCGGGACGCCGCACAACTGGCCCGGGAGACGGGCCACCTCGTCATCTCCGGTGGCGACCGGCATGGCCTGGAGCCGAACGCAAACATCAACCTCACCTCCGCAGCCAGCTTCACTGAGTTCGTCGAGGAGATCCGCGTCGACCGGGTGAGCCACGTACACTTCATGCCCCAGTACCAGGACCGCTGGGAGCAGCGCATCCTGCGGTCCACCCTGAACGCGGTCACCGACTTCCCCGAGTTCATGCCCGGCTGGCAACGCTGGGATGAGCGCGCCTTCCACCCGGATCAGGATGGGGTGATGCGCTCCTTCGCCGAACTGTGGCCCAAAGGCCACGCTCCCCGGCTGCTGCAGACCGCCATCCACCTGGTGCGGCTCTCCGGCGTGCGCGGGCTCTCCGCTCCGCTCAGCCTGGCCTTCCCTGGCGTCAACCGCCTGGAACACGAGCTCGGCGCGGGCATGGAGTGGGTGTGAAGGCCGAAGACGCAGCGCAGGCTGCAAACCTCGGATGGCGTCAGCAACCGATGCCGCTGGACAGCCCTTTTCCGGAAATCCCAGCTTCTGGAGCCACGGCTCGCTCGCCACGCAGACCGTTGGGCGCGGGCAAGAAATCCTCGCTTCTCAGCCCTCGCTCCGGGAGGCGGTGGGCGTCGGAGTCGAAAGAATCTTGCCCTCGCGGATATCGACGTACTCGTCCGTAAAGGGGCGCTTGAAGAAGGTGGTCCAGAGGTAGTTGATGGAGTAGCGCGCGGCCATGGTCAGCATGCCCTCGCTCTTCAACCGGCGCGCGGAGGACCACATCTTCAGATCGAAGCTGAAGCGGACCTCGCCCACCTGGTTCAGACGACGGGCGATGTCCGTATCTTCTCCATAGAAGCTGATGGCCAGGTTGAAGCCTCCGATAGCCTCAAGCGCGGCACGGCTCACCACAAAGTTGCCTCCCTGCACCATCGATCCGACGCGCAGGATGTAGCGATTGATCGCATAGGTGACCCAGGCCGTCCCATAAAACACCTGAACCAGACGACGCTGACGAAGCGAGAGATCGTAGTAGACCAACGGTCCGGAGAAGGCGGCCAGCGGACGCCTGGGTCTTCCTTTCGCCGCACCCCTCTTGTTTGGCGCGGCCTCAGCGGCCTCTGCCGCGGCGAAGGTGCAAAGCACCCTTTCGACCCACCCCGGCGTCAGGCGGGAGTCGGCATCCACGTTGGCGATAAGCTCACCGGAACTGGCCGCAAAGCCGGCCTGCCGGGCGGAGGTAAGGCCCTTGCGAGGCTCGTCCACCACGACCACTCCAGGAAAGCTGCGGGCGATCTCGCCGGTGCGGTCGGTGCTGGCGTTGTTCACCACGATCACCTCGCAGCTTCCCTGCGGAAGGCCGCTGGCCGCCGGATCGATCTGCTTCAGGATGGACTCGAGACAAGCCGGCAGATAGGCCTCCTCGTTGAACGCGGGAACCACGAAACTCAGGCGCATGGAGGAAGACTACGGAGACAATGTTGCAGGAAGAGAAATCTGCGCGAGGGAGGTGTACTGGTTGATACTCGAATCTTCCCGCAAGCCCGCACAGGGCAGGCCTCCCGCGGCGGGAGGGCCAAGGCTCCTCGCCAACCGTCTTCTTCGCTCAGGATGACAGGCGTCCGGAAATGGCAATCAATCCCTGGCGTCAGGCATGGAAACAAACTCCCGTGCCGGCCAGGGTGGATCTCAGTCCACATGATGTGGCGGCGCCACGGCCATCTGAATAC
>JAKAQS010000100.1 GCA_021819585.1 Acidobacteriota bacterium
CACCGTGTACCCAGCCTCACCCACGCCTCCCACCAACGCCGGAACCTACACCGTCACCGCGACGGTGAACAGCACCAACTACACGGGCACGGCCACCGGCGTGGTCACCATCGCCAAGGCAACGCCCACCATCCTCTGGGCAACTCCGGCGGCCATCGCCTACGGCACCGCCTTGAGCGGCGCCCAGCTTGACGCCTCCGCTACCTTCAACAACACTGCCGTGGCCGGAACCTACGCCTACTCCCCGGCCTCGGGAACCGTGCTCCCCGTGGGCCAGCAGACGCTCAGCGTCAGCTTCACGCCCTCCAATCTGACCGACTACAACCCCGCCACCGGCGCCACAACCCTCACGGTAAACAAGGCCACAGCGACCGTAACCGTCGCCAGCTCGACGCAGACCTACACCGGCGCTCCGATCTCTGTGACAGCGACCACCAACCCCACCAGCCTGCCGGTCACCCTCACCTACACCGGCACGGGCGGCACCGTGTACCCAGCCTCACCCACGCCTCCCACCAACGCCGGAACCTACACCGTTACCGCGACGGTGAACAGCATCAGCTACACCGGCACGGCCACCGGCGTGATCACCATCGCCAAGGCGACCCCCACGATCCTCTGGGCGGCTCCGGCAGCCATCGCCTACGGCACCGCCTTGAGCGGCGCCCAGCTTGACGCCTCCGCTACCTTCAACAACGCATCGGTGGCGGGAACTTACGTTTACTCCCCGGCTGCGGGCACGGCGCCATCTGTGGGCCAGGAGACACTCAACGTCAGCTTTACGCCCTCCAACCCCACCGACTACAACCCCGCCACCGGCTCGGTGAGCCTGACCGTGAACCCAGCCACCGCGGCCATCACTCTGGGCAACCTCGTGCAGACCTACACCGGCGCGCCGCTCTCCGCCACGGCGACCACCAACCCCGCAGGACTTGGAGTCCGCATGACCTACTCGGGGAACGCCTCTCCACCAGTGGCTGCGGGATCCTACCCCGTTTCCGCGACGGTAACCAACTCGAACTATACGGGCTCGACCGCCGGCACGCTGATCATCCAACCCGCTATGCCGGCCATCAACCTCACCGGCGCACCCAGTTCCACGCTGGCGACCTCCCCTGTGAGCTTCAACGTCTCCGTAGCCTCTGCCGGCGGTACGCCGACCGGCACAGTCACCCTGATGAACGGAACCACCGCTCTGAGCACGTCCGCCTTGATCGGCGGCGCGGCCAGCTTCGCTACCTCCTCTCTGCCTCCGGGCGCGGATACTATCACCGCGGTCTATAGCGGGTCTACGGACTACCTTGGCCTGAGCAGCGCCCCCATCACGGAGGAGATCATCGACTTCCGCCTGGCGCCCACCGGAAGCACTGGAGCTTCGCAGACGGTCCTTCCCAAGGTAGCGGCGACGTTTCAGGTTGCGGTGATTCCAAACATCGGGACCAGCCTCCCTGACGCCTCTCTGCTCTCGGTCACCGGCCTGGCCCCGGGCGGAACGGTCACGCTCAATACCCAGCCGTGGGCGAAGGTGAGCGCAACCTCGTGGCAGATCCCCGCCAACATCAAGCTCAATCCGCTGTCGTTCACTTTCAATGTCCCGGTCCAGGATCTGATCCAGACATCGAGTCTTCAGCCCGGGGCGCACTCCGGCGGGAAGCCGCCGGTGTTGTGGGCGATCTTCCTCCTGCCTCTGGCCCTGGCGCTTCGCCGCTCCGCCAGGAAGTTCTCTCAGAAGATCACCCTGCTGCTGCTCCTCGCCGCCGGAATCGCCTTCAGCACAACCCTCAGCGGCTGTGGAGACAACGTAGCCTTCCCCATCGATCCCCAGACCTACAACATCACCGTAACCCTCACCTGCGGTCCCCTGACGCACTCTACCGTGCTTACGCTCGCCGTCAAATAGCCGGGCATGGACTCCGGAAGGCTCTATCAACCGCCGCCGTGGGCGAGCGAGGAAGGTCGTTGCTGGGGAATGCTTCCCGGCGGCGCAGTTTCCACTGGAGCGGCCGTTCGCGCCTGGGGCCGTCGTTTGGTATCGTTTGACTGTATTCGAGCGCGCGCCGCGTCTAGCCGGGGGCTCGCCCGGAGCAGAGGCAAATACCCATGAGCGATACCCAATCCACTGCAGCGGCAACGCTGCGCCGCACAGCGCTGTACAACACGCATCTGGCGCACAAGGCGCGCATGGTGGACTTCGGCGGATGGGAGATGCCGGTGCAGTACAGCGGCCTCATCGACGAGCACATGGCCGTGCGCACCCAGGTAGGCGTCTTCGATGTTTCGCACATGGGCGACATCCAACTGCGCGGACCCAACTCTCTCTCCGCGGTCCAGAAGCTGCTGATGAACGACGCCTCCAGACTGCAAGCCGGCCAGGCGCACTACTCCGCCATGCTCTACCCCAACGGAACCTTCGTCGACGATGTGATTCTGCACAAGCTCGGCGAGAACGACTACCTGATCGTGATCAACGCAGGGACGCGCCAAAAGGATGTCCAGTGGGTGCGGCAGACCCTGAGCGGCATGGGGGGGCTGCACATCACCGACGTCAGCGACTACTACACCCAGATCGCCATTCAGGGGCCAAAGGCCACGGCCACGCTGCGGAAGCTCACCCCCGTGGACCTGACGCCGATCAAAAACTACTGGTTTACCTGGGGCCAGGTCTGCGGCCTGCATAACGTGCTGATCGCACGCACCGGCTACACCGGCGAAGACGGCTTCGAGATCTACGTTCCCTCCGACGAAGCAGCCAGCGCGCGCGTATGGGCCGAGGTGCTCTCCGCCGGAGAGGAGTTCGGCATACTGCCGTGCGGCCTGGGAGCGCGCAACACCTTGCGTCTGGAGTCGGCCATGGCGCTCTATGGGCACGAGATCTCCGACTCGATCAACGTATGGGAGGCCAATCTGGGGCGTTACTGCAAGCTGGACAAGGGCGTGGATTTTCTGGGCCGGGAGGCGCTGCGCCAGGTGCAGCAGAGCGGCGGCCCCAACAAGCGCCTGGTCGGGCTGGAGATGGTCGAGCGCGGCATCGGGCGCGACGGCTACCCGGTGCTCAACCTTCAAGGCGAACCCATCGGAACCATCACCAGCGGCTCCCCCGCGCCCTTCCTGAAGAAGAACATCGCCCTCGCCTACGTCCCCATGGCCTATGTCGAGCCGGGCACGAAGGTCGCCGTGGAGATTCGGGGACAGAGCGTCAAGGCCGTCGTCGTTCCCACTCCGTTCTATAAACGCCCAAAGAGCGTGACTGCCTCGGCTCCGCCGGACTAAGTTGAGGAAACAGCAAGCTTGAGGATTTGGCGATCCCGATCTTCTTCCGGCGGAGCCGCGGTTAAGAAGGCGAAGGCCGCCTCCCGCCGGCGAATCCAACCGGCCAAGCCGACGGGCCAAACACCCGGCGCCCATGCAAGCCGGCTGGTAGTGGACTGCGTCCTGCGCCCGAGGCAAAAGGGAGCCCGTTGTCCCGGCCTCCGGCGTTCGCTTTTCACCGCCGGGCTGCCTAGAATTGAAGGTGAGCCACACGCTGGAACCTGAGAGGAATCATGAGCTATCCCGAAAACTATCGTTACGCCAAATCGCACGAGTGGATGCTGCTGGAGGGTGGCGCCGCAACGGTTGGCATTACCGACTACGCGCAGGAGTCCCTGGGTGACATTGTGTTCGTCGAACTGCCCAAGGTTGGGCAGGAGTTCGAGGCCGGCGCCACCTTTGGGTCTGTGGAGTCGGTCAAGGCCGTCAGCGATCTCTACACCCCGATCGGGGGAACCGTGACAGCGGTGAACTCCGCGCTGAATGACGCGCCGGAGACCATCAACAAGGCAGCCAACGAGACCTGGATCATTCGGCTCGCGGCCAAGGGATCTCCGGCTGAAGGATTGCTGAGTGCGGCCGAGTATCAGAAGTTTGTAGCCGAAGAGTCCGGCCACTAAACCAGCTCCCGGGATCAGCTACGCCGGGAGATTTGCGGTCAGCATTGGTTCCGGGCTTCTTGCTTCCCGTGATCATCAGCCCCTGGGCTGATGCGGCGCGGATGCAAAGCCGCTGGCCTGCCCAGCATGGAGCCCGCAGGACCGGCGATGGCAAGACTGCGAGTCAGGTGCAAAGAGAGAGGAAACAGAACCGATGCGTTATCTACCCAAATCCGCGGCTGAACGCCAGGCGATGCTCGCCGAGATCGGCGTTTCCGCCATCGGATCTCTGTTTGAGACCATTCCGGCGGAGTACCGTCTGGAAGGGGATCTGAGAATTCCGCGCCAGCACGCGGAGTCGGAGATCCTGGACCGCTTTCGAGCCTATGCGGCGAACCTGGCCAGCGGCGATGCCGAAGAACTCGCAGCCCGTCCGGCCGCGGGCCGGCCCCTGGCCGGCTTTCTGGGCGCGGGAGCGTACCGGCACTATCGCCCCGCGATCATCGATTCGCTGGTGCAGCGCGGCGAGTTTCTCACCAGCTATACGCCCTACCAGCCGGAGATCGCGCAGGGCACGTTGCAGGCCATGTTCGAGTTTCAGACCATGATCTGCGAGCTGACCGGCATGGAGATCGCCAACGCCAGCATGTATGACGGCTCAACGGGAGCTGCCGAAAGCGTGCTGATGGCCTGCCGCGTTACCGGAAGGCAGGGCGCGGTGGTGGCGCGAACGGTACACCCGGAGTACCGCGAGGTGCTCGCCACCCTGACTCGGCACCAGGGGATTCCCATCACCGAGGTCGGCTATATCGCCCCCGGCTCCGGCCAGTCCCATCAAGACGGCCGAGTCGACCTGGCGGCGCTGGACGCCGCAGTCACCGCTGAGACCGCCTGCGTGCTTCTCCAGTCGCCCAACTTTTTCGGCGTCATTGAAGACGCGGCCGCCGCTGCGGAGATTGCGCACCGCAAGGGAGCGCTGCTGATCGTCTCCATCGCCGAAGCCGTCAGCTTGGGCTTGGTACGAGCCCCGGCGGAGGCGGATATTGTCTCGCTCGAGGCCCAGAGCTTGGGTGTCCCCGTGGGATATGGCGGGCCGTACTGCGGCGTGATCGCCTGCAAAGAGAAGTTCCTGCGCCAGATGCCCGGGCGCTTGGTGGGCGAGACCAGAGACGCCAACGGCCGGCGCGGCTTTGTGCTGACGCTGAGCACCCGCGAACAGCACATCCGGCGAGAGAAGGCGACCAGCAACATCTGCACCAACCAGGCCCTGGTGGCGCTGATGGTGACCATCTTCCTCACGGTCTACGGGAAACAGGGGCTGCGCGAGCTGGCGGAGCAGAACCTGGCCAAGGCGGCTTATCTTGAGACCGCGCTTGGTTCCGCGGGTGGCAAGCCTCTCTTCTCCGCTCCGCACTTCCACGAGTTTGTGCTGAGCACCCGGGAGCCGGCGGCGGAGCTGAACGCCAGGCTGCTGGAACAGCAAATCGTCGGGGGTCTGGCGCTGGACAAGTGGTACCCGGAGCTGGGCGCAAACGCTACCCTGTGGTGCGCCACAGAGCTGACCACCCGAGCCCAGATGGACCTGGCCGCCGCGCTTCTCTACGTTCCAGGCCCCTCCAGCGCGCCTCAGCCCGAGCCCCAACAAGCCTTCACAGGAGCAAGATAGCCATGGACCTGAGCGCCCTGGAAGGACAAGAACTCACCGCCGTGGAGTTTGTCGGCGACTACCTGCGGCTGCGCTTTGGCGACGTGCCCGGCTCGCCCGGCCCCATGCTCACCCTCTACGCGTGGCCCCACATCCTGCTGGCGGATTTTTCCCTGGCGTACACGGAGCCGCAGTACCGCAATGCGCTCTGCGCGCAGATCGGCGAGATGGTCGCCAAGGCTTCGCTGGAGGAGATGGACGCTTTGACCGTCGAGTTCGAATCCGGCACCGTGATTGCGCTCAGCCTGCGCGAAGAAGATCTGGAAGGGCCGGAGGCGGGCAGTTTCTCCGCCGACGGCAGCGGCATGGACGAACAGGAGTTTTAGCAGCGGCAGCAGGCAGTTCCCCTTGAACGCCGCCGCAAGACCCTCCCCGAAGAGCCAATATGGCGCCTGGGACGCAGATATGAAGAGAGGCAGGAATGTCAGAAAAGTTTGTTGGAACGCCCAAGAAGGCCACAACGCACGTCAATCAGAACGAGAATCTGATCTTTGAACTCTCCTCGCCGGGCAAGAAGGCGTACCGTCTGGCGCAGTTGGACGTTCCGGCGGTGAACGCCTCGGTTCTGCTGGGAGACGCTCTGCGCAGCGACGGCCTCGGCATGATGCCGGAGCTGAGCGAGATCGAGATCATCCGCCACTTCACCCGGCTCTCCACCTGGAACTACGCCATCGATCTGGGCATGTATCCGCTGGGGAGCTGCACCATGAAGTACAACCCGCGCATCAACGAGGCGGTGGCCAGGCTGGAGGGTCTCGCGGAGGCGCATCCTTACCAGCCCGAGCCGCTCAGCCAGGGCGCTTTGGGGATCATGAAGCTGCTCAGCGAGTGTCTGCTGGAGATCACCGGCATGGATGCGATCACACTGCAGCCGGCGGCAGGCGCGCAGGGCGAACTCACCGGGATGCTGCTGGTTCGCGCCTATCAGGAGTCGCGGGGCAACGCCCGCAAGAGGATCATCATTCCAGACTCCGCCCACGGTACCAACCCGGCCACGGCGGCTATCTGCGGCTATCAGGTGGCGAACCTGAAGTCCAACGCCTTGGGTATGGTCGACCTGGCCGAGCTGGAGCGCATGGTGGACCAGGACGTGGCCGCCATGATGCTCACCAACCCCTCCACGATCGGGATCTTTGAGAGCGAGATCCACAAGATTGCGGACATCCTGCACGCCAAGGGGGCCCTGCTTTACATGGACGGGGCCAACATGAACGCGCTGGTGGGCAAAACCCGTCCCGGAGACTTCGGCGTGGACGTGATGCACCTGAACCTGCACAAGACCTTTTCCACGCCCCACGGCGGCGGCGGGCCGGGCTCCGGTCCGGTGGCCTGCAAAAAGATTCTGGAGCCGTTTCTGCCCCTGCCGACCATCCGCACCAAACCGGACGGCTCACTGGGCCTGGAGTACAACCGGCCGAAGAGCATCGGCCGGGTGCGCGCCTGGTATGGCAACTTCGGCATGTTCGTCCGCGCCCTGGCCTACATCCTGGCCAACGGACCGGACGGCCTGCGCCAGACCACCGAGGATGCAGTGCTCAACGCCAACTACATCCGGGCCAAGCTGGAGGGAGTCTTCGACCTGCCCTACAAGTCGCCCTCCCTGCATGAGGTGGTCTTCAGCGACCGGTTGCAGTCCCAGCGCAAGGACGGCCAGCCCGGCGTCAAGACCGGCGACATGGGCAAGCGGCTCATCGACTACGGCTTCCACGCCTACACGGTCAGCTTTCCCCTGGTGGTTCCCGGAGCCATGATGATTGAGCCGACCGAGAGCGAGAGCCGCGAGGAGCTGGATCTGCTGATCGACGCGCTGCGGCAGATCGCGCGCGAGGCCGACGAGAACCCGGAGCTGGTGCGGGGCGCGCCCCATACCACGCGGATGCAGCGCCTGGATGAGACCGCGGCGGCGCGCAAGCCGGTGCTGCGCTGGAAGAGCCCCGCGGCCGAGCTGCCGAATCCAATAGCCGGATGAAGTTGCGCAGCAGCGAGAAACGATTTGGGAAGAGGATCCGATCCTCATTCCCGCTCGGTGATCTTTTCGGAGGAGGCGCCGCTTTGGCCGACGACAACCGGAGTTCCAAGCCGGACCAGAACCGGCACTCACCGTTCTACCGGCATGGAGACGTCTTTTACGCGCGCGCCGAAGAACTGGAACGCGAGGAGTTCATGCGTGGCGAGGCCAGGGGGCGATTGAGTGTCGCCCTGGATGTACTGACCGATGCCATGGTGCTGGTGGGCCAGCATGGCGTCTACTGCGCCGGCGAGCGCAACCCGGCGTTGCCAAAGATGGATCTGCAGGCGATCATGGCGGGCATCGGCGGAGCCAAGGAGCTGGTAGCCTCGGCGCTGGAAAAGCTCAACGCCGAAGCTGAGGAGAGGCGCGCCCGGCGGGAACGCTGAGCACAGCCGAAACGGCGGTCTCGCCGGGCAGCATGCGCCTTGGCCCTGGCGTTACGAGTCTTGCCCAGCCGCTCCTACTTCGCCGCTTGAATGACAACCGACTCGTCCGTATTCTCCCAACGGACATGCAGTTCCGTGGAACGCTTGGTGGTGTGTTCGAAGCTGATGGTCATGGACTGCTGTGTCTGGGGCAACTTGGCTCCGTGCATTGGGGTGCGCCCCAGATCGTCGCCGGCGGGATAAGGAATGCCCCACTCGCCGGTCTTTTTGCTGAGGATCAGCAACCAGGGGGCGCCCGGGGCTTGAGGCAGCGTAAACAGGGTGTAACTGCCGGCAGGAACGTGCAGCGTGCCCACCTTCAGGCCGCCGGTCGTCACAAAGCTGGTTGCCTTGTTCGCTCCCGTCCGCCAGACCTGGCCGTAGGGCACCAGGCCACCCATGATGACCCGGCCGCGCATGGCGGGCGAGCAGTAATGGATGGTGATGTGGGTCCCGTCGAGCGAGACGGACGTCTGGGCAGGGGGGCTGAGGAGCTTCTCATTCTGAGCAGCGCTGGGCGCTCCCATTTGGCCACCCATTTGGCCGGTGGCGCTGCAACTGACGGCAAGGGAGAGAATCAGGCTAAGCGTGGCGAAGCGGGCAGGATTTTGCATGGCGACCATGTTACTCCAGGAACGGCGATTCGGAACACGGCCCACCGCGCCGGGATGGGTTTCTGCTAGGCTAAAGATGTGCGCCCGTAGCTCAGCTGGATAGAGCGGCAGCCTCCGAAGCTGTAGGTCAGAAGTTCGAATCTTCTCGGGCGCACCATCCTTCTCCCGCCGCTCCCTTCCTGGCTGCCGCTCTCCTCGGCGCTTTCGCCCGGCAGCCTCCGAAGCTGTAGGTCAGAAGTTCGAATCTTCTCGGGCGCACCATCCTTCTCCCGCCCTTCGTCACCTTCTTCGAAATTTGGCGCTCCACATCTCGTTCTTTGGTCTTTCGAGATGTGGGCTCGCAAGATCCTCGCCGGGCAGCATCCCAAGCTGTTCTACCCCCAGGCATCGACCGTGACGGTGCGGACGTCGTCGCGGTGGAACCTTCGCAGAAGCTCTTCGACGGCCTTCACGCCGGCGCTGCGGTCGACGCCGATTCCTTGCTGATGCCCATCATGGAGCAGGATGTTGGCCCCCATGTGCTGACGCCGAGCCCGCGCCAGCCCCCGGTCAATGTGGGCCAGGATCCTTTCGGCGGGAATCGGCCTCCAGTCGTAACCCATGGCGTTCCACTGCACCAGCTTCAATCCCAGCTCCCGGGCGGCCTGAAAGACCATCGGCCGGCGCGCCCCGTGAGGCGGGCGGAAGTAGCGCACCGGAGCTCCGATCGTGTCCTCCAGCGCGTGATTGCACTCTCGCAGTTGCCGGCGGATCACCCTGGAGGACTGGAAGCAGAGCCAGGGGTGCGTCTGCGTATGGTTGCCGATGAGGTGCCCGGCGGCGTGGACGCGGCGCACAATCTCCGGCCGCTCCCGGACAAATCGGCCGATCATGAAGAAGGTGGCGCGGGCGTTGTAGCGCGCCAAAACCTCCAGGAGCGCGTCCGTGGCCACATCGTTGGGGCCATCATCGAAGGTAAGTGCGGCCTCATTCGGGTCGCCACCGGCCAGGATGGTGCGTCCAAAGAGCTGCGAGGCGGGGCTGAGCGCAGCGTAGGTCAGGGTAAGTCCGGCGGAGGCTGCCACAGCCACGGAGGCAGCCGCCAGCGGGAGTTCATCCACCATCGCCGAAATCATCTGGCTGGACATGGTTACTTCTTCAGCAGTGCAAGAACCTCTTCGGCGTGGCCCTCCGGCTTCACCTTGGCAAAGACGTGCTTCAGCCGGCGGTCGGGGCCGATCACATAGGTAGTCCGCTCGATGCCGGTCACCTTCTTGCCGTACATATTCTTCTCTTTGATCACCCCAAAGCGATTGCAGACGTTCTGATCGGCGTCGGCCAACAAGGGGTATTGGAGACCGAACTTTTCGGCAAACTTCTTCTGCGCCTTCACCGTATCGCGAGAGATGCCGAGCACCACCACGCCGGCGCCCTGCAACCGCTGGAAACGAGCCAGCTCGGACTGAAAGCCGCAGGCCTCCACCGTGCATCCCGGCGTGTTGGCCCGGGGATAGAAGAAAAGCACCACCGTCTTGCCGGCAAAATCGGAGAGGCGGATGGAGTTGCCGTCCTGGTCGGGCAGAGTGAAATCTTCAACAATATCGCCAACTTGCATTTGAGGATCTCCAAGGCGCGGGGCGCGGGAAAGAGTGCGGCAAAGACGATGGCGAGGCCGGATCAAGCCTGGGCCATGATACCCGGATCGCTCTGGCCACTCTGAAGGCTCGAGATATCCGGGATCCCCGAATCAGTCTCCTCCGTCTCGTCGTCAACCATGCTTTGCTTCGCGGCGCCGTTGCCCGTCGAGCGTGGAAAGTAGGCGTTTTCCACGTACTGGCCCAACATGCGGTGCGTATTGAAGAATGAGCCGTTGATGGCTATGCAATGGCGGCGCAGACTTGCCCAGCGGTGCTTGTCGGCATACATCGGCGCAACGCAATTCTCCAGCTTCTCATAGACGCGCTCGGCTTCGATGGCCTCATCCTCGCAGTTCTCGATCGCCCAGCCGGTGATGTTTTCCGCACAACCTTCGATCCACCAGCCGTCCAGCACGCTGAGGCTGGGGACGCCGTTCAGCGCGGCCTTCATGCCGCTGGTGCCGGAGGCTTCATAGGGGCGGAGCGGCGTATTCAGCCACACATCCACGCCGTTGGTGAGTTGTTCTCCCAGTTCCCAATCGTAGTTCTCGAGATAAACAATGCGCAGCCTGCTGTGCTTCAACCTGGAAGCCACCGCGAAGATATCGCGGATCAGACTCTTGCCCGCATTGTCGGCCGGGTGCGACTTGCCCGCCATCAGAATCTGCAGCCCGCCGATGCGGTTGGCGATCTCGATCAGGCGTTCAGGCGAGCGCAGCACAAGGCTGGCGCGCTTGTATGTCGCCACCCGGCGGGCAAAACCCAAGGTAAGCACGTTGGGATCCAGCACCACGCCGGTGCGCTGCTTCACGGTGTCCAGCAGACGCTGCTTGCTGATCTGGTGCGTGGCTTCGATCGCCTCGGGCTCAATGCCGTACACCGAACGGAAGTACTGGTTATCCTCGCGCCACGCCGGAATCTCGCTGTCCAACAGGATCTGAAGGGGCTGGGAGAGCCAGGTGGCGGCATGCACACCGTTGGTGATGGCATGCACGGTGTACTCCGGGAACATCTGTTGCGAGACCTTGCCGTGCAGCATAGACACACCGTTGACATAGCGCGAGAAGCGCAGGGCGATGTAGGTCATGTTCAGCAGGTCGTTGTGCAGAGCGCCGAACCGCTCGATGGCCGCGGAACGGTCCGCTCCCAGCACCTGCATCATCTGGTCCAGCCCAAACTTGTCGTGCCCGGCCGGCACCGGGGTGTGGGTGGTAAAGACGCACTGCTGCTTCACCGCTTCCGCATCCGCTTCGGTTGCGCTGCTCAGGGGCGCCGGAGCAACTCGAGCTTCCAGCAGTCCGATCGCCAGCAGAGCAGCGTGGCCTTCGTTCATATGGCACACCTCGGGCCGGCAACCCAGACCATGCAGCAAGTGGATCCCGCCCAGACCCAGCACCGCCTCCTGGCAGAGACGATAGTAGGTATCGCCCCCGTACAGATGATCCGTCAGCCGGCGGTCCCAGGGATCGTTGCCCTCCACATCGCTGTCCAGAAGGAACACGGGAACGATGTGGCCGGTGACGCCAACCACGTCAAATCGCCAGGCGCGCAGCGTGATCTCCCGGCCCTGCAAGGGAATGGTCACCGTCTGCCCTGCTTCCGGCAAGGTGGTCTCCGGTGACCACTTCACGTCGCTCTCCGTCTGCCGGCCGGAGCCATCCAGGTGCTGCTCAAAGTAGCCGCGCCGGTGCAACAGAGAGATCGCAACCATGGACAGGCCCATGTCCGCCGCTGAGCGCAGCGTATCGCCCGCCAGCATGCCCAGCCCGCCAGAGTATGTCGGCAGCGTCTTGGAGAGGGCGATCTCCATCGAAAAGTACGCGGCCTTGCGATCGGAGATATCGAAAGGAGTGGGTGAGATACCAGTCGACACTGGTGACTGAAGATTCATGAAAAAACGGGATCCTTCTCTGGTTCAGACTCGGCACTCCGCTTGGGCGTTCTCTGCCGGCGGGGTAGCCGATCCTGACCGGACGCTGCGTACGCGAATAGAAGATGTATCGGCGGATATCCGGCCCGGATCAGGGCTTGCCCTTCCACGCCGCCGACAGAAACTTCTGTAGCCGTCAGTTTATCAAGGTTTAAATCAGAAAATCGACCGATAAATCGATTGTGGTATGCGCAAATGATGCACAACTCTTGCGCCCAGCCCGGTAGAGAT
>JAKAQS010000101.1 GCA_021819585.1 Acidobacteriota bacterium
TCTTGCTGCTGTGCTGGTTTCGCTGTTTATCACCTGCTATAACGACACTCTGTTTCCAGAGACGGGAAGGTCTGTGGTGCGCGTGTTGGAGAGGCTTGGTCACCGGGTAGAGTTCCGTCCCGAGCAGACCTGCTGTGGTCAAATGCATTGGAATACCGGGTATCTGCAGGAGGCCATTCCGATTCTGCGCCACTTTGTCGAGGTGTACCGGGATGCGGAGACGATAGTGGTTCCTTCCAGTTCCTGTGTTTCCATGATGCGGGATCATTATCTGAAGGCTGCCGACAGCGTCATGGACGCTTCGCTGCGGGCCGATGTCGAGGCTTTGCTGCCGCGGATCTATGAGTTCACAGAGTTCCTGGTGAAGAAGTTGGGGGTGGAGGATGTGGGAGCGACGTTTCCGCACAAGGTCACGTTGCACTCCAGTTGTCACTCACAGCGAAGTCTGCATCTGGGCGATATTCCGATCCGGCTGTTGAAGCAGGTGCGCGGATTACAGTTGCTCAGCCTGGAGAATTCCCAGGAGTGTTGCGGCTTTGGAGGCACCTTTTCGATCAAGAATGCGGATGTCTCCTCGGCGATGCTGGCCGACAAGGTTCGCTGCATTCTGAACACTGGAGCCGAGGTTTGCACGGCGGTGGATAACTCCTGTCTGATGCATCTGTTCGGCTCTCTGCACCGGCAACGGACCATGGTCCGCACGGCTCATATTGCGGAGATCCTGGCATCGAGCCCTGGAGAGAGAGCATGAAGCCGGCAGCGTCTTCGCACTGGTCCAATCGAGATTTTCCGGTGGCTGCCCGGGAGCTTCTGGAGGACTCGCAGATTCGCGGCAATGTCCGGCATGCGACCAATGTGATCCAGGCCAAGCGGGATGCGGTAACTGGCGAGTTGCCGGACTGGCAGCAGTTGCGCGACGCCGGTGAGGCCATCCGGGCTCACTCGCTGGCCCATCTTGATTTCTATTTGGAGCAGTTTGCGCGGGCCTGCACTCAGGCAGGAGGCCAGGTTCACTGGGCGCGCGATGCCGCCGAGGCCAACCAGATCATTCTGGGTTTGATTCAACGCCATAGCGTCACAGAAGTACTCAAGATCAAGACGATGACCTCGGAGGAGGTGGGGCTGAACCCGTATCTTGAGGCCAATGGCATTCGCGCCCATGAGACGGACCTGGCCGAGCTGATTATTCAATTGGGCAAGGACAAACCATCGCACTTCGTGGTGCCGGCGCTGCACAAGAATCGCATGCAGGTGCGGGAGATCTTTCAACGCGAGATGCATCTTCCGGAGTTGGGCGAGCGCCCCGAAGATCTGGCCGCGGCGGCGCGTTCCTATCTGCGGGAGAAGTTCTTTCGCCTGAAGGTGGCTGTATCGGGAGCTAATTTTCTCATCGCCGAAAACGGCGCGGTGTGCATTGTGGAGTCGGAGGGCAACGGAAGGATGTGCCTGACTCTGCCCGATGTGCTGATCTCGCTGGTGGGCATCGAGAAGGTGCTGCCCCGCTTCCGGGATCTGGAGGTGTTTCTGCAGACTCTTCCACGCTCAGCCACGGGCGAGCGCATGAATCCCTACAACTCCATTTGGACTGGCGTCCGGCAAGGGGACGGGCCAAAGGAGTTTCACGTGGTGTTGTTGGACAACCGGCGCAGTCCGATTCTGGGCGATGCGGAGTCGCGCCAGACGCTGCAGTGCATTCGCTGCGCAGCCTGCCTGAACGCCTGTCCGGTGTATCACCAGACCGGAGGGCACGCCTATGAGTCGGTCTATGCGGGTCCGATCGGCGCGATTCTGACCCCGCAGTTGCACTCCATGGAGGAGGGAAGATCGCTGCCCTATGCCTCCTCGCTGTGCGGAGCCTGTTATGAGGTGTGCCCGGTGAAGATCAATATCCCGGAGGTTCTGATTCATCTGCGCGGGAAGATCGTCGAGGAGGACCAGAAGACGCTACGGGGGCAGCTCGGTATTTGGAATCTAGGCATGGCGGCGGCGGCAATGCTCTTTGCGAGCGCCAGCCGCCTCTCCATGGCTCAGCGCCTGGGGCAGATTGCGCAGAAGATCTTCGTCAACCGGGATGGCATGATCGAGCATCTGCCCTTCCCGCTCTCCGGATGGACGCAGACACGCGATCTGAAGCCCTTGCCGAAACAGAGCTTCCGGCAGTGGTGGGCCGAACGAACTTCGCCTGACGCAGCGTCCCTCGGGGATTCGGACCGAGCCGGCCAGGCCGCAGGCAGGGGAGGCTCCGATGGACAGTAGTTTCAGCGCTCGCAGCGAGGTTCTGCGATCGATCCGGTCCGCCCTTGGAGAAAGAATGGAGGCCGAGAGCATCGCCGTGCAGTATGAAGAGTTGCCGCGCGGCTACAAGCGCGCAGGCGCCCTGAGCCAGGAAGACAGGTTGCAGCTTTTTCTCCGCCGCCTGGAGGAGTATGGCGCGGGGGTCAAGCGTATCGCCAGAGATGGGATCCGAGAGGAGATTGGCGGCAAGCTTGCCGCGCGTGGTTGCGGAAGATTAGTGATTCCCTATGATCTGCCCGCAGCCTGGCTTCCCTTGGGCTTTGAGTTTACTCCCTACGGAGGCGAAGACAAGTTGAGCCCGCTGCTAGGCGCCACCGAGCTGGACGGCATGGATGGCGTGCTGACCGGCTGCACGGTGGCCGTGGCGGAGACTGGCTCGATTGTCCTGCAGAGCGGACCGCGGCAGGGTTCGCGGGTTCTCACGCTGGCGCCGGATTATCATCTTTGTGTGGTCTTTGCCGAGCAGGTGGTTGAGACCGTGCCGGAGTCGTTTGCCGTTCTGAATTCTACCTCCTGTTTGCCTACGACGTTCTTCTCCGGTCCGTCCGCGACCGCGGATATTGAGATGACGAGGATCAAGGGAGTACACGGACCACGATTTCTGGATGTGCTGGTGGTGGAGTAGGGTTATCTCTGCTGCGATGTCGAAACTTCGCGCTTTTCCGGCGAGGAGAGAACTTTCGATCCCTGCACAGCGGCCGCGGCAAGGGCGCAAGCTTCTTGATGTGCGCGGCGATAGCTTGCGCATCGTTGTCACCACTCGCACGCAAGCCGAGGGAGAGACCTGGCGGGGCTCCAACCGCCGCGCCGCCGTGGAGAGCCGCATTGCTGAGCTGATGCACAACCTGTTGGTTGGCCGCTTCCGCCTGAAGCAGTTTTTGCCGAAGCCGTCTTCCAAGCCGTCCAATTGCTGCTCAACCTGCTCGCCGCGTTCCAAGGCGCCGCGGAGCTGCCGGGTGAGTACTGAACCCGCGGATCTACGGCCAAACGAAGGCGCGCGAGGTTGGATCCTGCGCACTTGGCCCGGTGCGCGGAGCGGGCCGGCCGGGCTACCAGATGGCGATCTGCGTGGGATGGAGTTGCTGATCGGTGGTGAGAAACTCCTTCCAGGGATTGGAGCGGAGATAGGTCTGCGAGGAGAGAAAATCCTGAACGGAGACGGAAGGGTGTGTCTCGCGGTTGAGAGCAGACCAGGGGATCGGCAGGGAGACTGGGGCTCCTTGGCGGATGCGCGGGGAGTACGGCGCCACGGTGGCGGATCCGCGCTGGTTGCGGAGGTAGTCGAGATAGATCTTTCCGGCTCGTGAAGTCTTGGTCATTCGGGTGACGTAAAGGAAAGGATTGTGACGCTCCAGAGAAAGCGCGAAGGCATGAGCGGCAGTCTTGACCTCAGCCCAGCTCAGGTTGGGTTGTATGGGTGCAATGATATGCAGGCCCTTTCCGCCGCTCAGCTTGAGAAAGCTTTCCAGACCGGCGTTGATGAGCCGCTGGCGAACCTCAGCCGCGGCGGCGGCCAGAGTCACCCACGGAAGGTTCGGGTCAGGGTCAAGGTCGAAGATGAGACGGTCAGGTTGTTCAAGGTTGTCGCTCGTGGCGCTCCAGGGATAGATCTCCAGAACGTCCATCTGGGCCAGAGAGATGATAGCCTCCGCCGTATCCAATTCGATGCAGGGTTCGGGTTTGGCCGATCCCTTTAGCTGGACAACGATGGTCTTGATGCCCGGAGGAGTGGGTGGGTTGGAGAGCTTTTTCCACCAGCAGGGCTTTCCGGCGCCTTCAGGGAAGCAGACGACGCTGAGCGGGCGTTTGGCGAGGAAGGGGAGCATGCGCTCGGCGACCAACGCATAGTACCGCCCCAGTTGCTCCCGGTCGAGTGCGCATTCGGGATAGAGATGCCTCTCGGGTTGGGTGGGGGTGGGGTCGATTGTGGCGGCTCCCTTGGTCCTCCGGCGCGCCGGCAAGGTAAAACGTTGGATATCCTGGCTGCGGGAGTGGCCGGCAAAGCTGCGGGGAGCAAGGTTTTTGGATGGCCGGACAGGCTTTTCCGGTTTGGAATCTGAGTTGGCCGCGTTGTGAGTGACGGCCGAGGCCGGGATGTCTTCGCGGAGGCCGAGGAAGGCGGCCTGACGGAGCAGGTGGTCAGAGGTCCAGGAAGCGAAGCGGATCTGGGCGACCATGGCGGGCTGGACCCAGTAGACATCGCGCGCGGCATCCTGGGGCAAGATCTGGAAGGGGCACTCCGGGATCCGGATCTGGACAAGCTGGTGGAGGAGTTCACGGCGCAGGCCCTGGCTGAAGCCGGTGCCGGTCCGGCCGGCGTAGATCAGGGAGCGGGTCTTCTGCGGGCCGCGACGGAGGGGCGGGTAATATCCCAGGAGGAGTGATCCGATGCGATCGGGCCCCTCGCTGGAGAGGGTAAAGCCGGCGATGACCATCTCCTGCTCAAGCATGCACTTGGACTTAAGCCAGTCGGAGGAGCGAGCACCGCGGTAGGGAGCGCTGGAGCGCTTGGAGACGATGCCTTCGGCGTGGAAGGCGCAAGCTTGGCGAAAGGCCTCCGCGCCCTCGCCGGGGATCTCCTCAGACAAGCGAAGGCAGACGCCGTTGGCGGGGAGAAGGTTGGCGAGAAGCTCTTTGCGCTCGTGCAAGGAGATGTCCCGGGTGCTGTGACCATCCAGGTGGAGGAGATCGAAGGCAATGTAGTGGATGGCATCGGCCTCATGTCTTTGAAGGGCGGCTTGCAACCGAGCGAAGCTGGAGCGGCCCTCCCTTTCCTGCACAACAACTTCGCCGTCCAGGGTGCAGTCCTGAGCGGGAAGTTGAGCCAGACTGTTGACCAGGGCGGGCATGCGATGAGCCCAGTCCACGCCCTTGCGGGTAAGCAGGGAGACCTGCGAGCCGGATTTGCGGGCCTGGATGCGGTAGCCGTCGAGCTTGATCTCGTGGATCCAGCCGCTGCCGTTGGGCGTGGCGGTTGTCTCCATCGCCAGTTGCGGTGGAATGAAGTTCGGTTGGGGTTCGCGGGGCAGATCCTCGATGCGGATGGGTTGGGGTTTGCTTCGCGCCGGCGCGTCGGCCCGTGGATCAGCAGCCGCGCCGGAGGGATCGCTCGCAGCTTCGGGGCGGCTCCCTCCATGCGGCCGGGTGTCCTTCATGGCAGCCGCAATTTGCTGCAGGGAGCGGCCAGTGACCGCGGAGTTGGGGCGCTCGTCGGTGATTGCGCGATCGCGCGGGCCGCGCTCATATTTGTCGCGCTCCTTCAGAAGCAGCCAACGCGGAGTCGCAGCCGGATCGGCGGCATTAGGATTCATGCGAATCAGCGCCCATCTCCCCCTCAGCTTGGAGCCGCCGAGTTCGAACTTGAGATGGCCGGAGCGGAGACAGGCATCGACGTTTTCGCTGCCAAGCTGTGGCCACCAGCTCCCCTGATCCCAGATCATCACCGTGCCCGATCGAGCTTCGCCTTCCTGGATGACGCCTTCAAAGGCTGCATGTTCGATAGGGTAGTCCTCGGCCTGGACAGCCAGGCGTCGCTCCTGCGGGTTGTAGCTTGGACCTTTGGCGATGGCCCAGCTCTTGAGCACGCCACCCCAACTGAGACGAAAATCATAGCGGAGGGGCTCAGAACCTTGCATGTGAATGACAAAGGGAAGCCCGCGAGAGGCGCTGGGCTTGCGTTTTGACGCCTGGCGTCTGGAGACGCCGTCGTCAGATGGTTCGCTCGTTCGAAGGGAGCGGCTCATCGAGCCGTACGGCTCAATCTGCCCATCGGCAGTCTGAGATGGCGTGCCGGCGATAGGCTGGCGCGGTTGCGTCCTGCTGGAGGCGCCGGATGCTTGAGTAGACATGATGGACTCCGATGCGGTCTTTCGCCTGGGAGACGCCTGGCGGGCCAGGCAGCGAGATGGGAGGATGCTGTGCGAAAGGAAGAGGCGGAAACGATTGGGGTGCGCCGGGCGCCTTTGCGAGAAGGGAGTTTGCAGACAGGGACTCTTTGACGGCCGGAAGCTGGACGCCGAAGGAGACAGACGATTTGCCGAGGATGCCGTGCAGGCAGCAACGGATCTTTATAGCGACACCTCAACGGCAGAATGTGCCATAAGAGATGAGAGCATAAGCCCGGGGTGGTAGGTGTGTCGGAGGCGCATAGCTTGGCCGATTACCGAACTCAAAAACCGCTGGCCTCGCTTTTAAGGCTCCCGGAGCAGCCGTCTGCAAACCGATTGCAGGAGACCCAGCAATTCGGGACGCGGTGTAGCTTTTCTGCGTGAACGGGTCTCGCGAAGCGGGCCTGCTCGGACGTTGATTGGGGAAAACGCCGATAAAGGTCAAGGCTCCGGGATAAACCTGCGCGGAGAAGTTTTTAGAACCATCTTCTGCGCCAGCCGCCGGACGCCCGCGCAGCGGTCATCGGCCTGCCGGCTGCGAGCCTCTCTCGCTCTGGCCGGAAGAAAGATCATGGACGTAGTCATAGGCGGACAGACAATCAGGGCTGAGCGAGCCTGCCTTGACACGCTGGAGCACCTGCTCACGATCCAACTCGAAGAGCGGTTCAAGGATCTTTCCACCTGCTTGGCCCATGACGAAGAGCACCCTTGCGCTGTGTTGGATATAGTGCGGCGAGAGCAACTGCTTGTTGAGCAGATTCATGATGACGGATGCCTTGGAACGGTCAAAGCGGCCGGGATCGCCGCGGCGATCCATCTCGGCGAAGAAGGCTGCCGTCCATTCGTTGTGCAGCTTCCAGACCTTCTCGAACAACTGTGGTGTGAACCTGGTTCCGGCGACGATCCTCTCTGCCGGAGCGGTCAGTTCGACGCCGTCTTCGGTGAGTTTGGCGCGCCGCAGATAGCCGTCTCGGGTGATGACGGCTTGATGGTAGACCACGGTCCACAACCAGGAGACGTTGATCCGGTAGGTGGCCAGGTCGTTCATGAAGCGCAGCTTGAGATCATAGTCGTCGATGGCGGCGGCGAAGTTGCCGTTGAGGATCTGGAAGCCGTAGTTGGCCGCCATGTAGAACGAATGCTGAATGCCCTCGATGGTGATCTCGCCCTGAGGAACGCCGTTGATCTCCTGCCAGAGTTCAGGAGTCAGAAGCTTCTCCGGTGCGTCGAGACCATCCGGGTGGAGGGCGAGGGGCGTGATCCGGCCCTGACTGTCGAGCAGGCCGCGGGAGTGAAGCAATTCGCGCTCCGTGGCGCTCAATCCACTGGAAGCGGTGGGCACCGGCGAGCCTTTCACGTCCACGGCCGCCAGCGGAGCATCGAGAATCCCCTGGAGCCGGGAGAGTTCGGTCTGCAAGGGAAGATTGCCGGCGGCAACGTAAGCCCGCTCCGGGCTGGCTACCCAGCTTTGACGATAGGTATCGTAGAGGCGCCCTTTGAGACCGCCCGCGAGAATCTCAGCGAGTGTGGGCTGAAGTCCGGCGGGGAGTGCGGCATCGGGGACAAAGATCAGCCCGAGCAGGCGCTCACGGAGCTTGTCGACGGCGATGGCGCGCATGGCGAGCGGGTTATAGCGCGACCGGCCATAGGGGTCTGATGTCTGATACATCATCACCGCGGCCATGCCGCCGATGGGCGCGCCCTGGGTGAGGGCGCCGTTCTTCATTCCGGCCATTAGCATCAGCAGCGCATTATAGCGCTGGTAGGCGATCATGCCGGGCGTGGCCATGCCGATTTTCTGTGGGTCGGGAAAGACGGCCTGGGGATCGTCCTTCCACATCTCAATCCGGCTGCCGAGGTAGTCCCAGCGGCCGACGTTGGCGCCCAGCAGCCTGCGCCGCAGGGTCCAGAGGATGGCCGGCAGGAAGCGTCCGGCGTTGCCCTCCTCGTAGAGGATCTTGATCTTGAAGGTTCCGGCGGGGAGCCCGATGGTCTCTTCGAGGCGCGTCAGCAGACGCTCCACGATGAGCGCCTCGCGGGGGGTCTGGAGCTTGGGAATGTAGAAGTACACGCCTGTGCCTGCCCGCTTGAGGGCGTCGTAGTTGTTGAGCGTCCAGAGGACGGCAATCGCGATGGTGGCCGGCACAGGCTGGCCATCGACGAGGATGAAATCGAAGTGCAGGTGAAGGCTGGGAGGACGGACAAAGCGGGTGGGCCAGGAGGACGGGGGCCGGTCAATCTTGTAGGTACGTTTGTGACCCTTCTTCACCGGCTCGTAGGGCCGGCCGTCCCAACGGCCAGCGAAGATGTCCCTGGCGTTTTGCAGTGCGAGGAGGTTGCCCAGAGGTTGATCAGGGGGCGCGCCTTCGGGGCGAAAGTGGGCCGGCGCGGCGTCCTCGAAGTCCGGCATATTCATCGGCGCCGGACTGTTCAGGGCGTTGAAGGCCATATCCAGCGGGCTCCACGGGCCGGTCAGTTCCAGGCCCGGGTTGGTGAGCGGATGGGCATCGGCCGGGATGGGTACTTCCTCGTTCAACCGCCAGCGCCAGCGGCTTTCGCGACCGGCAAAGTTATCGATCAGGCCGGAGACGATCTGATGGAAGCTCCAGCGCTCTGTGGAGAGGGGATCTTCGAAGGTCTCGCTCCACTCCGGCCAGGCGTACTTCCGGGCGGCAGGCTCGGGGGACTGGAGCAGGGTGCGGCGCTCGCGGAGGACCTGAGCGATCTGCGGACGCAGCTCCCGGGTGAGGCGCAGGATGGTCTCTTCCACGTGGATCTGGCGGCCATTGACGGTCTGATTGCCAAACAGGCCGGAAAACTTCTGCAAAACATCTTCGCGAACTATTGCGATGTCGGCGGGAAGGCTGAGACTCATGAGCATCGTCCTTTCATGCGGTGCACCAAGTGTACGACGCAGGCTGGACGAACTCGTCCGATTTGGAGGTGGTCCGATTCGGGCGAGTTTCCGATGCAGCGAGTTCCATCGCGCGGCTGCGGCGGTTATTCGCCCATCATGATGCGCTGGATGTGGGTGGCTCTGCCGGTGGCGCCGTTGCAGGTGATGAGCGTGGCGCAGATTCTGGGATCGCCTTTGGCCGCTTCGAACTTTCCCGGCATTCCGGTGAGGAAGCGTTTGAGGACCAGATCGGACTCGACGCCGATGATGGAGTCGAAGGGACCGGACATGCCGACGTCGGTCTGGTAGGCGGTGCCCTGATGCAGGATGCGCTCGTCGGCGGTGGGAACGTGGGTGTGGGTGCCCAGGACGGCGGTGACGCGGCCGTCGAGGTAGCAGGCGAGCGCGGCTTTTTCACTGGTGGCTTCGGCGTGAATGTCCAGCAGGATGACCTTGGCGCTGGAGTTACGCTCGATGCGTCCAAGAATCTCGTCGGATTTGCGGAAGGGGTCATCCGAAGAGGAGGCCATGAAGACCCGGCCCTGGAGGTTGATGACGGCATAGGGAAGTCCGTTGCCCAGCTCTCCCTCGTAGTATCCGTAGCCGGGAGCGCCGTGAGCGTAGTTGGCCGGGCGCAGGATGCGGCGGCCTCGTACGTGCGAGTCCTCCGGGACGTTCATATACTCGATGATCTCTTTCTTGTCCCAGATGTGATTGCCGGTGGTGATGACGTGGGCGCCGAGGTCGAAGATCTCTTCCGCGATGGCCGGCGTGATGCCAAAGCCGCCAGCGGCGTTTTCGCCGTTGATGACGAGGAGATCGACGGCATGGGTCTCAAGAAGGTGGGGCAGGTGCTCGCGGACGATGTGGCGGCCGGGCGAACCAAAGACGTCGCCCACAAAGAGAATGTTCACCCTTGGATTCTAGCGTGCGGCTGAGACGAAAGAGAACGGATAGTGTTTTGTTTCCAGCCGTGGGCTACATGGTCGCCTATTGCGCTGTTGGGCGCTCCAACGTGAGTCGGCTGGAGGGTTTTGGGGCGGCTGGGCGGATCGGAGAGTTTCCTACCGCCCAGCACTCTGGCGGGAGCCAAAATCGTGAGCGGTGGTTGTCGCCGCGTCGGAGCCGCAGACCTTGAGGAGGGTTTCCAGGGCTAATATGGAGGTTGAGCGAGAACCTCCGGCAATGGAAAACACTTCGTTCAAAGAAGCCAGCTTCTTCCCTGACCTAGGCAAGATCGATGCATGGCTCAGCCAGCGGGGCTTCAAAAACAACGACCGTTTGCGAAATTACCGCACAATCCTCAGCAAGCTGGTGTGCCTCGAAGAGAGCGGCGGTCGTGCTGCCGCCTACGACTGGCTGCTGAAGAGGCGGAGCCCTGGGGAGAACCTTTCCGCATTCATGGATGGCTGGGAGATCGTGGATGCGCTGAAATGTCTGCGCGCCGAGAAGGTCGAGGTCCCCGATGAGTTGCTGAAGCGGGCGCTCGGCGGGCCCAAGGATGCGTCGCAGGAAAACTCGAATAACAACCAAAGCCGGAACGCGACGTTTGAGCTCACCGTCGGCGCGATGGTGGCGCGTCAGAATCTCCATCCAGTCTTGAGCACGGGAAATCCAGACGTGGAGTTTCGTTTTGAAGACCGGCGCGTCCTTATAGAGTGCAAGAGGGTTCTGGAGGGCCGCAGCGCCATGAGGACCGCGACCGAGGGAATCAGACAGCTTCGCAAGCAGGTGAGGGCCGCTGATTGCGAGGTCGGAATCGTTGCCGTCAATATCTCGCGTGAGTTCTATCGTGGCGACCGCTGTCTAGAGGTGCTGGCGGGGACTGAACCTCGTGAGGCCCTCTATGAGCGCATCTCGCTTTTCATCGATGCGCACAGAGAAGCGATATTAGGCATGAATTGCGAGGCGGCAGCCGGCGCCTTCTTTTATGCGGCAGCGCCCTTCAGGCTAGAGGACGGTCGCTTTATGCTATCGAGAGCTGGAACCTTTTGCCCATTCGACGTCGGGGGGAACGAGTTTTTGGGGCGGCTTGCGCAGAGGCTTTACCTTTGACGATCGGCCGGCCAGTGGCTGGCTCGTCTTCAGCGGCGTCGTGAATCGTTTCGCATCCGTGCGGTTCCAGTCGACGATGGGTGGCTTTAAAAGCGGTTGCCGGTCAGGCTCCTTTCGGCGAAGCCCCTGAAGACGGACCTTATGCTGGCTATGTCTCCGAGTTCAAAGCCCAGATCGCCAGGAGGGCAGAGGGTTTTTGCGTTACTCCGCGGATTCGCCGTGCGCGTGCCCGGCCTCCGGAGCCGTTTCCGCAGCCTGCTTCTGGGGGCGCATCAGAGGGAAGAGGATCACGTCGCGGATGCTGCGCGAGCCGGTGAGGATCATGGTGAGGCGGTCGATGCCGATGCCCTCGCCGGCCGTTGGGGGCAGGCCGTAGCCCAGGGCGCGGACGTAGTCGTAGTCCACCTCGGCCATGGCCTCCACGTCGCCGCGCTTGCGGTCTTCGAGCTGGGCCTCAAAGCGGCGAAGCTGGTCGTCGGGGTCGTTGAGCTCAGAGAAGCCGTTGCCCACCTCGAAGCCGCCGATGTAGAACTCGAAGCGCTCCACCCACTCGGGCTCGTCGGGTTTGGGTTTGGAGAGCGGGCTCACCGCCAGCGGGTAGTCGTAGATGATGGTGGGCTGGATGAGGTGTGGCTCGGCGATAAGTTCGAAGAGCTCCGCGATGCTCTTGCCGACCGGCCAGCGCTCGCTCTTCAGATCCAGTTGGATGGCGGCGACCGCCTTCTGTTGCGCAGCCTCGGGGAGGACGGAGGCATCCAGGCGGTGTACGAACGGGGCCAGAGATTCCTGGTCCAGGAAGGACTCGGGCACAGGCGGCGTCCCCGCATCTTCCGGCCAGAAGCGGACGATGGCCTCGCGCATGCTGAGCTGCCGCCAGTTCTCCGGGGCCAGATCGATCTCCGCGCCGTTGAAGTGGGTGATGGTTGCGCCATTGACGTCGAGAGCGGCTTGCGCCACCAGATCCCGCGTGAGATCCATCAGGTCGTGGTAGTTGGAGTAGGCCTGATAGAACTCCAGCATGGTGAACTCGGGGTTGTGCTGGGTGCTGACGCCCTCGTTGCGGAAGTTGCGATTGATCTCATAGACCCGGTCCAGGCCCCCGACCACCAGGCGTTTGAGGTACAGCTCCGGGGCGATGCGCAGGTTGAGCGGCATATCCAGGGCGTTGTGGTGCGTGGTGAAGGGGCGCGCCGCGGCTCCGCCGGCGATGGTGTGCAGCATCGGGGTAGATCGG
>JAKAQS010000102.1 GCA_021819585.1 Acidobacteriota bacterium
ATATGTAAAAGGCTACGCATGGTACCCGTGGCCGTCCACAAACTCGAACGCACTGGCGAGTTCGGTCCTCTTCAATTCGGATGGAACCCTTACTTCCCTTGGGGTGCTATATAGCCAATTGGGCTCTTCCACAGCCACCACGACTGGGTAATTCAGGCTACTGACGGCGCCTCAGAAAGTGTACGGCGCACGCGGCTGACTTCTTCAGCGGTCTCCGGGGTAATCTGCTCATCAAGGAAAGGCTCAGAGTTGCTGGTGTGCTGATCGACATCGTTGCCGATCTCGGCGATCAACGGCTCCGGATCCTGGAAGACTCCGCGCCCTCTCCGGTTCGTGGTCAAGCTGCGGAAGAAGCGCTGAATAACGTTGAGCCAGGAAGCAGGGATTAGGAGGTGTAAACAATTAAAGGCGTCAGCAATGCGAAGCTGGATGCAGAGGGCCTGATAGTGATACTTGCAGTTGAGCGCATTGCGAGAGCATGCGTAATAAATCATGAGTTGTCCTGGGACTTACCAGTGATCATTTCGAATCTGGTCAGGGCTAAGTTTTGTCTGTCTCATGCCGCGGTCTCGAAGCCGCAGCCGTTGGCTTGTGCGGCGTTGTCCGGCTTCCTGTAGCGATGCAGAGTAATTCTCAGTTTGTGCGGGTGCGCGGTAGCCTGGAGAAATTCCGGCAGTGTCGCGCGCCGCGCGCAGGCCACGGCCAACTCCGAGGGCGGCAGGGCGGGATTCATGGTGCGCAACCAACTGCGGAATTGCCGCCAAGCCTCGGCGGTGTGATTCAAGGCCAGATGTTGCAGCAGTTCCTGCGCGATGCAGCCCAACTGGACATGCAGATGGTAGGCGTTCAGTTTGCGCCGGATGGCATCACGATGGGTTTGGCCTTCGCGGTGCAGATGCTGGTCGCCCTGTCCGCGGCGCCGCAGTTTCATGGCGGCCATCCAGAAATGATAGGCATAACTCCCGATGACGTGCACAGCCTGGCGAAAGCCAGCTCAATTTTGAAGCGATAGCCGTAGAGCAGGACGATCTCCAGCGGCTCCAGAGTCAGATCGGTGGCCGGCAGAAAGATGGCTCCGCTATGCGGATGGCGGACGATGACGAAGCGCACGGGCCGTCCCGCCGGCCGCCACAGGAGATCGATGGCGCGATAGCGCAGGGCGACGTTCCGTTCTTCGGAGACGGGGCTTTCGCCCCAGCGACCAAAGGCCGTCGCTGAGGATCCCGGATTGCGTCCTTAACTTCGGACTTGACTGCTTTCTTCTCAGGCGGTGCGGGACTGAATCTGCAGGAAGCACTGGATGAGGGCGACGGCGGCCGGGGTGACGCCGGAGATGCGGCTGGCCTGGCCCAGGGTGAGGGGGCGGACGCGATCCAACTTCTCGACCATCTCTCGCGAGAGGCCGCTACAAGCCCGGTAGTTGAACCAGGCTGGGATGGCACGGGCTTCGTCTTCACGCAGGCGCTGGATGGCGCGTTGTTGCTGGGCCAGATAGCCGGCGAACTTGATGGCGGTCTCGACTGTCTTAAGCTCATTGCGAACCCAGACCGGGAGAGCGCCGCCGTGGCTGTAATCTGCCGCGGCCAGCGCGGTTAGCCAGGGGATGAACTCGGGCCTGGCTTCGCGCTGACTCTCCAGGCTGGAAAGAAGCGCGGGCAGCAGAAGCTCGATGGTGATGGCGGGGCGCTTGAGGATCTGGGAGTAGAGCTCGCCGCGCGTGAGCGCAGCCGTCTCTGCGGAGGTCCCAGCGTGGCTGGAGGCGGATTCGAGCGCTACGGCAAGAATCTGCAGGCCGGGAGCGGTGAGCCGCGTGGTCTCCAGAAGGTTCCGCAGCGCCTCGGCGCGGGCCTGCTTGGCCGAGAAGGCTGCCCAGGCAGCGTCGTCGATGAGGCCGAGACGGCGGCCATGCGGGGTGAGCCGAGCGTCGGCGTTGTCGATGCGCAGGTGGAGGCGAAACTCGGCGCGCGAGGTGAACATCCGGTAGGGCTCATCGGTTCCCTTGGAGATCAGGTCGTCGATCAGGATGCCGGTGTAGGCCTCGGTGCGGTCCAGGGTGAAGGGAGCGGGCGGTTCCTGCTCAGAGCGGCTGGGGTGGAGGCCCTGTTGCCGCGCATGTCTGGCAAACAGGGCGGCGTTGATGCCGGCGATGAGGCCCTGGCAGGCAGCCTCCTCGTAGCCCGAGGTTCCATTGATCTGCCCGGCCAGGTAGAGGCCGGTGAGATGCTTGACGCGCAGCGCGCGGTCCAGCTCGGTGGGATCGATGGCGTCATACTCGATGGCGTAGCCGGGGCGCAGCATCTCGGCGCTCTCCAGCCCGGGAATGCTGCGCACCATGGCCTGCTGCACGTCCATGGGCAGAGAAGTGGACATGCCGTTGATGTAGACCTCGTGGGTGTTGAGCCCCTCCGGCTCAAGGAAGAACTGATGGGAGGTCTTGTCCGGGAAGCGGACGATCTTGTCTTCGATCGACGGACAGTAGCGCGGTCCGATGCCGGAGATCTGTCCGGTGTACATGGGGCTGCGATGCACGTTGGCCCGGATCAGCGCCAGCGTCTCGGGGGTGGTGACGGCGATGTGGCAGCTAATCTGGCGCAGGGGAGGTTGCCAGCGGATGCGGGTGGACTCTGGCTGCTGGTCGCTGGTTTGGCCTGAGCCGGCGGACTCCAGCGCGGAGAGAGAACGGAAGCTGAAGGGTGTAGGGTCCGCGTCGCCGGGCTGTTCTTCAAATCGGGACCAGTCGATGGTGCGTCCGTCGAGGCGCGGAGGCGTGCCCGTCTTGAGGCGCGTCTCGCGCAGGCCCAGCTTCTTCAGGTTTTCGCCGAGCAGCACGCTGGCGGCCTCGCCGGAGCGGCCGGCGCTGTAGGTTTGCTCTCCGCAGTGGATGAGGCCGTTGAGGAAGGTGCCGGTGGTGACCACAACGGCGTGGGCGAAGATGCGCCGGCCGTCGCGCAGCACGATGCCGGCGATGCGCGGCGTTGCTGAAGCTGAGCCGGCGTCGCGGATGAGATCGACGACCTCGGCCTGTTTGATGAAGAGGTTGGGGATGGACTCCAGCTTCTCCCGCATCCGGGTGCGGTAGAGTGCCTTGTCGCACTGGGCGCGCGGGCTCCAGACGGCCGGGCCGCGGGAGGTGTTGAGCAGGCGGAACTGGATGCCGCAGGCGTCAGCGACCTCACCCATGATGCCGCCCAGGGCGTCGACTTCGCGGACCAGATGACCCTTGGCGACGCCGCCGATGGCGGGGTTGCAGGACATCTGTGCGATCAGATCCAGATTGAGGGTGAACAGCGCCGTGCGCAGGCCCATGCGCGCGGCGGCCGCGGCGGCCTCGCAGCCGGCGTGTCCTGCGCCGACGATCACAACGTCAAACTTCTCAGAGAAGTTCGCGTTGGAGACAACGGACGAGCCGGCAGCGCCGGATGGATGGGAGAAGGGCACAGAGTTTTATTTTAACGGAGAAGGCGAAGCATCGAGGGCTGGCGGAGTATAGAGAGTGTAGAGAACGAGAATCCTGAGAGTCAGGGGAAGATGGAAGCATGGTGCGGTTGAGTGCGGTAGAGGCGCGGGTCCTGGGGGTGTTGATCGAAAAAGAGATCAACACGCCGGAGTATTATCCACTGAGTCTGAATGCGACAGTGAACGCCTGCAATCAGAAGAGTAGCCGGGAGCCGGTGATGGAGCTGGCCGAGGCGGACGTGCGCAGCGCTCTCTTTGATCTGGATCAGATGGGGCTGGTGCGGACCCTCGCCGAGACGCGGGCGACCAAGTTCGAGCATCGGGTGCGGGATGTGCTGAATCTGCGGCGGGATGAGGTAGCGGTGCTTTGCCTGCTGCTGCTGCGCGGGCCGCAGACCGCGGCGGAGCTGCGCGCGCGCGCCGAGCGAATGTATGCCTTTGACGATACCGCCGCTGTGCTCTCTGTGCTGGAGAGGATGGCGGCGCAGACGGAGTCCGGGCAGGAAACGCCTCCAGACGCTCGTCCGGCGCAGCATCGGGAGCCGTTGACGCAACTGCTGGAGCGTCAGCCGGGAGCGCGCGAGGCGCGCTGGATGCATCTGCTCTGCGGGCCGGTCAGTGAGACCGGGGAGGCCGCAGGAACTGCTCTCGCGACGGTTGGAGGGACCTTGGGTGATGGTTTGATGCAGCGCCTGACGGCGCTGGAAGAGCTGGCGCAGGCCGCGGAGGCTCGGCTGCGAACGCTGGAAGAGCGGCTGCAACTGGCAGAAGAGCGTCTGCTGGCCGCAGAGGAGGGTCTGCGGTCGCCGGAGGGCGCTGTGCTCAAGCCGGAGCTGTGAGCCGCTCCAGCGTTTTTCCCAAACTGGCAGGGTCTTCGACGTTGCTGGTGGAGAGGCTGCGGTCGATCTGGCGGTTGAGTCCGGTGAGAACCTTGCCGGGGCCGACCTCGATCAAGTGCGTGACGTCGTTTTGCTGGAGCACGCCCATGCACTCCACCCAGCGGACCGCTCCGGTGACCTGGCGGATGAGCGCGCCGCGGATCGCCTCCGGCTGCGTGAGAGGCAGGGCGTCCACGTTGCAGATGACCGGGAAACGAGGCGCGGAGAGAGGAATCTGACCCAGCCACGCGGCGAGGCGGAGCTGGGCGGGCATCATCAGTGGGCAGTGGAAGGGAGCGCTGACCGGCAGAAGGACGGCGCGTTTGGCCCCGCGTTGCTTGCAAGCCTCGGCGGCCTGTTCGACGGCCTCCCTGGAGCCGGAGATGACCGTCTGATCGGGGCTGTTGAGATTGGCGATGGTCACGATCTGGTTGTCGTTGCCTGCGGCGCTGAGCAACTGGGCGGTGACGCTCTGGCAGGCGGTTTCGATCTCAGCCAGGTTCAGGCCGAGGATGGCGGCCATGGCGCCCTCGCCGGCGGGAACGGCGGTCTGCATGAACTGCCCGCGCGCACGGACGGTGCGGACCGCGTCGGCAAAGGTGAGCGCGCCGGCGGCTACGTAAGCTGAAAATTCACCCAGAGAGTGACCGGCGGCGAAGCGGACCGGAAGTTTGCGGGCGGCGAGTTCGGGCTCCAGCACCCGCCAGGCGGCGACGGAGACGGTGAGGATGGCCGGCTGAGTATGCTCGGTTAGCCTGAGGGTCTCCTCGGGGCCGCGGAAGATGATCTCCGAGAGAGAGAATCCGAGGGCCTGGCCAGCCTCCTCAAAGACGGCGCGGGCAGCGGGGTAGGTGTCGTAAAGGGCGCGGCCCATGCCGACGGCCTGAGAGCCTTGGCCGGGAAAGAGGAGCGCAACGCCAGGGGTGTCTTGGGGGTTGATCATCGCGACTAGTGTAACTGGCCGCGATGGGCTCCGTCCTGAGCACCGGTTCCGGCAATCTGGTGCGTTTGCGCAGGATGTAAGAGATAATGAACCCACTCGCGCCGATAGGATGAAGAGAACCAGAGGAGGGAGCCTCAGCCGGCCATGAATGGATCAGAGCCAGTCGCGGAGGTGGGTGGAGCGCCGATGGGGGCCGAGAATGCTCTTCCAGGGTCCGATCTGCGGCCGGGGGTGGCGCTGTGCGTGGATCTGGACGGGACTCTGGTGAAGTCTGACACGCTGCTGGATACGCTGCTGGTGGTGGCGCGGAAACGCCCGCTGGAGCTGCTGCGTCTGCCGGAGTGGCTCGTGCAGGGGCGAGCCGCCTTCAAGCAGCGCGTCGTCGGGCTGGTGAATCTGAACGTGGAGCACCTGCCCTACAACCGTCCGCTGCTGGAGTTTTTGCTGCAACAGCATGGCCAGGGACGGGCGATCTATTTGGCCACGGCCTCTGACGCAGGGTTGGCGGAGCGGGTGGCCGCGCATCTGGGGATCTTCGCCGGGGTATTGGCTTCCGATGGCGAGACCAACCTGGCGGGGATGAACAAGCTGGCCGCATTCCGCGCCAGGTTCGGGAATGAGTTTTGCTACATCGGCAATGCGCGTCCAGATGTGGCCTTGCTGGCGGCCTGCCAGGCGCCGATGGTGGCCAATCCCAGCCTTGCGCTGCGCGCTGGACTGAAGCGTACCGGGACGGCGGTCACGGCCAAGTTTGAAGACCAGAGGCCATGGTTACGGAGCTGGCTCAAGGCCATCCGTCTGCATCAGTGGGCCAAGAACACGCTGATCTTTGTGCCGCTGATGCTGGCCCACCAATGGCATGCGCGCCCGATCGTGAGAGCCGTCACGGCGTTTTTGAGCTTTGGGATGTGCGCCTCGGCCACCTACATCGTCAACGACCTGCTGGATCTGGAGGCTGACCGGATGCATCCCAGCAAACGGCGCAGGCCGTTCGCCGCCGGCGACCTGTCCGTGGTCTGGGGTATGGCGGCGGTTTGCCTTCTGCTGCTGGCGTCCCTGGCGTTGGCCCTAGCGCTGCCCAGCCTGACGGTGCAGCCGGACGCGGTGCGGCTGTTCCGGTCATCCAGTTTTCTGGAGTGGCTGGGGCTCTATGCGGCTTCGACGCTGATGTACTCGCTCTATTTGAAGCGCAAGCTGCTGCTGGACGTTTTTGTGCTCAGCGGGCTCTATACGGTGCGGATTCTGGCGGGCAGCGCCGCGACGGGGACGCCCATCTCGGCGTGGCTGGCCGGCTTCAGTGTCTTCTTCTTCCTCTCGCTGGCCTTTGTGAAGCGCTTCAGCGAGCTGGAGGGTGTGCGCGAGCGGGGTGGGTCGACGAGCACCGGACGTGGATACCTGGTGAGTGACCTGGAGCAGTTGCGCGCGCTGGGTACGGGCTCCATGTACGCCGCGGTGGTGGTGCTGACGTTGTACATCAACAATCCGGAGACGAACCTGCTTTACCAGCATTCGGCGCGTCTGTGGCTGGTGGTTCCAGTGCTCTTGCTTTGGCTGAGCCGAATGTGGATGCTGGCCAGCCGGGGAAACATGCACGACGATCCCGTGGTGTTCGCCATTACCGACAAGCGCAGCCTGCTGCTGGGGGTCCTTATGGCCGCGGTGGTCTGGTGGGCGCTTTAGGCGCGTGGATGGCGAACTGTGCCGCAGTGAAGTGACTTGTGGGGCACGGCGGAGGGCCTGCCGGTCAAGCGTCTGATGGAAGGATCAGGTTCAGGGAGAGCCTTGGCGCGCCCGCAGCCTCGCCGTGCGCCAGAGTTCCGAAACCGGCTGCCGGTGAACGGGAAGGCGCTGCCGAGGGGCGCCGTCATTTATCCTGAGAGTTCTACGTCATGAGTGCAGCGATTCCGGAGTTGAGGCAGTTTGATGAGGCGGAGCTCGACCGGGTATTTGCCCGGTTGGAGGCCGACGCGGCGGCACAGGCGCGCATGCTCACAGGGGGTGAATCCTTAGAGGCCTTTCGCCTCCAGTGGCTGGGCCGGAAACAAGGGTTGCTGGGACAGTTGAGCGCTGCGTGGCTGAAGTCCGCTCCCACAGAGGCCAAACCGTCTCTCGGGGTGCGCTTCAATCGCCTGAAGGCGCAAATTGAATCGCTGCTGGAGGAGAGCCGGCAGCAGGACCAGGCCGGCAGTCAGGCGTCTGGGCTGGATGTCACCTTGCCGGGAGCGGCGCCGCGAGTGGGCGCGGAGCATCCTCTGGTAAAGACCATGGCGGAGATCGTCGGCGTCTTCCAGCGCATGGGCTACTCGGTGGGTCTGGGGCCGGAGGTGGAGACGGACTTTTACAACTTCGAGGCCCTGAACTTCCCTCCCAACCATCCGGCGCGCGACACCCAGGACACGCTGGTGATTGCCGGCCAGGAACGTAAGCCGCTGCGGGAGCGGCTGCTGATGCGGACCCACACCTCGCCGGTGCAGATCCGCTCCATGCTGGAGCAGGCGCCGCCGCTGCGGCTGGTGATTCCGGGCAAGGTACACCGCAACGATGCCGCCGACGCCACGCATTCGCCCGTGTTTCACCAGGTGGAGGGGCTGTGCGTGGACACCCAGATCACCTTCAGCGACCTGAAGGGAACGCTGGATCACGCCATGAAGGCGCTGTTCGGCTCGGCGGTGAAGACGCGCTTCTTCCCCAGCTTCTTTCCCTTTACCGAACCCAGCGCGGATGTGCAGATCTCCTGCATCTTCTGCGGCGGCAAGGGCTGCCGCAAGTGCAAACACTCGGGCTGGATCGAGCTGCTCGGCTGCGGCATGGTGGACCCGGCGGTCTTTGAGGCGGTCAACCAGCGGCGCTCGGAGTTGGGCCGCGAGCCGGTCTATGACACTCGTAAGATCAGTGGATTCGCCTTTGGCATGGGCGTGGACCGCATCGCCATGATGAAGTACGGGATCGGCGATATCGGGTTGCTGTACTCAGGGGATTTAAGATTTCTGGAGCAGTTTGCGTGAATATTCTCACCCAATGGCTGCGTTCGTATCTGCCTCGGCTTCCGGTGGATGATCGCCGGCTTGCCGAAGATCTGACCCTGCGCGGAATCGCCGTCGAAGGAGAGTTTCCCGCCTCCTGCGGGGGAACGCTCTATGAGATGGACATCACCACCAACCGCGTGGACGCGATGAATCACTACGGCGTGGCGCGCGAGGCTGCGGCGATTTACGGCTTGCACCTGGAACCGTTGGCGCCGGCCGCGCCGCTGGTGGAGAACCGGACGGGGGCCGGTTTTCCCGTTCGCATTGAGGCCGAGGATCTGTGTGGCCGGTTTACGGCGCGGATGATTCGCGGCGTGAGGATCGGACCCAGCACAGGGACCATCGCCCGGTACTTCGCGGCTCTCGGGCAAAAGCAGATCCTGGCGCCGGTGGACGTCACCAACTTCGCCTGGATGGACATGGGACACCCGACGCATGTCTTCGACCTGGACAAGATCGAGGGCGGCATCGTGGTGCGCAGAGCCCGTGCGGGCGAAAGATTGCGGCTGCTCGATGGCTCGGAGAAGACGCTGACCGGCGACGATCTGGTGGTGGCCGATGAGGAGAAGCCGCTGGCGTTGGCCGGCGTGATGGGTGGGTGGGACTCGCGCGTCACCGAGGCGACCAGGAACATTCTGGTGGAGGCCGCGTGGTTTGATCCGGCGGCGATTCGCTCCAGCTCCCGGCGTCACGGCCTGCACACGGACGCCAGCCACCGGTTTGAGCGCGGCGCGGACTTCAACGCGGCTCCGCTGGCTAACCATCTGGTAACGCGGCTGGTTGTGGAGCAGAGCGGCGGAGAGGTGGAAGGACCGCTGGTGGACGTGAAAGTGCCGGCGCTGGCGGCCAGAACCGCGGAGCGTCCCGCGATTCGGCTGGAGGTGAGCCAGGTGCGCCGCATCCTGGGCAAAACCGCCGATGAGGAAGGCGCTGGGCAGGGAATCGCCGAGGAGATCGTAGCCCGGCACCTGAAGGCGCTGGGATGCGACTTGACCCGGCAGGCCGAAGGTGAGTACGCCGTCAAGCTGCCCAGTTGGCGGCTGGATCTGGAACGCGAGATCGACCTGATCGAAGAGGTGGCCAGGGTCCACGGCTACAATCGCTTCGCCAACACGCTGCCGGCCTTCCAGGGCACGGTGCGGGAGCTGGCTCACGCCGCTCAGGAGGCGGCGATTCGCCAGACCTTGCGGGCGCTGGGATACACCGAGGCGGTTGGTAGCACCTTCGTCTCCGCCGAAGAGGCTGAGACGTTTGGCTGCGCCGAACTGGCCGGTGGAGTGGAGGGCGCTGTGGCCATGGGCAATCCGCTCAGCGCCGAGGCCGGCATGTTGCGGCCTTCGTTGGCGCCGGGCATGGCCACCATGCTGGCTCACAACCTGCATCGGGACGTCAGTGTGGTGCGATTGTTTGAGCTGGGCACGGTCTTTGCGGGTTCCACGGCAGAGGTGAAGGAGCGGCTGGGGCTGGCGCTGGGAGCCACCGGCGCGGCCAAAGCTGGTGGATCCCTCTATAGGCCCGAAGACGCTCTGTTTTATGAGGTCAAAGGAGCGATGGAGACGCTGTTGGGGAAGTTTTCCAGCGCGCAGAGTGCGGGTTCGCTGAGCTTTGACGCTGCCGGGCTGCCGGACTGGATCGAGCCCGGGCGGGGGGCGCGAGTGTGGCTCAACGGAGAGCTTGTCGCTGTCTTCGGGGAGCTGAGCGCGGCGCAGCTCCAGGCGCGCAAGCTGCGTCAGCCCTGTGTGGTGGCCGGCATCGATGCCCAGCGGCTGCTGGCCGACGCTCTGCGCCAGCCAGTGGTCACGGAGCTCTCCCGATTCCAGGCAGTGGAGAGAGACTTTTCTTTCCTGTTTCCGGACGCGGTGACCTGGGCGGCGATCGAAACCGCGCTACAGGGTTCGGCTGCGCAGGGCGCAAGCCCCGCAAAGGAGGTTTCCGATCTGCGCAGTCTGCGCCCGGTGGAGATCTTCCGCGACCCCAGCGGCAAGGCGGTTCCGTTTGGATCCTACTCTCTGCTGTTGCGCGCCGTCTTCCAGTCCAAAGAACGCACGCTGGCCGAGCAGGAGATTGCAAGCTGGACAGAGTGGGTGGTGGCGCGGCTGAAGGCTCTCGGCGGCGCGCAGAGAGTTTGAGCGGCTACTGGGCCGGATACGCGGGCGGACTTCGCTGGGTGTGAGAAGCATAGGCGCGATTCCGCGCGCAAGATGGGAAGCGCTGAAAAGGGAACTCATCCAGATACCCCAAGGATGGATTGCCGGAAATCCTCGCTGTGGCGTCCTATACTTCCAGAAGAGAGCCGTGCTTGCAGCGCGGCAGTCTCGCGTCTGGCGGCTGATTTGTGCGTCTCCGGCGCGTGTGGAAGGAGTCGTCGATGGGATCGGCAAGCATCAGTGTCGATGAGTTTCAGGCTCTGGAGCAGAAGGTGCTTCAGACCGTCGAGCTGATCAAGAAAGAACGTGAGGCGAGATCGGCGGCGGAGACCGCGCGCGCCGCCGCGGAGGCGCAGGTGGCCGCGCTCCGAGCCGAGCTGGCCGCCCGCGATCAGGAGATCGCCGTGCGCGCGCAGGAGATCACTGCTCTGCGCCAGGAGATCTCCGGGTTGGGCGTTGCCCAGGCTGAGGTGGAGAGCCTGCAGCGCGAGCGGGAAGCGGTAAGACAGCGCGTGGAAGAGATGCTGGCGCGGATCGAGGAAGTGATCTAGCAGGATCTATTGCGCGGCTGGGTCTTTGCCTCGCTTTCGGTGGCCGGTGTTCCGGTTGGTTTTCGGCTGGAGCGTGGCGGTCTGGCTGCTGTGGCGCTGGAGCTGGTTACAAGGATTTTTGCCGAGGCGAAGTTACGCCTAGGTCGGCAAGGGAGTGGTTAGAGAAGTGGTGGAGACGCAGTCCAGAAGCGAGAGATCGATCGCGCCGGCCGCAGCGCACGCTGGCGTCGTTGTGGATATCTACGATCAGATCTATCAGCTTCGGGGGGTGGATCCAGCCCATATTGCCCACCTGGCCGCAGTGGTGGATGGCAAGATGCGCGCCGTTTCGGCGCATGGGGCCACGGTGGATTCACTGCGCGTGGCCGTACTGGCGGCGCTCAATCTTGCCGATGAGCTGGTGACGCTGCGGGCGAGATATGAGGCGTTATGCGCCTCGCTGGAGGCAGGCCGCCAGACTGCGGCGGAGAGTGCGGTGCGCTCGCGGGCGGGCTCCCTCATGGGAATGCTCGACGAGGTTCTCGAAGAGCGCAGAGCCGGCTAAGGCATCTCACGGGAGGCGCATCCGCCCAGACGGAACCAGAGCGCCGCAGCGGCGCTGTCTTTCCCTCGGAACTCTGCTTGCGCCCCTCCATCGTTGTGCGGGATGATGAAACTCACATGTATCTCCCTGGGGAGGGAACCATCTTGCTCAAGGCAGCCATTCTTTCGCTGGCGATGGTCTCTTTAGCCCCGGGCGCAGCCGGTTTGTACGCCCGGCAAACGGCTGACTCGGCTGCGAACTCGCCCGCCTCGGAGACCGGCTATCCTTCCGACCCAAAGGTTCTTGGAGTGCTGCGGCAAGCCTGGCGGCTGGAGCAGCAACAGCAGTCTGCGCTGGCGATCGGCGCGTACAAGAAGGCCAACAAGCTCGCGGGGGGCGGTTGCGTGGTCTGCCTCTCCGGTCTGTATCGCACGCAGATGGAGCAGGGAGACTATAAGGGAGCGGCGCGCACGGCGGCCGCCATGGAGGCTGCGGGAGAGTCGCCGCTGGTGAAGTCGGTGGCTGCGTATGATCGGGGCCGGGCGCTGATGGCCCAGGGCGGCGATCAGCCCAAACCCGAGCAGTTGGAGCAGGCGCGCGCCGCCTACTCCGAGGCGGTCGATCTGGATCCGCAAAACGTCTCGGCGCTCTTCAATGAAGGCGAGTTGCTGGTGCGGCTGGGCAAAACGGATCAGGCCCGCAAGGACTTTCAGCTTTGCCTCAGCACGTTGCACCCCGGGGACCCGGCGTGGCTGCGGGTGAAGCGCTTCGCGGATGACCCCGAGCTCGCGGTCCAGAAGATGGCTCCGGCGTTTGAGGTGACCGCTCTGGATGGATCCA
>JAKAQS010000103.1 GCA_021819585.1 Acidobacteriota bacterium
GGTGGTGGGGATGAGGCAGATGAGCAGCGAGACGAGCACAAAGACGGTCTGTGGGGCGGCCGAGTAAACGGAGTATGGCTGGAGAGTGACCACGGCCAGAAGGAAGATGATGGTGAGGCCGGCGAGGAGGATGTTGAGGGCGATCTCGTTGGGGGTCTTTTGGCGCTCAGCGCCTTCCACCAAGGCGATCATGCGGTCCAGAAAGGTCTCGCCGGGGTTGGAGGTGATACGGACTTTGATCTCGTCGGAGAGGACGCGGGTGCCGCCGGTGACAGCCGACCGGTCGCCGCCGGCCTCGCGGATGACAGGAGCGGATTCGCCCGTGATGGCCGACTCGTCGACGGAGGCGACGCCTTCGACGACCTCGCCGTCGCCGGGAATCATCTGGCCGGCAAGGACGCGGACCAGATCTCCAGAGCGTAGCTGAGCGCTGGGGATCTCCTCGATTGAGCCGGACTTGGTGATCTTGTAGGCAGTGGTCTCGGACTTGGCCCGGCGCAGGGTATCGGCCTGAGCCTTGCCTCGGCCCTCAGCCATGGCCTCGGCGAAGTTGGCGAACAGCACGGTGAACCATAGCCAGAGGGTGATCTGGAGATTGAAGAGGAAGTGACCCTTGCCCGTAAACAAGTCAACAAACAGGAGCACGGTGGTGAGGACGCTGCCGACTTCAACGACAAACATCACCGGGTTCTTCATCATGTGGCTGGGCGAGAGCTTGAGGAGAGCGTCTTTGGATGCCCGGCGGGTGATTGCTGGATCGAAGAGGGAGCGGCGCTGGCCTTTGGCTTGAGTTGACTTGGACATGGTATCTCCGAATTCAGATTGGCCTAGAAGGCGTGGCCGGCGTGCAGGAGCAGATGCTCCAGAATGGGGCCAAGAGAGAGCGCAGGAAAGAAGGTGAGAGCGCCGACGATGATGATCACCGAGAGTAGAAGCACGGTGAAGGTCGGAGTGGTGACGGGGAAGGTTCCGGCAGTCTCCGGGGTAATCTTTTTGCCGGCGAGGTTCCCGGCGATGGCCAGCATGGGAACGATCATCATGAAGCGGCCGAAGAACATGGTCACGGCGAGGGAGTAGTTGTACCAGTTGGTGTTGGCATTGAGGCCGGCAAAGGCGGAGCCGTTGTTGCCGGCGGCGGAGGCGTAGGCGTAGAGAACCTCAGAGAGGCCATGAGGACCGTGGTTGGCCAGGGAGCTGAGGCCGAGGTTGGGCATGAGAAGAGAGACGGCAGAGAGGCCGAGGATCACGAGCGGGAAGATGAGCAGGAAGAGCATGGCCATCTTGACGTCAAAGGCTTCAATCTTTTTGCCCAGGTACTCGGGGGTTCGGCCGACCATGAGGCCGGCGATAAAGACGGCGATGATGATGAAGACGATCATGCCGTAGAGACCGGAGCCTACGCCGCCGAAGATGACCTCGCCGAGGAGAATGTTGACCATGGGAACGAGTCCGCCGAGAGGCATGAAGGAATCATGCGTGGAGTTGACAGCGCCGGTACTGCTATCCGTGGTGACGGTGGCAAAGAGCGCGGAGCCGGTGATGCCGAAGCGAACCTCCTTGCCCTCCATGTTGCCGCCGGACTGAAGGATGTACGAGTTGTTCTGGTCGACGTTGTGATAGAGAGGGTTGGGTTGAGATTCAGCCCAGTAGCAGGTGAGGACGCCTAAAAACCAGAGGATGGTCATGCAGGCCAGCACTGCCCAGCCGTGTTTGGGCGATCCGACCATCTTGCCCAGAGTGACAACCAGACCGGCAGGGATGAGGAACATCGAGAGCATCTCCAGGAAGTTGGTCAGCGGAGTTGGGTTCTCGAAGGGATGCGCGCTGTTGGCGTTGAAAAAGCCGCCGCCATTGGTGCCGAGTTCCTTGATGGACTCCTGCGACGCGGTAGGACCCTGCGCGATCGTCTGGGTGGTGACGGTGGAGGTGCTTGTCTTGCCGTTGGCTCCAGTGGAGGTGACCGTCATCGGCTGAACAAGGGTGGCCGTGGTGTAGGGCTTCAGATTGTCGATGACGCCTTGGGAGGTGTAGACCAGCGCCAGAACAACGGATAAGGGCAAAAGAATCCAGAGCGTGGCGCGGGTGAGGTCTACCCAGAAGTTGCCCAGGGTCTTCATCTCGCGCCGGGCGATTCCGCGGATAAAGGCAATGGCAAGGGCGATGCCGGTGGCGGCAGACCAGAAGTTATGCGTGGCGAGTCCGAGCATCTGGGTGAGATAGCTCATGGTGGACTCTGGGGTGTAAGCCTGCCAGTTGGTGTTGGTGGAGAAGGAGACGGCGGTGTTGAGGGCGAGCGCTGGAGCAACTCCAGGCAGGTGCTGCGGGTTGAGAGGCAGATAGAGCTGAAGACGCTGAATGGCGTAGGTGAGCACCACTGTGGCCGCCGTGAAGACGAGCATCGCGACGCAGTACTCCGTCCAACGCATCTCCTCGCCGGGGTTGACGCCGGTGAGGCGATAGAGAAGCCGTTCGCAAGGCCCCAGAACGGGATCGAGCCAGGTCCGGCGGCCCTCAAAGACACGAGCCATGTAGAGGCCCATGGGCTTGGCGAGCAGCAAGGTGAGGGTGATGAAGAGCGCAATCTGAAGCCAGCCGTTGAGCGACATTAGAACTTCTCCGGACGCAGGAGTGCGTAAACGAGATAAGCGAGCAGCAGAGCGCTGATGAGCAGGAGAATGACGTTTTCAATCATTGCTTGCCTCCTCTCAGATGTTCACAGCCGTGGATGTAGAGAATGGAAAGGGGGAAGAGGATGGCGAGGGTGATCAGTGCAACGAGATCGGCCATGGGTTTGCTCCGTTAGCGGATGTCTTGGCTGAGAACTTGACGAGAATGCAATGCGTAATTCTGGCAGGCGAGACTGGTGAAAAGGAGGGGCTGAGAGGCGTCGCCGTGGTCGAACTTGCCGATGGAGTGGAAGCTCGGCAGGTGGCTGTTCGAGAGGCGCCGTCCTGCGCTGAGCGCCGATGGGGTATTGCGGGCATCGGAATGGGTGGCGATCGCTTTCATTTCAACCTCGACTGCCATTGAACGTGCGCAGGGCGTAGGAAGTCTGTAGAGAAGTTGTTAAGAGTTTGTAAGTTCCGAGCGCAGCCGATAGCCCACCCACGGTTCGCTTTCTATGAACCGCGAGCTATCGGCGGGGTCCAGCTTCTTGCGTAGCTGCGCGATCAGAACGCGCAGGTACTCGGGTTGATCTTCGCCGGCCGGTCCCCAGATCTGCCGCAGGAGATACTTGTGGGCGAGGACGCGGTTGGGGTTATTGGCAAAAAGAAGAAGGAGATCAAACTCCTTGGGAGTAAGGTGAATCTCAACTTCACCCACACGAACGACTCGTGCGGCGGAATCGATGAAGAGGCAACCGACGGTGAGCTGGGCAGGGGGTGGGTCGGTTTGGTCGATCTTGCGCAGATTGGCCCGGACGCGGGCCAAGAGCTCGGGCATGCTGAAGGGTTTGGTGACGTAATCGTCCGCGCCCTCATCGAGGGCATTGATCTTCATGGTCTCCTGTTCGCGAACGGAGAGGACGATGATGGGGGTCTCGGCGATGCGGCGGATAGCTCGGGTAAGTTCGATTCCGCCCATCTCCGGCATGCCGAGATCGGTGATGATCAGATCCGGGGACTGGGTGCGGAAGAGGTCAAAGGCCTGCATGCCGTTGTTGGCGACAATCACCTCATATCCGCAGCTCTGCAAAGAGGTGCGCAGAACACGGGTGATCTGTCGTTCGTCGTCCACTACAAGGATGCGCATGGGGGCAGGTCCTGGGCGCTACATGGGGGGGCCAGGTTTGGCCAATGGATCGCCTGGTTTTAAGGGATCTCCAGCTTCTAATGGATCTCCTGGTTGATGATGTGCAGGTCGACGTGCGGGGCTTCCGAGAGGAAACGCTGGATGGCCAGGAAGTAGAGATACTTGCGCAGGCCGTGGAGCGCCGAACGGCCGAACATGGCCTGGGTGATGCGGTGTTCGGTAATGAAGGCAGCGGTCGCGGAGGCGATGTGTTTGCCCGGGGCAAGATGGATGATGTGGGCGCCCAGGTTTTCAGCGAACTTGATGCTGGCCTCCAGATTGCGCTTGCAGTCGGCGGACTCATCCTTCTCGGACTGGACGTGGAGGACGTAGAGTTCACCCCCCAACCCTTCGGCCAGCCGGGCTCCGCGGGCGATCAGGTCGCGGGCCTGGGGCCGGGAGCTGATGCAGACGGCCACCTTCTCCGAAACCGACCAGTGCGGGCCAAGCTGCTTGCGCTTGACGTAGTTATCCAGGGTTCGGTCGACGGCGCGAGTGACACGATGGAGCGCCATCTCACGCAAGGCAATCAGGTTGCCCCGGCGGAAGAAGTTGGCAAGAGCGCGCTCGGCGCGGTCCACAGGGTAGATGTCGCCACGCTTCATGCGCGTGACCAGAGCCTCTGGAGTCAGGTCGGAGATGACGATCTCGTCGGCGCGGTCAAGAACCCAGTCGGGGACGGTCTCACGGACGGGAATTCCGGTGAGGCTTTGGACGCGGGGCGTGAGGCTTTCAATATGCTGCACGTTGATGGTGCTGAGGACGTCGATGTTGGCCTCCAGGATGAGGAAGACGTCTTCGTACCGCTTGGCGTTGCGGCTGCCCACGATGTTGGTGTGGGCCAGCTCATCAATGAGCACCACCTGGGGACTGCGGGCGATGATGGCGTCAACGTCCATCTCCTGAAAGAGGGTGCCTTTGTAGTCGATCTCGCGGGTGGGTACGTGCTCCAGCCGGGCGGCCAGTTCGGCGGTGACCTTACGCCCGTGAGATTCAACGACCCCGATCACGACATCCTCGCCGCGCTGGCGGCGGCGAATGCCTTCGCTGAGCATGCTGAACGTCTTGCCCACGCCGGGGGCGTAGCCGAGGAAGACCTTGAAGCGGCCGCGCGTCTTTTCCGGCTCGGCTGCAATCAACCAGTCTTCGGGAGTTTTACGGGGTGTGGAGTCGGCCTGCAAATTATACAATCTCCTTGTGAACGCTCAACGCTTGGTGGAAGTTTTCCGGTGGTCGGCCGCAGCAGCCATGCTGACCGGAATTGTAGCTGTATTTCATCTCTGGGTACACCTCAACTCGACCACGGTGGCGTTGACGTTGCTGTTGCTGGTCTTATTTCTGGCCGCGAGATGGGGCTTGCGGTATGCCCTGGCCACGTCGATTGCGGCTACCGTAGCTTATAACTACTATTTTCTGCGAAAACTTGAGCGTCTTACCATCAATGATCCTCAAGTTTGGTTAAATATCTTCGCCTTTTTGACGGTCGCCGTGGTGGGCAGCCGCCTGTCAGAGCGGGTACGGGAGGAGGGCGCCGACGCGCGGCGCAGGCAGGCAGAGCTGGAGGTGCTTTACGGCTTGAGCCGGCAGCTTCTCCAGACGGAGAACCTGCCCAGTCTGCTCAATGCCATCAGTCCTGCAATCATGCTGGTGACGCGGGCCGACGCCGTCATGTTGTACCTGCTGGAAGGAGATCGGCGGTATCTGGCCGGCGACGGATCCGGGATTCCCTTGGACGATATTGCCCTGCGCCAACTGGCAGAGACGCTGCCTGCTCCCGAGACAACGGTCTCCAAGCAGGCGCGGATTCCGCTGCGCGTGGGTGTCAGGCCGCGCGGACTGCTCCTGATCAATGGGGTGAGCCTGTCGGTGGAGACGCTGGAGGCGATTGCGGGATTGATCTCAGCATCGATTGACCGGGCGCAAGCGCTGGAGGACCTGACACGAGGGGAGGCCTCCAAAGAGAGCGAACGCCTCCGGTCGCTGATGATTGATTCGATCACTCACGAACTGCGCACGCCGCTGACGGCCATCAAGGCTGCCGCCTCGACCCTGCTGCTGCCCAAACCGCTGGATGAAGCGGAGCGGCGGGATCTGCTGACGGTGATCAACGAGGAGAGCGACCGCCTGAATCAGCTCGTCTCTGAGGCGGTGGAGATGGCGCAACTGGACACCCAGGAGGTCCACATGACCTTCGCCGCGGCGTCCATTGGCGCGCTGGTGGAGAAGGCGCTGACCTACTGTTCCAGCCTTCTGGACGATCACGAAGTGAAGCTGGACCTGCCCGATCTGCCGCCAGTTAAGGCGGACGCCGATTACATCACCAAGGTGCTGACAAACCTGATCGAGAATGCGGCGAAGTACTCGCCGGCGGGAACGCCGATTTGCATCTCGGCGGAGCGGAAGGACGGCATGGTCAGTGTGAGCGTGGCCGATCGCGGCATGGGAATCGATCTCTCCGAGCAGAGCCTGATCTTCGAACGGTTCTACCGGGCCAACGTCCCCAGCCAGCAAAGCTGGGGGACCGGCATGGGGCTGGCCATCAGCCGGGCCATCATCGAGGCGCACCACGGGGTTCTGTCCGTGACCAGCCAACTGGGCGAGGGCTCGGTGTTCAGCTTCACGTTGCCTGTGTTTGAGGGCTGAGGGGAAGACCTGAAGAACGCTTTAGAAAGACAGCTCTGGCCTGCTTCCTATCGCTTCAAATGGCCAGTGTAGCGGGCATCTACGATGTTGCGTTGCACGGCTTTCAACGTGTCTGCGCTGGGCATGCCCGCGGTCATCACACCCTCAAAGAAATAGCCCGAAGCCCAGTTGCTGTTGTCGCCCCCGGTTCCCAGGATGATGGCGCCTTCCTGTTTCATCGGTTGATAGCGCTTGGGCAGAGGGATGACGCCAGTGGTTGTCAGGCCGCCGCTCTGGGCATTGCCCTGGTAGATGGCGTAGGAGTGTTGACCGTCGTTGGCGCCCATGTCCGTAACAAAGCTTGTGCCCGCTGCTACAGGAAGGCGGCCGTAGATGCCGTTCTCCATATCGAGTCCCGCAACCGGCTTACACGGACTTCCCTTGCACATGATGTTGATCGCATCCATGTGGCCGGCATCGTTGTCCAGGTTATTGATCTCGGCGTTTCCCAGGTCAAAACAACACCTCGAGTTCAGATGGAGAGCGGAGGTGACCATGTAGACGCCCTCGGGCTGACCGTCGATCGCCGTGCCCACAGGGGCGTCATCGCGGTAGCCCACGCCGGGGTTGACGGCGACGCCATACACAGGATGTCCGTGGACGGTAATGGGAAGCGCGTCGGCTTTGGCGGGAACGTCGTAACCATTGGGACCGGGACCATGGGCTGCGCCGCCAGGAGGCGCAGGGATCAGGTCATTATGCTTGGGAGACTGGTCGTAGATCTTGACGATGGTGCAACTGGTATGGGCGCAGAAGGCATCCTGCCGAGAGGCGTCAGCGTAGCCGTCGCGGAGAAGGCCGATGTTGATGGAGGCCTGATCGGACTGACGCATCACCTGATAGAGAGGGCCTCTGTACCCGTGATACAAGGCGCGGACGGTGCTGTAGGCGGCGACACAGGGGGTTTGCGGAGCGAAGATGTCACAGGGACGGCGCGTAAACGCATGCGCAGCGGTGACCCCAACCTGACAGATTGCGACGGCCAGGAGAACTTGCCGGAACCACCGAAACTCTGCGAAACAAGGCGTATATCGAAGTTGCATGGGATTTTCGTCATCTCCTTGACCGCTGACGCGGCTCGCGCGCATCCTCCGCGCCAGATACAACAGTAGACAGGCGTCGCTCAGGTGTTGGACCGGCTCTCAGCCGGTCGAAGAATTGCTCAGTGCGGTGGCGACCGCCGTTCCTATCGGAGAGCCCAGCCCCGTGCAGGCGTTCCAGCCGGGACCGGCGGAGAAGGCTCCGTTGTTTCCTGAAGTGATCGGGTGGAAGGCGCTGGGGTTGGCATAGAGCGTAGGGTTGAGGAAGCCGGCGGAGGTGGCGCGGCTCTGGTTGATCAGGGCGGTTAGCGCGGCCCACAGCGGCGCGACGGCGCTGGTGCCGCCGACGACCTCCTGCTGGCCGTCGACAAAGATGTTGTATCCGGTCTCCGGCGAAGCGTCGCCAGCGACGTCGGGCACCCCTCGGCCGCCAGTGGAGGTTGCGGGAGCAGGAACGTTGGCTCCGGCCTGCCAGGAGGGCAGTGGAAAGACGTTGCTGACGCCGCCGCCCGTGGCTCCGCCTTGGCTGCCGTCGTTCCAGACGACCTCACTGACAATGGTGGATCCGCTGCTGGTGAGTTGGGTTCCCCCGCAGCCGGTGACGTAAGGACTGGAGGCAGGGAAGTCGACGTTGTTGCCGCTGAGTCCATCGCCGGACCCCTGATCGCCGGAGGCGACGGTGATCGTGACTCCCAGCGCTGCGGCGGACTGACAAGCGTCGTTGAGCGCGGAGAGCGAGGAAGATGTCCAACTTGCCTCCGGCGCTCCCCAACTGATGGAGAGAATAGAGGGGTTGTGGATAGTGTCGTGGATGGCGGTGGTGACGGCGTCGATGAAGCCCTGATCGGTGTTGGGCGTGAAGTAGACGGCGATCTGCGCGCCGTTGGCGATGGAGCCTGCGACCTCAATGTCCAGCGCCACCTCGGCGTCCGCGCTGCCGGCGGTGGTGGGTGAGTTGGCCCCGCCGTCGACGGAGATGGAGGTGACGGTGGGCGTGGCCAGACCAAGCCCGGAGAAGTAGGTGGTGAGGTCGCTGGGATTGTAGCCCCCGCCAAGTTCGATGATGCCGATGGTCTCGCCTGCGCCGGTGACGCCGGCGGGAAAGTTGTAGAGCGCGGCGACCTGGGGAGGGTTATAGCTGGCTCCGGCCTGTTGCGCTTTGAGCCTTTCGGGCGGGCTGAGGATTCGGATGTGGGGCCGGGCCAGGGGAAGTGTGTCCAGACCGAGTACGGCTTCCACCAGCTCGGCGTGCTCCTGGGGCAGGGAGATCTCGCCGGTGAAGGCGCAGAAGAGGCTCTCCTCGAGTTGGAAGTTGCGCAACTGGACGGCGAAGGCCTGTTCGAGGTTGCGCACGGCTCCGCGTAGCACCAGGGTGCGGCGTGGCAGGCTGGAGGAGTTCTCGTCCACGGAGAGGCCAAATTCGTGGGCGAAGTGGCGCAGGGTGGCGAAGCTGGCGGGGTCGGCGGCGTAGGTGCGGTTGAACTCTTCGCGCGTGACGCGGCCGCCGGGTAGTGCGTCGAGCGAGAGCGGTGTTCTGCGCCGGACCAGAACGGAGACGCTCAGAATCTGATTGGGCGCGGCCGGCCCGGCATCGGTTGCGTTGGGCGGTGCGCTGCGCCGGCTGCCGGGAAGCGGAACTCGGGGAGAGATAGGCGGCATTTCACCTCGTGGGATGGTGCGGGTAGTTGGAGGGGTGAATCGGCAGTTTGGTTGCTTGGAGGCCCTGTGCCGCGGCCGGGCGCTGCTCGGCCTTGCACTTCGCTGAATGCAACCTGGGCGTAGGCTCGGCATGCCTGTGCCGGGAGGCTGATCAAGCAGCTCAGAACACGGCCTTGCGTGCCCGGAGCCAACGGAACCGCCGAGCGCTTCATCCAGACAGCTTTCAAAGAACGGCCTCCGCCCAGCTCTGGTCGTGCTATCGGCAAAGAGTCGCTCAGATCCGGCGCCGGCTCGACTTCTACAGTCAAGAATGATCTTATCGTAGCCTTAACCAGAGGCAGACTCTACAGGCGCACGAGGTCTTGATCTCCTGCAGGGTCAAGAGCATCCTGCAAACCCACCATGCAAGGATGCAAAGTTGTTTTTTGGGGAGACCATAATAGGGATTTTTGCATCAGCCGTGACACTCCGACCCCTCAAGATCGCTCCGCTCATGCCGCTGTGGCCGTGGGGCCTCTCTGTTGGTAGCCGGTTATCGCCGGATGATGGCCTCATCCGGGTATGCCGGAAGGCGCAACTACTATCATGAGGACTATAAATCTCAAGTGAGTTCATTCGCACACAGACTTGAACCCTTTCTGAGGATTCATTGGGCACTGGAGGAAGATGATGGCAACTATCTCTGACGCGGTCAGGGGACAACGCCCCACATCGACACGTGTCTTGTCGACAAATATTCACCTTATTCGCTGGGTGGAAAAGATGGCTGATCTCACCCAGCCGGCAGCGATTCACTGGGTCGAAGGATCCGAAGAAGAGAACCAGTACCTCTGTCAACAACTTGTTGACTCCGGTACGTTTATCCCCTTGAACCAGGAGCTTTGGCCGGGTTGCTACCTGGCCCGTTCGTCGCCCAAGGACGTGGCGCGGGTGGAGGATCGCACCTTCATCTGCTCTTACTCCAAAGACGACGCCGGCCCCACCAATAACTGGGAGGCTCCCTATGCCATGCGCAAGAAACTCAAGGATCTCTTCCGGGGATGCATGCGTGGCAGGACGATGTATGTTCTGCCCTTCTCCATGGGCCCGGTTGGTTCACCAATGTCCCGCATCGGCGTGCAGCTCACCGATTCTGCTTACGTTGTGGTGAACATGCGCATCATGACCCGCATCGGACTGCCGGTATTCGCCGAGATCGATAAGGATATCCACCGCGTGGTGCCGTGCATGCACTCGGTCGGTGCTCCTTTGGAACCTGGCCAGCAGGATGTTCCCTGGCCGCAGAATGACACCAAGTACATCGTGCATTTTCCGGAGACCAGAGAGATCTGGAGCTACGGCTCCGGCTATGGCGGCAACGCGCTGTTGGGCAAAAAGTGCTTCGCCCTGCGTATCGCCACCAATCTCGCCCGCGATGAAGGTTGGATGGCCGAGCACATGCTGATTCTGGGGCTGGAGTCCCCGGTGGGCGAAAAGACCTATCTGGCAGCGGCATTTCCCTCGGCCTGCGGCAAGACCAACCTGGCCATGCTGATTCCGCCCAAGGGATTTGAAGGCTGGAAGACCTGGACGGTGGGCGATGACATTGCCTGGCTCCGTCCTGACGAGACCGGCCGTATCCGCGGCATCAATCCGGAGACCGGCTTCTTTGGCGTTGCTCCCGGAACCAGCGTCAAGACCAATCCCAACGCCATGGCCACCCTGAGCCGCAATACCATCTTCACCAATGTGGCCCTTACCCCGGAGGGCGGCGTCTGGTGGGAGGGCATGACCGATGAGCCGCCCACCGAGTGCATCGACTGGAAGGGCGAGCCCTGGACTCCGGAGATCGGACGCCAGACGGGCCGCACAGCGGCGCATCCCAACGGCCGCTTCACCGCTCCCGCTTCGCAGTGTCCATCCTTCGATCTGGCCGCGTCGGAGTCTCCCGACGGGGTACCCATCGCCGCCTTCGTCTTCGGAGGAAGACGTGCGACTGCCATTCCGTTGGTGGCGCAAGCTTTCAACTGGTCTTCCGGGGTCTATCTCGGCGCCACGATGGGCTCGGAGACCACCGCCGCCGCCGAAGGCGCGGTCGGCAAAGTCCGTCGCGATCCCATGGCCATGCTGCCCTTCTGCGGCTATCACATGGGCGACTACTTCCGCCACTGGCTCACCATGCAGCGGCAGCTCACCATTACGCCTCGCGTCTTCCAGGTCAACTGGTTTCTCAAAGACCAGGATGGCAAGTTTCTGTGGCCCGGCTACAGCGAGAACATGAGGGTGCTGAAGTGGATCGTCGATCGTGCTCGCGGACGCGCCCAGGGCAGAGAGACTCCCATCGGTTGGGTTCCTCGCTATCAGGACATCAACTGGGAGGGACTCAACATCCCTCCGGAAGCCTTTGCCCAACTGGAAGCGGTGGATCGCAAGGCCTGGTTGCGCGAGGTCATGGACCATGAAGAACTCTTCCTTGCCCTCCATGATCATCTGCCCGCCGAGATGATCTACGAGCGCGAGTTGCTCATTTGCCGACTATGATCCTCTCCGGCGCGAGAAAGGATCTGCGCCATAAGCCGCGGCACGATCGCCTGAATGCTCGCTTCATCCAGAACCTTGGGACTGAAGCGGGCATTCAGCGCAAATCCTTCCAGCAGTGCCTCGATCTCCAGCGTGCTGCAGCGCATCTCCGCCGCTCGCCCGGTTTTTTCAGGAAACAGGCCGGAAAGCTCCTGCTGATTGACCGAGGTGCTGGCCTCCAGATGCATCTCCGCCAGTCTGGCCTGCATCTTGGGATGGCGCAAAGCGAAGAGTTTAAACTCAATTTGCAATAACTGCGCCTGAGTATCGTAGATCTGTTCCACGATGTAACCGATCAGGGCCTGATAGCGCTCCTCCTGATCCTGGAGCCCCTTCACTCGCTCCCGCACGGCCCGCGCATGGCGCTGTGCCGCCAGCGTGCGCAGCGTAAGGAAGACGTCGGTTTTGCTGGCAAAGTTCGCATAAAAGGCCCCGCGGCTGCGACCGGCCTCGGCGGCTATGTCCTCAATGCGTGAAGCCTCAAAACCGTCACGGGCAAAGATCTTCTCCGCCGCGCGCAATAACTCGGCTCTGGTCTTCTCCGACTTCAGCATCTGCCGAAGGGCCGGATTGGCTTCTTCATCGGCCACTCGGACCTCTCGCTCCGGGTTTTGTCTTCGTCGGGAC
>JAKAQS010000347.1 GCA_021819585.1 Acidobacteriota bacterium
GTGGCGCCTTTGACGGCTCGCATCCTGGCCTCCAGCAGCCGCGATCTGCCTCACCTGGTGGAGACGGGCCGCTTCCGCAAGGATCTTTACTTCCGTTTGAATGTGGTGAACATCCGCGTACCCTCTCTGCGCGAGCGGCGCGGAGATATTCCACTGCTGACCGCGCACACGCTGGAGCGGATGAAGACGGAGCACGGCGTTCGTTACCACTTCGCCGATGACGCGCTCCGCCTGCTGACCGAGTACGACTGGCCCGGCAACGTCCGGGAGCTGGAACAGGCCATTGAGCGAGCCTGCTCGCTCTCCAGCGGTCCAGTGCTGCACATCGCCGACTTCCCCACCCAGATGGGAGACTTCCATCTCCACGCCCGGCAACAGCGCAAGGAGCCGTCCACCCGAGGGGATTACGATGCCGCCGCCGCCGCGGAGATGCCCGCGGTGCAGCCCATCGCCGAGATGGAAAGGCAAGCCATCCTGAACACCATCAGCCAGCTCAATGGCGACAAGTTGATGGCTGCGCGCCTGCTCGGCATCGGCAAGACAACCCTCTATCGCAAGCTCAAGGAGTATGGCCTTGGGGAAGAGTCGGATTGAACCTCGGGGCTTCCGCCCGGTGAGCGGGCCTGGCGGCCCGCGCCCCAGCGGCATCGTCTGACGCTCCTTGCGCATTCCAACCGCACCTTGAGAGCCGACGGATGCGATGATCGAAGAAGATTCATTGCCTGCCGGAGACAGAAACAAAAGCCGCCTTGCCCGATGCCAGTTTCGCAAGTCGGCGCGATGCAGATCTGGGAGCCTCCCGGAAGGAAGGCTTTCGAATAATAAGGAGAACACCCGCTCTTCATGCAACCCAACCTGTTGTTGATTGCTCCCGAGACCGCCGCTGTCCCGATCGCCGAGGCTCTGCGCGAGGGACTGGGCGCAGAGGTTCAGATCCTCCCCCATCGCCGCTCCGCGCTGACCACGGTCCGGCGCAAGCAGTTCGACCTGATCCTGATCGACGAAGGCATTGCGGCCTCCGACGCCGCAACCATGGAACAGATGTACCAGAACGCCGGCAGCGCCTCTCTGCTGGAGATCAACCTGGCGCTCTCCAGCGCCGAGCGTATCGTTCGCCAGACCCGCGCCGCCCTGGCCCGGCGATCGCAGGAGTTCGCCAAGGTCCAGGCGGCGGCCGTCTCCCAGCTACGCGGTGAACTGAATGCGACCCTGGCCGGCCTCCTGCTGGAGGCGCAACTGGCGCTGCGCGATGCCGCTCCCGCCCAGACGCACCGCCTGCGCAACCTGGTGAAGCTTGCCGGCGACCTGCGCGATCACCTGCGGGAGTAGAGCAACAAGAGCCGCCGGAAGCCGGAAGCCGGACACGATCATCGCACAACAGCGACCAGCGATGCCCGGTGTATGTACAATCGTTCTTATTGGGCGATTCGCATTTGAAGCCGCTCCATCGCCTTGTTGCGCATGGCTCTCCGCCCGCGCACAGCGATACTTTCTGCTGCGCTCCGCAGCATGAGGAGAAACATGAAGATCACACCTGGAAAGCTTGCCGGCCTGAAGGCCGTCTCCAACGCACGCAATGTCATAGCCGCCGCGGCCATGGATCAACGCGGATCTCTGCAGAAGTCCCTGGCCAAGGAACGCGGCTCCGAGGCCACCGGCAAAGACCTGGAGGTCTTCAAGACGCTGGTCACCGACGTGTTGACCCACCACGCCTCCGCCATTCTGCTCGATCCCGAGTACGGCCTGCCCGCCGCGCAGCACCGCAATGGCAAGGGCCTGCTGCTGGCTTACGAGAAGACCGGCTACGACGCCAACACCCCGGGGCGGCTTCCCGACCTGCTGGATGTCTGGAGCGTACGCCGTCTGGCCGAGGCCGGCGCCGACTGCATCAAGATCCTGCTCTATTACACCCCGTTTGACAAGCCCGCCATCAACGAGATCAAGCACGCCTGGATTGAGCGCATCGGCGACGAGTGCCGCGCCCACGACATCCCCTTCTTCCTGGAGTTCGTCGGCTACGATGCCGAGGGCGGCGATGAAAAGTCAGTGGAATATGCAAGGAAGAAGCCGGCGATCGTCGCCGGAGCCATGAAGGAGTTCTCCAAGCCGCGTTACGGCGTCGACGTCCTGAAGGTTGAGGTTCCCATCGTGACGGAGTTCGTCTCTGGAACCAAAGCCTGCAAGGGCCAGGCCGCCTACACCCGCGCCGAGGCTCTGGACCACTTCCGCGCGGCCGCCGCAACCACCACGCTGCCCTTCATCTACCTTTCCGCCGGCGTCTCCAACCCGGTCTTCATCGAGACCCTGGAGCTGGCCGTCGAGTCCGGCGTTGCCTTCAACGGCGTTCTCTGCGGTCGGGCTACCTGGAAGGACGGCATCCCCATCTATGCCAAGCAGGGCGCGGACGCCTTCCGCAAGTGGCTGGAGACCACCGGAGTGGAGAACATCGAAAACGTGAACCGGGCTCTGGAGGGCGCCAGCCCCTGGACGGCCAAGGTGAGCGCCTGAATCG
>JAKAQS010000104.1 GCA_021819585.1 Acidobacteriota bacterium
TCTGCCGGCCGTGAACGACCTGAAGGTTCTGGATAAAAACGCGCAGGCCCTGCAGCAGATGGATCAGTTGCTGGACTCCAACGACGGCTCCTCGGCGCCGCCGTTGAGCTAAAGCACCGCCGGGACGGAGCTGAGACGCCCAAGGCCGAGGAATGTAAATCGAGGTGGCAAGACCAAGTGGCCAGAGATCGAGTACCTCGAGTGGTGCGGGGTGGCGCGCCGGGCGGCAGGCCATGGAGGCCGCGGGCGGCGCTGGAGCTTCAGATCCCTGGCCCCGGCGGCGAAAACTTCCGCGGCCCAGCCGCGAGAGGTCGAATCATCTTTTCGGCTGGGGCATAGCGTTCTTCTGCCTGAAGTCTGGATAGGATGATGGAGGGGAGTGGCTGACTGAGCTTGGGTTAGGATGAGGCTTTGCCTCAGGGACGAAGGAGCGGGATCGAAGCATGGGTAAGAAGCAGACATTCCGCCGCCCGAAGAATGGGGCGAGGATGAGGATACGGATCCTGCCCGCGTGGCTGCTGCTGATGGCGGCCAACGGAGGGGTGGCGTGGGCGCAGGGAAGCTCTGCGCCGGCGGATCCGATGGGATCGATCTACGCGGCCGACTCGGCCGGTCCACGGGGGGGTACAGGGCAAGCTGAGACGTCCGCCCCGTATGCGGGCGGGCAGCCGCCGGCGCCGGCTCTTCAGGGCCAATCTCCCGGGCAGAATGCAGGCTCTGCACCAAGTCGGGCGACTCCCAATCCGCAGGGGGGTGGGGATCATCTGGCCCAGTGGATGAACCGGCATAGCTGGATGACGCTGGAGCAACTGCAGCAGGCGCTGAACCAGGAGCCGGGGTTCAACCTGCTCTCGCCCCAGGCGCAGTACCGAATGCACCAGCGGCTGGCGCAGCTATATGCCATGAAGCCGCTCCAGCGGCAGAGGACGCTGGCCCACATCGAGGCCATGGAGCGGTTGACGCCGCAACAACAGGCGCAGGTGCGGGGAGCCATGCAGCAGCTTGGCGCCTTGCCGCTCGCTCAGCGGCAGCAGGTGATTCGCCTCTTCCGTGAGCTACGCAGTTTCCCGCCCAGGCAACGCTGGAGGCTGCTGAACTCCCCGCGGTTCGACTGGATGGACTATCACGAGCGTACGGTGCTGACCAACCTTGTCCGCCTTGCGCCCTTGCTTCCGCAACAGTAGAAGAAGGGTGCCGCTCCAAGGACGAAAAGCCTTTTCTCAGGCAGGGCGGCAATTGCCGGTCTGCGATCCGGAGCCGGTCTACGGCTTAAGCCGTAGACCGGATCTATGAATCCAGCACGCGTATGTTGCTGTTATCGCCGGTCTCATGGCGCAGCTCCTCCAGGCGCTGGACGAGGTGATTCTGGATGGCGGCATAGCGAGGGTCGCCGTAGAGGTTCTTCAGCTCCGCGGGGTCTTCCTGCAGGTCATACAACTCAAACTCCTGTGGTTCTATGTAGTAGTTGATGAACTTGTATCTCTCGGTGCGCACGCCGCGGTGCGGCTGCACGTACTCGGCGCGGGGATACTCAAAGTACTCGTAGAGCCAGTCCTTGCGCCAGCCCGTGTTGTTGCCCTGGGCCAGCTTGACCACGCTGCGGCCTTGCAGATGAGCAGGGACTTCAACTCCGGCAAGCTCCAGCAGCGTGGGCGCCACGTCCAGATTCAGCACCATCTCTTCTATCTTTCCGCCCGGCTGGAACGCCTTTGGGTAGCGGATCATCATGGGCGTATGAATCGACGGCTCGTGCATGAAGCGCTTGTCGAACGCCTGCCACTCACCCAGGAAGTATCCGTGATCGGAGGTCAAGACGATGATGGTGTTGTCCAGCTCGCCTGATTTTTCCAGCCATTCCAGGACGCGGCCTATGTTGTCGTCGACTCCGGCGAAGCCGGCGTTATAGTCTTTGACCAGCTCTTCCAGGCAGCGGACGCCGTCGCCCGTCTCCATGGTGCCGATCTTGTTCTTGGCGTCGATAAAGGCCTTCGGCTTGCCGGGATATCGGGTTGTGTAATCCCAGAACGTAGCCGGGGTGGGTATGGGCACGCCGTTGTAAAGGTCCAGATACTTCTTGGCTCGGAAGAAAGGAGCGTGCGGAGATTGATGCCACAGGAGGAGGCAGAAGGGCTGGTCGCGCTTCTGGTCGAGCCAGGCGAGGGCGCGATCGGTGGCCAGGTCATCGGCATAGAGCCCGGGGTAGTTTTTGGTCTCACCGCGCTTCCCTGCGAAGCTCTCATGGAAGATGGGGTTGTAATAGTTGGTCGCCGGGGCGTTGAACGCAAAGTAGTAGTCCCAGCGCCGCTCCTTGAAGCCGTTGGGCCCGTGGGCTTTGCCGCACATCGCAGTCTGGTACCCGGCGTCGTGCAGCAGGTCTGTGAATAAGGGAATATCGGCTGGAAGAGCTTCCAGGGCATCGTTGTCCAAAGCGCCGGTGGAGTGAGAGTACAGGCCGGTCAAGACCACAGCCCTGGAGGGAGCGCACAAGGCATTGGTGCAAAACGACTTGTTGAAAACAACCCCCTCCCGGCCAATGCGATCCATATTGGGCGTCTTGAGCAGGGTGTTCCCCGCCAGACCAAGAGCATCCCAACGCTGTGCTTCGGTATAGAAGAAGACGATGTTCGGTCTTTTGGCGCCGGAGGCCTGACTCGAAGGACTGAACAGGGCCGTGGATAAAGGAGAGATTGGAGCGAACGATGCGCTGGTGAGAGCCAATCCGGCCTGCAGAAACTCTCTCCGCGAAGCCCCGTTGTTTTTGTCAAGCTTGCTCATTTTCCTAATCCTCTTTGAAAACCGGTTGACCAAGTTGGCGGTATTGCAAGGGAAAACCGCTTTACCTTTCTGCGATTTTCCTTCACTTTCCTTTATGCGATTTCCCTTCAGTTTCCTTTACGCTATTTCCCTTCAGTTTCCTCTATTTCATCCCATAGGATGCAGGCTGGCGCGTTCCCACCCAGGCGGAGCGGGACCGTCGCCTTGAGCCAGATTCTACTCCACAGGGCTACGCCTCATCGCCGGCGTTCGTGAACCAGCGCCTCTTCGAGGCATCGAACGGCGCGGCGCGTCGGGGCGTTCGCCTGCGGGCTGGAGTGTGCGCCGTATGCCTTCGCCCGGCAATCGAGTCTCCTCTTCGCCGCGGCGAACGGCGCCGGTTCAGCGTCGGGCGGCAACGGAGACTGAGTGAATCCCGCGCCTTTCTCAGTTCGTGCGGGGAAGGGTGCGGCAGGCTGCTGGTTTGCCGCTGGTTTCAAGTGAGTGGGGGGGCGTTTGTTGCTGCGTTTCGAGAAGTTTGGGCGGGCGTGCTTTGCGGCCAGTCAAAGCACGATGGCTGGATGCGGAACAAGCCGCACGCATACAGATCTCGAATATCGGTAACAGGCGCCGCTGTTCATTGACAGATCATATTGCCATATAGTCATATGGAGCTACCAATTGTTGGGCGTGACACCAGGCGGTGGAACGGAGCATGTTGCTTGCGAAGATGAGGATGACCTTCGCCAAGCACAGAAGAGGCGGATACGGGAGCATCCTCCAAGTTGATGGATATCCCGCGGCGCGGGGCGCAATGCGTATCATCCTGCCCATGGCGCCGGCTGTTCCTGCTGCTCCCGTTGTTCTGTTTGGAAGCACGCCCTCGGCTTCCGATGGGTGTGTCGGCTGGTATGCGCCTGCCCGCAGCGCTTTCCGACGCGCGTTTGAAACTGCAGACTTGGCGATGCATCGATGATCTCGCCGCGGGGTGATTTCCATGCCATCCATTCGCAATGGCCGTTCATCGCCATATTGTGATCAAGCAATCTATAATCGACCGATGAGCGAGATCATCCTTTCCGACCGTATGCTTGAGCTTGTCGCTCGTCGCTTTCGATTCCTCGGCGAACCTCTCCGCCTTCGAATCCTTCAGTCCCTATCGCGTGGGGAGAAGACGGTCACTCGTCTGGTCGAGGAACTTGACGCAAATCAGCCCAACGTGTCCAAACACCTGAACATGCTTTTGGAGGGGGGGCTGGTGAACCGCCGCAAGGAAGGGACAAGCAGCTTGTATTCGATTGCTGATCCGCTCTTGTTCACCCTCTGCGACCTGATGTGCAGGAGCACAACCGAGCGGACGCGCCAGGAGTTGGAGAGCCTGCAAGGCAATGCTCGACCGTTGCGGCGCAAGCGGGCCTGAACGGCGCTGACTTTCGAGGTGAGAGCAAGGACGAGCCGCCGGGCAGGAAGGCTCATCCTTATTGCCGTCAGTGCGAATGTTTATTCTTTCTTGTCACCATCATCATCTTTGTGTTGAGGACCATGAACCGAACCATCTGCCAAGGGATAAAGTTGCGGAGGAAGAGGGTGAATCGCGTCGGTTTGGTCGCATAATGCGACGGCTTCATGTGCAAGGGGAGGTCTGACTTCCAATCGTCTCTCAAAATATGATCACTCCGGAATGAATGTCCAACCTGGAAGAAGCTTGGCTTTGTAAAGGAAGAGGTAGTGGAGGAAGAGTTTGGTCCAGTGGCCGGCCAATCCGATCTCGCCCATGGTGAAGCGCAGATCACGGCCATACTCGGGATAGGTTTCAAAGTCAGGAACGATGGGAAAGACGGTCATGGACGCGGCCGAGCCCTTGGTCAATCCAGCCCCTGTGGATGCGACGCAGGCCGCGCCCATCTTCGCCATGGATGCGGTTCGGAGCGGGTGATTCACGCCGCGCACCTTGTCGCGGATGCTCTCCGCAATGATCTTGCCGATGGTTGCCGAAGGCATTCCGGTGCGCGGCGCGGTTGCAAAGATGGGAAGGCCATCCTTGGTGAAGTGCGGTTGGGAGATGGCGTGTGGCGGGGCAAAAGCGATGCCGGCGGCAAAGATGTTTGGGTAGACGGGGCTCTGATACGTCTTTGGCCAGTCCTCCGCCCTCCAGTCTTCATAGGCCTTTGCGGAATAGTCGGCATCCACGCGCATGAAGCCGTTGGGTGCGAATAGTTTGGCGCTGATGTCCTCGCCGCGCGCGTTGACGGCCTTGATTCCCACGCCCGAAAACGGCGGCAGGAGCATGGCGAAGTCGTAGTTGAGGGTGTGTTTCTCGCCTTCAAGGTTCGTATAGAAGATCTGGTTCTGCTCAATCTTTTCCACGTGCGCCTGCAGCACCCAATCGATGCCGCGCTCGGCGAACAGTGACGCGGTGAAGATGCTGGTCGGCGTGATATAGCCGCCCTTGCGGATGTGAGCTCCTCCCATGCCGAAGTCGCCCAGTTCGTACTCATTGGACAGATAGAGAACCTCGGCCTTGTCCCGCACCCCATGACGGCGGAGCTCGGACTCGAGGTTGACGACGTATTCCAGAGCGGCGCCCTGACAGGTGCAGGCGCCGTGCCCGGTGCCGACGACGAAGCGCCTTGATTCGCCGCGTTTCATCGCCTCCACGTTCTCCAGGAATGTATGAGCCGCATGGGTCGCATGGTCGGCTGTGCATACTGACAGCGTGAAGTGATCCGGTCCAAGCCCCTCGGTCGCCTCGAACCTGAGCTTTGGGCCCGTGGCGTTGATCAAAAAGTCGTAGGCCACCTGCTCGTGCTGCCCGCTCCTGGCGGCCTCTGTATACTCGATTTCGACGTGGGGACCATCCATCGCCGCGCTTCCTTCGGGAAACAGCGAGGTGGCTTTGGCCTGTTTGAAGACGATGCCCACTTTGTCATAGACGGGCTTGAGCGGGACCACCACGCTCTGAGCCGGCATGCGGCCGAGGCCAACCCAAATGTTCGAGGGCAGCCAGTTGTAGTCCGGCTTGGGCGAGACGACGATGATCTGATGCTTCCGGCCTAGCCACTTTTTGAGAAAGGCCGCCGCTGTATGACCGGCCACTCCCGCGCCCAGGATAACGACATTTGCCATGATTGACTCCTTCTTTCCTATTGGCGCTCTACGACGCCCTGCCTGTGGACGCCGCGGACACGGCGTTTGCCGGCTGCTTGAAAGGCGGACTTCCGTTCTGACCACGTGGTGAAGCACCGCGGTTGGCCCGTAGGAACTTTGCGGCCCGGCATAACCCAGGCGGCAAACGGATGACCTTTTCTCGGTGAATGGGATCGGCCGCTGGGATGGCTGCGCACGGTGTGTCCGCCTGCGTGGCCGCCGGCATTTTGCCACAGAGCGATCGAGATTCGTCCCGCCCCCAGGCGGACGCAGCGTGCTCTGCCCTGCCTGGCGGCCAAAGCTGCGCGAGACGGCGGGAACGGAGGATCCGCTCCGCAGCGAAAGTTGGCTGGGAACCCACGGGGCTCGGCGCCGTCTCTGCTCCCTGCGCTGGGGAGGGTTCTGCGATCTCTGGGATGCGTGCTTCCTTCACGTTCCGCACCTGCATCTTTGCTCCTCTGTTCCTTGATGGCCGGCTCCGTCGCCAGTGGAGCACGCGGCGCCGCTGAACGGTAAGCCCACCTCGCGCGAGGGCGCTGAGAGTTGGTTGAAGAAGGAGTCCGGGCCAAAAAGATACCCAATTGCTTGCGTACATCCGTTTGCCGTCACACAGTCTGCCGCGCCCTGCTGGTTCCTTCGGCGCTCGTGCCACAAATCTCTGGGGCGGGAGACGCTTGCGTGAATGCGGATTGCGGCGGACTCAGGCCGACAAACGCTGCGAATGGCAGCCCGTTCCCGGATACCCTCCGCGCGAGCGCCCTGGATGACGAAACGATCTTTCCTTTTCCGGCCATCCATCGGGGGACTCGCGCTTCGGTCCTATCGGATGCTCCTGATGCTTTGTGTCTGGGCGCTTCGCCTTGGCGTCCTGTTTGACGCGCTCCTTCATCGCAGTGTCAATATATCGCCATATAGGCATATATTGTCAAGGACAAAATGAATCGGGCTTTTTCTGGAAGACCTCCGGCCGGCGAGGCGAGTACGAAATCGTCTTCCGCACTGGTGGACCCCACGCCTGGACTTCCACGGGCGCTTTCGCGACCGAAGACGCTCGCGCCTGCCCGCCAGGGAGAGTGCTCCGCGCCGGAACCGTTCCTCGCCGAACATGAGAATTGAGCGGAAGGCTGTCCGAGACGCTCAGCGCCGGCGCGTCTTTCAGGATGCCGCCAGAAGCTTCAGGAGGATGCTGAAAGGCGCGCCGGAGCCTTGATCGGGGCTCAGAGGGGTGCAGCGGAGGAGGTATGCGGAGAGGGTTGGGTCGTTTCTGGTCTGAAACTCTGCGCTTCAACGATCTCTCATGCGGGCAACGCGCCGGAGTAGACGGCCATGCCGGCGACGGCGTCGACGCCCATGGCGTCCAGAGCCTTTACCTCGTCCATGCCGCGGATTCCGCCGGCGACGATGAGCTGGCGGCCGGTGGTGGCGCGGAGGATGGCGGCTACATCCAGAGGGAAGCCCTGCATGGTGCCCTCGGTGTCTACATGGGTGTAGAGGAAGGCGGCACAGAAGTCCTCCAGCCAGGTGACGGCCTCTTCGGGGCCAAGGTCGACGTGTTCCTTCCAGCCGCGCACGGCGACCTTGCCGGCTTTGGTGTCCACGGCGAAGCAGAGGGAGTCCTCGCCCAGCGAGTGCTTCAACGCCTCAGCGAACTCAAGGCGAATGAGCTTGTGCCGCCGGGGGGTCGCGGCCGGCTCCGGATCGGCGCCAAAGAGGCTGGAGCCGTAGATCACGCGGCGCGCGCCGGCATCGAGGAGGCGGCGGCCGTCTTCGGCGGTGCGCAGGCCGCCTCCTACCTGGCAGGGAAGGCGCCGGCAGATCATGGTGATGAGGGCCGCGTTCTCGCCCTGGCGCATGGCGGCGTCCAGGTCAATGAGCTGCACCAGAGGATACTTGCTGAACCGTTCCAGCCAGTACTCAAAGTCGTCAAAGGACAGAGCCAGCTTCTCACCCTGCACGAGCTGCACAATCCGCCCACCCATCAGATCGATCGAAGGAATCAACATGGCCTTTATTTTAAGGGCAGGCGCGAGGAGGCTTTCGCTCTCTATCGGTGGTTTCTGCCGCTGCTGCGCATGGACACCGTGCCCAAGTTTGTGCAACTGATCAAGTGGGTACAGGAGCAGGCCGGTGTGGGCTGGGCGCGGGTGCGAGCTCCAAGGCTGGAGTTGCAAGGAGAAGAGCCGGCACAGGCGAGGGCGGTGTTCGAGGCTGCCATGGCGAAGCGTCCCGCGGTGAGGAGCCGGCCGATTGCGGAGTTCAAGGGAGCTTGAGGCGTTGCAAAGAGGGCTGGAGGCGGACAGCCGTCACGCTGAGGCAGGTGGGTGCAAGCGGGGAGATCGTCTTGCTCCAACTCGATGATCTTGACTGGCGAACCGGGGAGATCGTTGTCCGCTCACCTGTTCCGATACCAGCCCGCGCCACTTGGAGCGCGCCTGTGTATCTTGATCTCTCATCCCTCAACCATGAAGCCGCTCCACCCCGAGCACAGGATGTGGTGCACATAGTGCTCACCAGAACTCGATTGTCAGCAAAGCGTTAATGGACTATCCTTTCGTTACCAAAAGATCAGCGAAAGGATACTGTGCCAGAGACCGAACCGTTCGCCCGGCCAGGCCGCTCTATTCTCAAGCAGTTTGAGGGCGAGACTGTCCGAGCTTTTGTGCCGCCACCGTTGCCGCCTGCGCCGCCGGTGGATCTGGCGCGGTTTCAGATTTTGCTGGAACAGGCGAATCAGGCCATCGGCAGGCTGGACGGGCTGGCCTCGGTTTTGCCCGACCTGTCGCTGCTCCTTTACACATACGTTCGCAAAGAGGCCGTGCTCTCGTCCCAGATTGAAGGCACGCAGTCGTCGCTGTGCGATCTTCTGCTCTACGAGAACGATGAGGTGCCGGGAGTGCCGGTTGAGGATGTGCGGGAGGTCTCCAACCATGTTGCGGCCATGAATCACGGTCTGGAGCGAATGCGTGCCGGCTTCCCGCTGAGTCTACGGCTGATTCGGGAGGTTCATGAGATCCTGCTCTCCCAAGAGAGGGGAAACGGCAAGCAGCCGGGCGAGTTTCGGCGTAGTCAAAATTGGATTGGCGGCAGCCGCCCCGGCAATGCCGTCTTCGTACCTCCGCCGCCTGAGATGTTGGCTGAATGCCTGAACCAGTTTGAGCTATTCCTGCATGACGACCAAACGGGCCTTCCTCTGCTCATTCGAGCAGGCCACATCCACGTCCAGTTTGAGACCATTCACCCGTTTCTCGATGGCAACGGTAGGCTTGGACGGCTCCTGATCACATTCCTCCTTTGTGCGGAAGGCGCGCTGAGAGAACCGATCCTCTACCTGAGTCTCTACTTCAAGACAAACCGCGCAGCCTACTACGAATTGCTTGACCGTGTCCGAGCGAAGGGCGATTGGGAGGCCTGGCTCGACTTCTTTCTTGTTGGCGTACGCGACACCGCCGAGCAAGCCGCCAACGCCTCACGCGAGATTCTGGACCTGTTCAACCAGGACCGGAAGAAGATCGAGACCCTCGGCAGACCCGCTGCCTCCGTGCTGCGCGTCTTTCAGTACATGCAGCGAAACCCGATCATTGCCATTCCGTCGGCGGCAAGGCGAATTGGTATTTCAGCCCCAACGGTCGCTAAGTCGCTGGGGCATATGATCGATCTGGGCGTTCTCGAAGAGATCACCGGCCGCGAGCGGCACCGCCTGTTCGTCTATCGCCGTTATTTGGAGATCCTGAACGAAGGGACCGAGCCGTTGCGGTGAGCCAGGAGGGACAGGATAGAATGGCAAGGTTCCGCTTGAATGACGCTCCAGATTGGGACGTCCGGCCAACGCTGGATGACTCAGATATCGCCTCGTTGAATACGTTGACTGCAGTGGCAATAACCGGAAAAAGGACGCCCCAGCAATTCGCACGAATGATGTAGTTTGCTTGAGAACGGCTTGTCTATTCTAACTGGAGACGCTTTTGATGGCCCACGCATCTTCCGATCTTACGTTCTTAACCAACGAGGTCGGGAACACTCTGCAAGACCGCTTTGCGGTCCTTCTGAGGAGAGACACTCATCACTTCGACTGTTTGGTTGGCTACTTCTTTGTCAGTGGTTTCTACAGGCTCTATTCCGCGTTAGAAAAGGTTGAAAGGATTCGCATTCTCGTCGGGCTAAATACCGATGGTGCCGCCTTCCGACTGATGGAGCAAGCCAAAGACCAGGGCGGATTATCTTTCGCCTCACATGCTGTAGCGAAAGAGCGTGTTGCCAACGACGTACTCCGTGAACTTGAAGAATCCCCCGATGCACTTGATGTGGAAACTGGCGTTCACAAATTTGTGGAGTGGATTCGCAGCTGGAAACTTGAAATCAAAGCGCATCCCGCGAAGAACCTTCACGCCAAGGTCTATATCATGACCTTCGTTGAAGGCGATAGGGACAAGGGGCGTGTCATCACCGGTTCTAGCAATCTCACTCAATCCGGTCTAGCCGAAAATCTGGAGTTCAATGTTGAGCTGAAGAACCGGGCCGACTACGACTTTGCAATCGCGAAATTCAATGAGCTATGGGAAGTAGCGGTCGAAGTGACCAAACCCTACGAGGAGACTATCGTCACCCGCTCCCCCTATGCGGAATTTAGCCCATATGAACTTTATCTGAAGCTCTTGTACGAATACTTCAGGAACGAATTGAATCGTCCATCTGAGCTTGATGACATCTATGTCCCGGTGGGTTTCAAAAAACTCAAGTATCAGGAGGAAGCCGTCCTGAGCGCCCGCAAGGTGCTTGAGGAATATGGCGGTGTGTTCATCTCGGATGTTGTCGGCCTTGGCAAGACCTACATGGCCGCGTTGCTCGCTCAGCAGCTAGATGGACGCAATCTTGTCATAGCACCGCCGCAGCTTTTGGACCACGATAAGCGGGGTTCTTGGCCGAACGTTTTTGGCGATTTTCAGGTTAGACAAACGGACTTCATTTCCATCGGCAAGATTGACGGTCTTCTCACGCGCGATCTATCGCGTTACGTAAACGTATTTATTGACGAGTCCCACCGCTTCCGCACCGAAACCAATACAACCTACGAGACCCTGGCCCAAATCTGCCGCGGGAAGCGCGTCATTCTGATTTCAGCGACACCGTTGAATAACCGTCCGCGCGACATTCTCAGCCAGATCAAACTATTTCAGAACGGCAAGAACAGCACGATCCCGAATCTGCGCAACCTGGAGGCATTCTTCTCCGCGTTGGAAAGGAAGCTCGAAGGGCTGGACCGGCAAAACGACCGTGAACGCTACTTTCAGGTCGTACAGGCCAACGCGCGCGCCACGCGGGAGCGTGTCCTGAAGTACCTGATGATTCGACGCACCAGAACGGAGATTCAGAAGTATTACGGCGAAGACATGCTTGAACAGGGGCTTTCCTTCCCAGCCGTCGAAGACCCGCAACCATTGTTCTACAAATTCAACGCGGTTGAAAGCAGGGTCTTCGATGAAACAATCCGGCTCATCGCATCACAATTCACTTTCGCCCGATATCGTCCGCTGACCTACTACGAAGCCGGAGATACCGGCAGCGAAATGCAGGGTCAGCGCAACCTTGCCAAGTTTATGAAGATTCTCTTGGTCAAGCGCCTTGAGAGCAGCTTCCATGCCTTCCGCCTGACCCTTGACCGCTTCATTCATTCCTACGAGCGCGTCATAGCCGAATACCGCAAGGGACATGTCTATATCAGCAAGAAGCATATCAACAAAATTTTCGAGTTATTGGACGACGACGCTCAGGACGCCATTGGGGTTGCCCCCTCGGGTGAGACAAATAGATAAGACTTTATTCGCCGTTCGCTGCAAATTTCTCGACGGCAAGACCACTGTACAGCATTCTGACGATGGCCGGCGAAACAGAGGCGGGCTCCGGTGGAGACCGACCCGTCAAGGGATAACCGGCTGAGTCTCATCGACGCCGATGAGGGCCGGGAGTGTGCGTAGATGCCGCTCCCGGCTTTTTCTTCGACCATCGGGTCGAAAGACCTCCCATGCCTTGAAAAACTCATGCGACTTGCCGCCGCCGAGCGGCCTCCATATTTTGAGCCTTCAATTGTGCCTCGAATTCGACCGGCGGCAGATAGCCGAGCGCCGAATGCAAGCGTTTCTGGTTGTAGATCTTCTCGATGAACTCGGGGATCGAGGCGCGGGCCTCGGCCAGGTCCCGGTATTCGTTGCGCAGAACCTCTTCGTACTTCAGTGTTTTCATGAACGACTCGCAAGCCGCGTTGTCCCACGGATTGCCCTTGCGGCTCATGCTGATGTCGATTCCATGCGCCTTGAGCAGGTCGGTGTAATCGTGGCTCGCGTACTGGCTGCCGCGATCCGAGTGATGCACCAGACCGGGCTGGACCGTTCGCCGCGACAGAGCCATGCGCAACGCCGTCAGTGTGAGCTCATCCTCCATGTTCCGATCCAGCGCCC
>JAKAQS010000105.1 GCA_021819585.1 Acidobacteriota bacterium
ACGGCTCTGTCGCTCCCTCATCGAGAAAAGATCGAAGCGGTGGCGACGTTGCTTGCGGAGCTGCATGACGAAAGTTTGCAGCTTCCTTCGGACGACGCTGGATATGGCTTGCTGCATGGCTGGTGCGAATCCGACTCCTGCCTGATGCCTGACCCTGCAGTGTGGGATAAACCCTACTTTGCCAATAGTGCCTTCGCAGTGCGGGGTTGGAAGGCTACCGCAACAATCTGGACCAAGCTGAAGCTTCCGAACTCCGCCGCGCAAGCCGAGGAATGGATGCGCCGTAGCCGGCAACTACAGACGGCGCTCGTGGCCAGTGTCCGGGCGAATACGTGGCGCGACCGGACACCGCTGTATATTCCGCCGTTGCCGGGCGTGAAACTCACGTTTCGTGAATCCCTGTTGAAGGAACATCCGAGCGAGCAGGGATGGCCGCATCGCTGCTATACCGAGTTGCTCCTTCCGGATGTATTGCCGGAGCCGGAAGCGAATGCGGTGGTCGATTGCATGCGCGCCTATGGAGCGACCACGCTCGGCGTGGTTGCAAACGTTGAGCCTCCCAATCCTTATGGACGGGCAATCCTGGGCTTCATCTCCTATGGCTACGCGCATACGCTGCTGCGATTGAATCGAATTGAGGAGTACATTCTCTTTCTATATGCCCATCGCTACCACGATCACTCTCGCGGAAGCTGGACGGCTGGTGAAGTCACCGGCATCACCGGCGGCGGGGCGCTGTTTTGCATTCCCGCACAGCAGACCATTCCATTGTTGGTCCGCTGGATGATGGTCTATGAAGAGTACGACGAAAACCGGCTTCACTTTGGCCGCGCCATCCCGCGGGATTGGATTGTACCCGCCAAGCCGATTGAGATTGTTGACGCTCCTACACGGTGGGGACGAGTCACCTATCGCCTGGAGCGCCGCGGCGCCAATTCGCTGGTCGCCACCGTCGCCTTGCCGACGAGCGGAGACCTCCCGGAGTACGTACACATCACGTTCCGCGCACCACGTGGTCGCAACCTCGTTGGGGCGACAATCAACGGCCGGGTTGCGACATTGGAAGGACCGCACCAGGATGCCATTGTTGTGCGGCCGGATGGTCAACGGCACTTTGTGGCTGTCGCGCGGCTCACGTAGATTTGTCGCGCCGTTCAGATTCCTGCTTTATCGTCTTATCAGTGCAATAAACCAGGAGCAGCCTGCCATCGGCAGGCTGCTCTTGGTTTGCATGGACAATGATTTGAATGCACCGCTCAGAACTGCAGATTCGCACGAAGCTCGATCTGCCTTGCGCCTATGCCAAATGGCGTAGCTGTGGTGCCAAAGGTGGTGTCCTGCACTCCAGAGTCCAAACCTATCCAAGAAGGATGGTTGAATGCATTGAGAAACACGCCCTCAAACTTGAAGCTGATATCCGCCTTGATTGGAATTGTCTTGTTGAGCGAGAGGTCGGTATCGAAGTTGGTCGGGTCATGTAGCCAGAGCAGCCGACCGAACTGACCGGGAGTTGAGGCAGGGCTGATATAGGTGGTGTTGGATTGTCCCGTTATCTGGTTGATGTACTTCGAGGAGAAGAGACTGACATAAGGCTTGCCTAGAATCCGCCGAGCATGCATCTGACTTTGCAACTGACTGGGGGTAACGTTGGTGAGCGTGATCCCTGAGTCGTTCTGATTAAAGGTTGAAGTTCCACCAACGAAGAGATGCGGCTCGCCGCTTTCGTAGGTGATAATGGCGCCGAGAGTCCAACCACCTACGATCGAGTTCAGGAGCCTATTTTGGTTCAGGAACGGCTGACCCGTGCCAAAAGGAAGATCATAGGTGCCGCTGGCGTGGAAGACATGGCGAACATCAAAGGCGCTTGGAAAGTAGTTCAATCTCTCGTCCCGCAGTGTATAGAAGCCGGGGGCGCTGTTGCTGCGGCCTCCATAGTATCCGGGAGCCGTGCTGCCTTGCACGGTTACGCCGAGCGAGTGAGAGTAGGTATAGTTAGCGTCAAATTGCATACCGTGATTCATGTTTTGCCGGAAATCGACCTGCAGCGCATTGTAATTCGTATATCCTGCGTTGGTCATCTCCAAAGTACCGGCTCCCGCTACGTACGGATTCTCCTGGAAGAAGTTGCTGGGATAGTTGCCGCTGCCAGGAATCCCCTGCGCGGCGCATGGGCTGAAGGTCGCTCCGATCATTGAGCATAAATAGGTGGAGTTGCTTGAAAGGACATTGGCAAAGGCGCCGGCTTGTCCTTGCTGCAAGTACGTAATGAACTGTCCATTGGTGTAGTTGGCCTGCAACCCCGAGGTTGCAAAGGCCTGATCGAAGATAGGCGTAGGATTGGGCCCCTGAAAAGTTGTTCCTCCGGAGGCGGCCAAGTTCTTCTGAGCATTTTCAAATTGGGTAAGGAAACCGTTCTCAAAGATATTTACTTCGTTGAAGTTCTCGGTCAACCACTGATCCTTTGAAACGTTGCCTACGTAACGCACCTCGAGTACATTGTTGGCGCTCAATTCACGCTGAATGCCAAATTCCCATGATTCGATATACGGTTGCTTGATGTTGGGGTTGAAGGTCGAGTAAGTCGTGCCGCTGAAGGTCTGGAAGGACTCAGGTATGATTGGTTGAAAGGGGTTCGGAGAGGTGGATGTAAGCGCCGGCAGAGATCCGCCGAGGATGACGGATCCTGCATTATAGAAGCCGGGTCCTGGTGTAAACCCGGCAGTTGGAGCCACCGGATCGGCGTAAAAGTAAGTGTTGAAGTTCGCGCCGCTGTTGGAGCCAATGCTCCAGAAGTTCTGCGCTCCTTCGGTGTAGTTCTTGAAGGTGAAGCTGCCGCGGATGACGCTCTTACCCGCACCGATGAGTCTTCCCAACATGCTGTCTGAAGTGTCTCTCGGGTTCCAAGCAAAGCCAAAGGTCGGCTCCGGATGGACATACGTCGGAGCGTACCCGTAGGCATGAGGTCCTTCAACCGGATCCTGGACGCCGCTTAGATTGCCTGGCTGGAAGAGCGCGCCGACCGGGGTTGGCCCCCAGAGGTCTGGAATCGTCGGGTGAGTATAGAAGCCGGTCTCGTCCTTGGATGCTCCCGTAAAATCCCAGCGAAGCCCCATATTGAGAGTTAGCGTCGGCGTTGTTCTCCATTGATCCTGAACGAAAAGTGCTGATTGTGTCAGCCGTTCGTGGAGATCGAAGGTGATTCCGGGCTCAAACTGCTTCGTTCTCTGATTTACAAACTCTCCAAGGCTGTAATAGGTCATGCGTCCGTTCAAGGTTGCGTAGAGCCCTTCAACGTCGTTCGCCGCGGAGGTTGGACCGTTTGCAACGGCGTTGGTCAATGCTGTCTCCACCGGGTCTCCCTGGCTGATTCCATTTACGCCGATATAGGGCACAAACTGGTTGTTGTAATAGTGATCCACCTCGGTGGAATCCTCGACTCCGAAGGTGAGGTTATGGTTTCCGTGCGACCAGGTAACCTGGTCTTTGATGCTCCCCACTGGATATAGGAACCCACCCTTGAGGGGCAGGAAGTCATTGATGCCGCTGTTGAGATTGAAACCGAAGGCGAGATCGCCCTGCTGCATCATCGCCGGAGTGGGTGTTTCAATGCCCTGCGAATCGTAGACCAGGCCGGTGTAGAGGTAACCGAGACGGAACGCATTCACCAGGGTCGGCTTCAATATCCAATCAAACCCGGCAACAACTTGGTAATTTCTGCTTTTATCGCTTGTGCCTTGATTGGAAAAGAGTGGTCCAGGATAGGGCGGTGCGCCTGTATTGTTGTAGTAATAATTTGATTCCACAGCCGTTCCGGTAATACGAAAGTTCTTCGATACGTCGTAGTCAATACGTGCGGTGGGGAATCGCTTGATGATGGATTCGTGGTTGTAAAAGCTCAGCAGGTTATGGTTGGCATCATAAGGGCTGATCGTGACGCCGGGAAGACTTTCTGTGCTCGTAATGTTTGCCAGATCCTGGGCAATGAGAGGATTTGTGGTCCCGGAGCATGTCGAGCATCCGGCGCTTGCGCCTACCTGGAGCACATTTGTCGTCTCAACCGCGTTGGTGGTCGCGTTGTTATAGATGTAGGTGCCGCTTAGCGCCAGCGGCGTGCCTATCACGGTGGTTACCAAGGCTTGCTCAGGTTGACGATAGTTACCCAGGCTGGCGAAAAAGAAAAGCTTGTTCTTCAGGATGGGACCGCCGATGTCGGCGCCGAAGTCGTTGATGATGATAAGACTGCGAGGTAGACCGACGGCGTTGGCTTCCCAGCTATTGGCATTCATGTCTTCGCTGCGGTAGTCCTCAAACAGATCTCCATGGAACTTGTTTGTGCCGCTCTTGGTAAGGAACCCGATGTCCATCGCAGAGGTGCCGCCCTGGGAGGCATCCAGTTCGCTGGTCTCTACGGTCATCTCTTGCGTCTGCTCCAATCGCTGCGAGGTGCTGGAGTAGTCCGTATCAAAGCCGCCGCTCTTGTTGCGATTGATCATGGTTGAAAAGCCATTCGCGCTCATGTTGACCGCGCCGCCGGGGAGGTTATTGAAGTCGTCATCCACTGCGCCCGGAACCAGAAAGGCAAGTGCGGATACATCGCGTCCATATGTCGGCAGATCCTCGACTTGCTTCAGGTCAATCGTCGTTTCGAGCGTGTTGCTGGTAGTGTCCAAGATCGGACTGCTTTCAGCGGAGACGACTACCACCTGATGGGTGGAGCCAACTTGCAGAGTGACCGACAGACTCGTTACCTGGTTGGTTTGGATCGTCACCTTGGCATATTGCCTGGAAGCGAAACCTTTCTTCGTGACGGTCAGGCTGTAATTCGCAGGATTCAGATACGGAATAACCGCGATCCCGGTGTCCGAGGTCGTCACCGTGTGAATTCCGTTGGTTCCAAGATTTTTGAGTACAAGGCTGGCCCCCGGAATGAACGCGCCGGCGGGATCCAGGACGGTTACATTGAGCGAACCGGTCGACATATCCTGGGCGCCGCAGCGTATGGCCGTGACGGTCAGGCAGCAGAGCGCCACCACCGAGAGGGTCAACCAGCGGGTGAGGATACTGGGCAAAGAATCGTGTAGCGACATAATATTTTTGCTGTTTTGCATCATCGTTTCCTCCGGCTCTTCCTGAGAAGTTCAGCTCTTTCGTCTTGAGGGCTAGCAGAACGAGTACAACATCAACGCGAGAACTTAATGTATTGGAATTTGTATCCATTATTGTCTATCTTGTCAAGAAAACATTTCCCATGGATGTGCGGCCACCCTTGTACGGTCGTGTAAGGTCTGAAAATTCAGAACGATGCCTCTGACCGTAGGAGAGATCCCCGGGCCGGCCTGAAGAGCTTGAGGGCCTTCCTCGGAGTCTTCCGGGGAGGGTCGGCAGCTTGATGGGAGGCCCCTCAGCTCGCGTGTGACGCCTTCGCCCGAGGGCCCAATCGGTGCCTGACGACGAAGCCTGCTTTCGGCGACGCACTGGATGATGGTGCGATTTCCGCCGACCAGGGGTGCGAGCGAACGCTGCTGGGCTTTGAAGTGGTCTCGACCGCCGCGGACGCGATTCTGACTCGCCGGATGTGGGGGTATCAACTTCGTCATGCCCGAGGATGGATCTCTTTCAATGCGCGACACCGCCCCGCTCAGCTCAGCGCTTCCATGAACCGGCGAATGGCCTTGATCTCGTTGGAATGGCCTTCCATTTTGCGCTGACCCCACACCCGGTTGTTGGCGTCGGCCAGGCCGACACCCGATGCATGCTCGGCGTACCGGTACCAGTCCCGGAGCCGCGCAGCGGCTTGCCATCGATAATCTCGACCTCGCCGGCCCAAAGCGCTCCGTCGAACCATCCCAGGCCACGCAGCCCCGCTCCAACCCTTACGAGTCCGATGTCGCAAACCCTCGACTGAACGAGTCATGCGAGGGGACGCCGCCCGGCGCCTGGAGAAACGTCCTCAGCCAGTCCTTCTTGGCCTCGCCACATTCCTCTTCGTCGTCCCGGCTTTTGGCTCCGCTCAACGCCACAGCAATGGCGATCCGCAATACCCCTTCCGGCAGGTGGTCCCGGCTCCATTCCATCCGCGGGTCCTTCGACTGCTCAAAACACCCGAGGGGGCTGTCCATCTCCTCTCGTCGCTGCTTTCTTGCCCTCGGCATCTGGCAATCCGGATGACCGCAATCCAGCCGTCCGCTAGAGTTCTCTGTGCGGCGGCCCTGGCGCGACAGTGACCTGCGGCTTTCCCATGCGCAGTGAAACACTCCGCCGTTTTCCCTTGATCGGAAGGTTCATTAGGTCCACGGGTTCGTTATAGCCGGCTCCGGCTCTCGCAATCCCGTCGTCATCAATGTCGATCACGGACTCGATGCCGATCAAACAGAGAAGAGCTCCCCATGTGTAATTGTGGTCGCCTCCAACGCTACCATTGATGCTCAGGAAGTTTTCTCCGCAATATCCATTTGCCAACCAGTTGTCCATAAAAAGATGGACACTCTTTTGAGCAAATTTGGACTGTATTTCTTGCGTTGCATAGCGCTTTACGCCTTGAAACACGAGATAGTTAACCGGCCCCCAAATAGTCCCGTGCCAGTAGGTCTGACCAAGAAACAAAGGATCCTTCCGGGAGACGGTCGGTAGAATCCAGTCGCCCCAGAACTGAGTCGGATCAGTCATGATGGCCAGCACCCTTTTCGCGCGAGCCGCATCCGGAGCCTGGCAAATCAAAGGGTAAAAGTTTGCCGGTGTGAGACGAGTCAAAAATTGCCCAGCCGTACCATCACCTTTATCCCAGAATCTGCTGCAGTAGACCCCCAGCTCTTCATTCCAGAGCTTTGTGTTTATTCGAGCGTTCATTGCCGCATGATCTTGCCGATACTTTCGAGCGTCATCGTGCCTGCCGATTGCCGCGGCGATCAACGATAGATAGTAGGCATCCATTGCCCACAGTGAGCAGAGATCGACCGCATTGACATTCATCGTGGAGCCTACCATCCTTACTCCGGTCACTCCCTCGAATTGGGGCGTATCATCCCAGCCGGTCTCATCCTGGGCGTATTCCAGTTTGCCTGTGCTGGTTCCCCATTGCAGCAGGCCATCGTTCCGAGCGTTGCGCGCCTTCATCCACCAACTGTTCCAGAGAGCCAGTTGTGGATAAACCTCGCGCAGGAAATCGAGATCTGGCCAACGTTGATGCATTTTCCAAATGCACAACGATCCGACAGGAGGCTGAGAGCGATCTTTACTGATTCCGCTACTCCAGTGAGCAAAGTTCGGAACCAGACCATCGGAGGCCTGGTAGGATAGGATGGCGCGAACAGTCTCGCGCCCCATTTCCGGGTTATCGAGCGACGCAAGCAACGCACTGAAGAAGCTATCCCAACAGAAATACGGACACGTATTTGGGGAGTCACCCCAATTACGCGAAACGCTGATCGCCACCGTTTTGTTATCACTCGAATAAATTCGTGAGTTATTCAGGTTGTCCGCAATAGCGGCAAGAATATCACCCGATGGACCTCTTGCTTTTGTGCGCCGTCCTTCGTATGCGTGTTGAGCTTCTGCCAGCAGACCATCGATATTGTTGAACGAAGGAAGCTCTCCGAATCCTGCGACGAGATAAGTTGGTTTTTCGGGTCCTCCAAGCGTTACAGTGAATTGATGCTCATCCGCTGCCCTAGGCGCCGGTAGACTCTTGAGCCTCCACGTTACAGTCTCGCCCGTAGCCGGCTTGGCGATTCCCTTTACTCCTTCAGTATCGGCGGAAAACGTGCTGCTAAATCCAGGCCAGTTCTCACTCAGGGAAAAACTCATCTCACCCTCTGCGTCCGATACAAGGCGTCCAATGATGACGTCGCCTATCCGCGACCATTGAAACTCAACCCGCTGAACATTCGCCGTAGCCTTCTTGGGAGAGAAGATTACCCGATGAAAGGTATCATCAGGCGCCACCGTGCCCGCATTATGAGAGCCGCCGGGGTTTATGACGAAAGCAGCGGCATCATCCTTAATGAAAGCGATGCCGTTTGGAGCTTGGTAATAAAAATTCCCGATGCGAGTCGCAGAACCTCCACCTGAAAGAGCCGGAGGTGTGATCATCTTGCCGCTGGCGGAGTTCGCCCTGTGATACAACCCGAGATACGCTGCAGGCATAGCTACAACAAAGTCGCGGCGAGAAAGCATGGCTGGTCCTTTCTAACGTGTATCTGTACAGCAAGTTAACCTGGATTGGAGCTAATGAAGTTTTGGGAAGCCTGGGCTGTTGTTGGAAAACTCGCGCAACAGATCGGCCGCGGGCTCCCACTCTGCGATGGCGGGATAGAGCAGCATGGCTTTGCGCGCCAATGCGGCGGAACCGGTGACGGCCGCCTCAATGGCCGCGCGCTCGTAGGCTTTCATCGCCAGCACCAATCCCCGGACCTCTTCAGGGAGCGATCCCGCGGGTTCCGGAGCAATGCCGTGCCGGGAGATGGCGCAGGGGGCTTCCACCACGTCTTCGAAGTCGACCTCGTCGATGGCGCCGTGATTGCGCACATTGACGACTATTCTCCGCGGGGCATCGCTGAGCAGAGCGGTCATCACGTCCAGCGCAATGCGATGGTAGCCGGTGGCGACGCGGAACGGATCCTCCTTGAGCGCATGGGATGGGTCGAAGGCCGTTCCCGCATGGGCCTCAAGCTGCATGTAGGAGCCGGAGCGCTGATTCAGGTAGTGGGTGTAGATCGTCAGCGCCTCCTCGGCCTGGCCGGCTCCGATGGCGGCTTCGATCCGCCCAAAGAGTTCTTCATTGAGCTTGCCGACCTCCTCGCCCCGCGTGGCTCCGGCGGCGCGTTGGTTGGCCAGAGCCCTTCTTCGGCTGTAATAGAAAAAGAGATATTCGCTAGGAATGAGCTTGAGGCTGCGCACAAGCTCCAGGTCGAACAGATCGGCCTGGTACAGGCTGCGTAGATTCCTGTCGCTATCGAGAATGCGGGCCGTGACATCCTCGCCGCGCAGCGTGATGCGGCGGATCCATCCCAGGTGATTGAGCCCAATGTAGTCGCAATGCACCTCCGCCGGGGGAGCGTTCAACGCCTGGGCAATGCGATGAAAGAGTTCTGTCGGCGTGTCGCAGATCCCGATCGCGCGCACGCCCGAATGGTGGCTTACGGCTTGAGTGATCAGTCCGGCCGGATTGGTGAAGTTGATCATCCATGCGTTGGGGCTAAGGCGTTCAATCAGCCGTGCGTACTCGATGGCCACGGCGGTGGTGCGCAGGGCCATCGCCACCCCGCCGGGTCCGGTGGTCTCCTGGCCGGGATAGCCGTTGTGGATGGAAATTCGTTCATCGGCCGCTCGCGCCTGAATGCCTCCGGCGCGAATGGCGGTGAGCACGAATGCGGCGCCTTGGATCGCATCTTGAACGTCGTCGGCCACGCGCAGTTTCATGCTGCTGCCGCTTTTCGCCAGCAGAACCCGCCCCAGCTCGCACATCGTCCGTGCGCGCCGTGGATCCAAGTCGTAGAGCACCATTTCCTCAGCGCCCAGGATCCGGCGCGATTCATTGACGCCGAAGATCACCAGGGGAGTACGCACGCCTCCTCCGCCGATCAACGTGACTTTGCAATTTCCCACAGGCTCTCCTCCAACTCCTGGCGCGTGGGCAGGCCATTCAAGGCGCCCGCCGTTCTTGTCGACAAGGCGCCGCAAGCGGCGGCGCGGCGCAGGATCTCCTCCGCGTCGGCGCCGCTGAGCAGCGCATCAATGAGACCCGCATTGAAAGCATCCCCGGCGCCGGTGGTGTCGACCACCGCAACCGGAGGCGATGGCACGCGGAGCATCTTGCCGCCGGTTCGTATGGCGGCGCCCTGGGCGCCCAGCTTGATCACGGCATGGCTGAAGCCGAGCTGTTCCAGGCCCAGAAGAACTTCCACCGACCGCTCCTTGCCGGTAAGCCGCTCAGCCTCCTTGCGGTTGGGCAGAAAGTAGTCGATATCCAGACAAGTCTGAAGATTCTCGGGTTTTGCGGACCATTCCGGCTGCCAGCCCACGTCCAGAGAAACCGTGCATCCGGCCTTCTTCAGAGCCGGCAGGACGGTCTCCGCATACCGCCGGTCCAGCGGAGCGGCGAAATGCACATGCGCCGCCTTTTGCAGTTGCTCCGTCAGGCCCTCGCCGGCGAGATAATCTCCCAGAAACTGGTTGCTGCCCGCGAAGCTGTAGAAGGAGCGTTCGCTCATGACCGAAACGCTCATGGTGACCCCGGTGCTTCCCTTGACCTGCTTCAGTCCGCCGGCGTCGACATGGAAGTCGCTGAGGCGTTGTTTGACCCACGCCTCCTCGACTTCGCCCACCACCCCGAAGATCGCCGTTTTGCGCCCCAGCCGGCCGAGGCCGCACGCCGTGATGGCCGCGCCGCCGCCCAGCTCGTGCAAATAGTTGCGCGTGAAGACCTCTTCGCCGGGTTGCGACCAGTTCTTGAGACCGGAAAAAACGTGGTCGATATAGATTTCGCCAACCGTGACCACGTCCCAACATTTCCTCATACTGCCTCCACAAAGGGCCAACTTGTTTGGCGGCGGGCGCGCAGCAGAAAGATTGCGATCCCAAGTGCGAGAAAAAGCCCCGCCAGCGCGATATAGACCCAGCCGCTGGTCAGGAAGATGTAAAGCCAGCCGCAGAGAGCGACGAGCGCGGGCAACGGAAACAGCGGCATTTTGTATCCGTCGTCAGGCTCGCGCTTCCGCCGGCGAAGGATGATTGCGGCAACGCATTGCGCCGCGAATTGCAACAGCGTCTGCATGACGATAAGGGCGGTGATGAGGCTGGCAAGACTGAAAAAGCAGGCCAGCGCCGAGCAGAAGCCGATCGCCAGCAGAGAGACGTAAGGAAATTGGCCCCGCGGGTGAAGGCGCCCGAAGATGGGAAAGAATTGTCCTTGCGCGGCGGCGGCATAAGGAATGCGCGAATATCCAAGCAGAATGGCAAAGACCGATCCAAAGGAAGCCACGAGGATGAGAATGGTTATGGATCTGCCCCCCGCCTCGCCATAGACCCGCGCCATGAAGTCCGCCACGACGGCCTGCGACTTCATGGCCTCCCGCCAGGGCAGAACGCCGATGATCGAGATGTTCATCGCCAGGTAGATCGCCGCGACCAGAAGGATCGAAAACAGAATGGATCGTGGAATCGTCTTCTTCGGGTTGGAAACTTCGGCCCCGATCAGGCAGACATTGTAATAACCACCGTAGTCGTACATGGCGATGAGCATCGCTGCTCCCAGCCCGATGAAAAAGGCATGGTTCGGCGCAAAGGCATGCGGAGGAAAGGCGAAGGCCAGGGAGCGATGGAAATGCGTGATCCCGGTCAGGATGATCCACGCCGTCGAGCCCAGAACAATCACCGCCGTGGCGATGGAGATCAACGCGATCGAGCGAATATTGCGCCACAGCAGGCCGGTATTGACCAGACAAACGCCGGCGGCGATGCTCACCGCTCCGCCATGGCTGAGGTGCGGCAGCAGGAATCCGGCGTATTGCGCAAAGCCAACCGCGCCGCCGGCCGCCGAGATAGGCCCAAGCACGATGGCTTGCCAAAGGAAAAGAAAGCTGAAGAGCCGGCCAAAGCCTTGTGGACCGAACCCTTCCAGAAGGTAGTGGTAGGGTCCGCCCTCATAAGGCATCGCCGAACCCAGCTCGGACCACACCATCCCATCGCTGAGCGAGATCAACAAGCCCAGAATCCATCCCAGCATCGCCTGCGGCCCACCCATGGCGGCCAGCGCAAGAGGAATGGTGAGAAAAGGGCCCACGCCGATCATGTTGAGCACGTTCGCCGACGCGGCTCCCCAAAAACCGGTCTTCGGCGCGGTTTCCATGCGATCTTGTCCTTGGTGGTCCACCTTGCACCTCAGAATAGGACTGCGCAAAATCCGAGTCCGCCTTCCTGCCCGCAGCAACCAAGCGCTTCGCCACGCGGCGGACTTGAGCTGAATTCCATGTCCAGCGCAACAAGGAGTTCAACGTTAGCGCTACTTTAGCATACAACCTCCAGCCCGTCACACAGCGCCCTTCCAAGAGCCGTCAGCACTCGATCTGTCCAGCGGCGGTAGCAAACGATCGGCAGATGCGGCGGCGGCGTTGGCGTTAGGAGACGCGCGGGTATGATGGTCGGCTGGAGCGCCGCCGTGGGGGGCGCCGAGCAAACTGCTCGTGCCTCGGGCGCCGGCCAAGCAGGCGTTGGGCCTGTATCGGGAGAGGGGCTACGACCTGAGGGTGATTCTCCACGACCCCACCAGGGAGATTTGCTACGCGCAACTGATCGATCAGGGGTCGACCGCCAGGCTGATGGCGGATCTATGGAAGG
>JAKAQS010000003.1 GCA_021819585.1 Acidobacteriota bacterium
CCTGCGTCCCAGCGGCCGCGGAAGGGGTTCGCCAGGCTTCCTGCCTGCTGAACGCACCGAATCTGGATAGACCGGTTGACGCAACCGGCTGGATTGAAAACGATTATTCAACCGGATATCCCCGGCTCACCCAGTCGGTTCCAAAGTTGGTGGGTAGATAAAGCACCTTCACATTGGTGAAGCCCATCGTGATCAGTTGACGATACGCGGGGCTGACATTTGGGCAATGCGACCATGGGCAGCATCCACAATAGAGCACGATCAACTTTTTCCGGGGGTACGAGGCGACAGCGTGGCGCAGGGAGATCAGTCCGTCGGGTTCCGATCCAGGCCCTGCGTACTGGGAGCCGGGAATGTGCGCCTCGTCAAAAAGGGTGCGAGAGCCAACTTGCAGCATGAGCGGTTTGGAGGAAGAGGTCAGCATGTGGGCCAACGTTGCCGGCTGCATCAATGCTGATTCCGGAATGGATAGTGCGCTTCCGGAGCCGTATCCGAGGATCTGGGCGAAGCTGGAACGGTATCCGGGTAGAAACAGAAGAAGAAGGGTGGCAAAGGTGGTAAACAGGCGCCGGCGTGTACGGAGATCAGAACGCATCTTGGTTTCCCTTGGCTCAAGTATAGTTTAAACAACTACCAATAGCCGCCAGATTTGCACCGTAGATTCTAATGTTCGAACGGCGAGGTCTGCATCTGCGCCGCGTGAGAGCTTCAAAGCTTTTTGGGCCTTTGCCAGGCAGTCCCGTAGCCGTGGCGGCTTTGTATTGCATAACACCTCTCTCCTGAAGGCCATGCATTCTGAAGGAGTGCGGGCTTGTGCTCGCCTTGGGGCACGCCTCTGACATGGTTTGCGGCAACACATGGATGGAACAGGGCATCTTAACAGGAAACGTCGCTCGAACGGTGAAGCGATGGTCTTTCTCGGCGATCATGAGCACGATCATCGGCGTGATCGCAGTAAAGACCCTGAAGTTTTCTTTGCGATCGCCGATATAGCTTGATAAGGAAGCTCTAATGTTGAATCGGAACGGGGCGAAGGCGCCGCCTCTGCCATGTTGAAGAATGTCCTGAGTCAATTGGGTTTGGTTGTCGGGAAGGGAAGTCGTTCTCGGCGCTACAAGGGATGGAAGGGTCCATCGCACGAGAGCAAAGGAGGGATGACTCCTTATTTTGCACTCAGAGTTCCACTTGTCCGGATCCTGGGAGGAATTCGAGGCCAGGGAGAGCGAGCATGAGAGTCGTCCATAGCAAGAAAACGCACCGATCATCGCCCGATATTTTTGGTCTAGCAACTTTCGTCATGCGATGGGGTTCGATGGAGATAGGTATCATAAGAGGTAAGCGCAAATAGCACGAAGAGAAAGATTTTTCATACGTTTGCCCGAACGCAACGCTGTGTCTGAGACATGACCGCCGAAAACTGAAAAGGGGTAGCTTGATGACAGGTTCGTGGACCGTAAGCAGTACTTCTCTGAGGCCGGAGAAGACCGCTGGGGACGGCGATTCGGAGTTTTTGTTCCGCCCTCGCTTCGTCAGCCCTTGGTGCAGGTCGAGGTTCAAGCGATGTTTTGATGTAGGTTTGAGTTTTGTCCTTCTCATTCTCTTTTCCCCGCTGATGTTGCTGATCTCCTTCCTGATCAAAGCCACCTCCGAGGGTCCGGCATTGTTTCGCCAGAGGCGGGTTGGATTGAATCAGAAGAAGTTTGTGATCCTCAAGTTCCGAACGATGAAGATTCGCCGTCATCGGCCCGGGGATACGTTGACGGTGACCAGGCATGGCGACTCCCGCATGACAAAAGTAGGGAGCATCCTGCGGCGATTGAAGTTGGATGAGCTGCCGCAACTGATCAACGTGTTGCGCGGTGAGATGAGCTTTGTCGGCCCACGCCCGAAGCTTGCGGAACACGAGCACCTTTGCATGCTTTGCCGGCCCGGGATTACGGGAGCCGCAACGCTCCTGTTCTCCAATGAAGAGCATCTGCTGCATGGCGTACCGGACGACTCCGTGGAGCATTATGTCGTGAATGTCCTGAACCCTGAAAAGTGCAGGCTGGACATCGAATACATGGAGACGGCGAACTTTGTCTCTGACTTGAAGATCATCTGGCGCACCGTTTTTAAGCTGGGCAAACGGTCCCGGAATATTATCTCTTCCGATGCAGCCCGCTTTTTGAAGGCCAGGCATGGGCGTGAAAAGAGTGCCGCAAAGGTCTATGAGGTCGAACGGGCGGAGGCATTGAGAGACGATGCGCGACAGTCCGCATAGAGACTGTCTTCCTGATGCAAAGTCGGAAGATTAATCTTGAAGAGCTTTCTGTCTGCGCAAGGCTGTGGGGTCTGCTTATTGACCCATCTCGGAAGATGCTGTCACCCTTCCAACGGCAGGCGGGTTTCCCGCCTGCCTCCGTTTTTTACCGGCTCTGCTTCACGAAGTAGGTGAGCTGGATCGTGCTCACGACATCATGCTGTTGCCCGGTGGCGATCATGGGAGCCTTCCACATCTCGCCCTGGAGTGACGCCTTGACCTCCAGATTCCGCTTCGGCCGGAGCACGAAATCCAGGGAGAGATTGTTCTGGGTTGTCCCTCTGGGCAGAAAGTCATCGGCCACCTTTGCCTGGCGGTAGTGCAGTTGGATGAGCTGATCAGGTTTGGTGTGCCAGGTCACCCAGGCCTCCCCGCCCGTAGCTTCCCTGCCGATCCAGTCTCCCAGGATGTAGCCGTTGTTCGTGTACCCCTGCACATCGACGCTTTCCCACATCAGCAGCCGTCCGTTGTTGCTCTCCGGATCATGCACGTTGGTGGTGACTCCCTCGGCGCGGAGGTCCACTCGCGGCAAACCCGGCAGGCGGGCGATGTAGAAGCCCGGCCGCAATCCGGAGCGGCCCAGATTGCTGATGGGGAAGACGTTGTCATGAGCGAACGAGTCCAGATAAAGAGTGATCAGGTGGTTGTCCCAGGGCGTTCGCCAGGTGAAGTCGAAGGTGCTGAAACGCGCTCCCGGATTGAGGGGTGAGAACTTGATGTTTGGCTGAGGGGCCGTGACGCTGAAGAAGCTGCGCAGGAACGTGCGCAGGTTGATGGGGACATTGCAGGTAGGCACAATGGCGTCCGGCGTAGGCGGCACGGCGCACTTCTGTCCTTTGCCGCCCCAGATCACATCCCGCATGAAGCCGATCTCGATGTCCGGCGTTACCTTCATGCTGACCTTCTCCATGTGAATCCATGGGTCAAGGGGAAACTGGTGCCCTTGGAGATTGCCTATCATGAAGTCGTAACGGAAGAGGCCGAAGATGCGAGAGAGACCGGGAATGTAGAGAGGCTCCACGCGATTGATCTGGAAGCTGTAAATGTTCTCGGCGTTATTGGACCAGGCCATGCTCGCGCCTTTGGCGGGACCGAGCCACTGGTCGCTTTTGCCAAAAGAGACCTCATGCCCCCAGATATGAGCGGACGCACTGGCCTCGACCACCCGCGAGATTGTCTGCGACGGGATGATTCCCGCCGGGATGGTGGTCTGGGGCACATCCGGCGTCTCGTCGATCGCAGCCAATTGTGCTGCGACCGATGCGGAGTAGCCAATGGCCGAGGGAGCCTCCTGGAACTCACTGCGAACAAACAGGCTGAACCGTCCATCGCGAGCCTCGGCGCTGAAGCCGGTCAAGTTGTTGAAGCCCGGCTCGTCGGGCCGTCCGTAGTCGTTCACAATCGTCTGGCCGAAGTGAAAGCTGTCATTGAGAATATTGCCATCGATCTGGCGAAGGCGGGTATACACGGTGGCCGTGCGCAGATAGACCTTCGAGTCGCTGTTCAACTCGGGAGCAAGTTCCTTGCGCAGGCGCGCATTGATCTCGACGGCCTCCGGGGGCGCGTAGACCGATTGCAGCGCATCCTGCGAGAGTTCCAGCATGTAGGCCAGCGAAGCGCGCGTCCAGGGCCTCATGCCAAGGTAAGCGGTGGGAAGATACCCCAGGTAGTACAAACGCAGGGCCGCGGTGTAGATCCAGCTATCCACAGGAATATACGAGGAACCAATCGAACTGGAGGATGTCTCCGCCACCTCGGTATGGGACGGCGCCATCGGGCCCGTCTGGCCCAGCAGGGAGGTGGAAGTCAGAGCCGCTGCAAGCAGGACAAGTGCAGCTCGGCGGATCCGCATGTTCCGTGGGCGTTGCAGGCGAAGAAGCTGTCCTGGTGCAACCTCCTGGACCGTCGGCAAAGCCTCCACGTCCGGGAGTTCAAGCAAGGGATTGGTCATCGGGCCCAATCGAGAGTCCTCGTTTCAGCAGTCGTCTTGGGGGTTGCTTCTCCGGCGCGATCGAGGCCGATCAGCTTGAGCGTCTGCCGTTCTCCGAAGATAGTATACGTCCTGCTCCGCGAACGATCCCACGGCAAATAGGAATCTGCGCTCTCGAAGTTCCGGCGCGTTGTGCCGATAGCTGCATGAGCCATGGACCAGCGACCTCATGATACCGGCGCCTGGAGCGTCTATGCGGGTTGGGAGGAGGAAGACGCAGCGAGCCGGGAAGTTCGCTGGGAGCTCGCTGAGCCGTCATGCCCGGGCTCGCTCAACAACCAGATCGAGCAGTTGTTCGGAAAGGACTGCGAGATCGCTGTAAGCTTCTTCGAGACGATTTGGAGAGATGGCCTGGAGGCTGTTCTTGAAGGCTGGGGAGTTCAAAGGGCCAAGCAGGCTCGCGTCCAATGCCAGGATGGCAACAGCGAGTCCAGCGGAGAGATTTTCCCGTTTTGGGCCTTGCATGGTCTCCTGCCCTCCATGTGGACGCAGACGCCGGCGCGCCCGGCGAGCTCGAATTCTCAATCTGGCGCTGCTGCACCCGCAATCGAGGACATGGGCTGCCGTGCTCCAGACGCCTCCCTTGCAGACTCGCAAGAGATGCTGTTACCGATGACCGAAGAGCGAGCTTGCCGGATTCTGAAGGTGAGCCGGGAGAGCAGGCGCATCGAGATCAGAGCAGCCTATCATGGCATGGCTGGCCAGTGGCATCCAGACCGGAGAGGCACGGAGTCTCAAGATCTACAGAGGTTGGCGAACCGGCAGATGGCGAGGATCAACGAGGCGTATCGGTTCCTGCGCGGCGCGCCTGCCAGTCTGGGTTGATCCGCCCGTCTGGCCCTGGTTTGGGCGATCTCCGCCGGCGTTTCGGGCTCTGTTCGAGAGTTCGGCTTGGATCGGCGTTTGGCGCCCGATCCTGCCCCGGTCTCCGCCCAGTGAGTCAGTGAGTCAGTGTTGCATTTGCGGGATGGCCTGTAGCATACTCGAGGGCATGGTCTTCTGCTGCACCAACGCGGCTCGAATGCACGTGGATATGCCCATGTGTCGATGCTCGTGGGTGCGTGCCGGAACGGTCTGATGCGCTAGCGCAAAGACGATCAGGTTCTGAACGGCTCACGATCCTTTAGGATGGTGGGCCGTTTTTGTTGCAGGCTATGCAGAGAATCAATCACTGGTTGGACAAAGGAGTCAACGATGCCCGAGGAAGTTTCCACGACGAAACAGCAGCTTGCAACGCTCGCCGTCCACGCCGGACAGGCCACTGACAGCTCGACCCAAGCTCGCGCGGTGCCGATCTATCAGACAACATCCTATCTCTTCAACGACTCCGACCATGCGGCGCGGCTCTTTGGCCTGCAGGAGTTTGGGAACATCTATACGCGCCTGATGAACCCCACCACCGATGTGCTGGAGAAGCGCATCGCCGCGCTTGAGGGTGGCGCTGCCGCCCTGGCGACCGCCTCCGGGCAGGCTGCTGAGACGCTGGCGATCCAGACGCTGGCCAGTGCGGGCGAGGAGATCATCTCTACGACGTCTCTCTACGGAGGCACCTACAACCTCTTTCACTACACGCTGCCCAGACAGGGCATCACAGTTCGATTTGCGGATGCGGATGATTTTGAGGGAGTGCGCGCGGCCATCAACGCCAAGACGCGCGCCATCTACACGGAGACTCTGGGAAATCCAAAGCTGGAGGTGGTGGATATCGAGCGGCTCGCCGGGATTGCGCATGAGCACGGCCTGCCGTTGATCATAGACAATACATCCGCCTCGCCGATCCTGGTGCGGCCCATCGAGTGGGGAGCGGACATCGTCATTCACTCCGCCACCAAGTTCATCGGCGGCCATGGAACCACGCTGGGCGGAGTGATCGTCGATGCGGGCAGGTTTGACTGGAAGGCGTCAGGCCGCTTCCGGGAGTTTGTTGAGCCGGATCCCTCCTATCATGGACTCTCCTATGTGGACGCATTCGGAGCTCTGGCCTTCATCCTCAAGGCCAGGGTGCAGGGATTGCGCGACACCGGCGCGGCGCTGTCCCCCTTCAGCGCCTTTCTTCTTCTCCAGGGCGCAGAGACGCTGCACCTGCGCATGGAACGGCACTCCCAGAACGCGCTGGCGGTAGCCAAACACCTCGCCGGCCATCCTGGGGTAGCCTGGGTGAACTATCCCGGCCTGCCGTCCAGCAAGCACCACGCACGGGCGCAGAGGTACATGCCGGATGGAAAGGGAGCGTTGGTCACCTTTGGCATCAAGGGACGGGGCCAAGCCGGCGGCTACGAGGCAGGCAAGAAATTGATTGACTCCCTGAAGTTGTTTTCGCATGTCGCGAACATCGGCGACGCCAAGTCGCTGGTGATCCACCCTGCCTCGACGACCCATGCGCAACTGAACGTCGAGGAGCAGGCGGCGACCGGCGTCACGCCGGAGATGGTTCGGCTCTCTATCGGAATCGAGGATATTCGCGATATCCTAACTGATCTGGACCAGGCAATCCACGCAGCCAACGGAGCCAAATGACGAGCAGTACGGAACCAGTCTCATCCATTCCTTTGCCGGTTGACGAGGGAGACTTCGTCCTTGACGAAGTTCTCTCCCTCGAAAGCGGCGAAGTTCTGGTTCGTCCCACGTTGCACTATGCGATTTACGGGCAACGTAAGGCGGTGCGGGATCAAGCCGTGCTGGTATGCCATGCGCTCTCCGGTTCGGCGGAGGTCGCCACCTGGTGGCCGCAGTTGTTTCTGCCCGGTGGACTGCTCGACCTGGAACGCGACTGCGTGATCGGCATCAACATCTTTGGTTCCTGTTACGGCTCTACGGGCCCCACCAGTATCGATCCGGAGACGGGCAAGCTCTACGGGCCCACCTTTCCTCTGATCAACATCCGCGACATCGTCCGCGCCCAGGTCAAGCTCATCGATTTTCTCGGCATCGACCGCTTGAAGCTGGTCATTGGAGCGTCCATTGGCGGCATGCAGGTGCTGGAGTGGGCGATTCAGTTTCCGGATCGAGTAAAGAGGGCGATCAGCATCGGCGTGGCCCCGCTGGGAGCCATGGGCCTTGGCCTCAACCACCTGCAGCGTCAGGCCATCATGCTCGATCCGGCCTGGAAGGGGGGCTACTACGACCCGGACCGGCCCCCAAGAGGAGGGTTGGCGCTGGCCCGTTCCCTGGGAATCATCAGTTACAAGTCCGTACCCCTCTTCGAGCAGCGTTTCAATCGCAAGCCGAACCGCAACGGGAATGAAAATCCCTGGATCTCCACATCGGCGGGTCAGAACGGGCGTTTTGATATCGCCGGTTATCTCGACTTCCAGGGAGAGAAGTTCATCACCCGCTTTGACGCCAACTCCTATATCTCACTGACGCGGACGATGGACATCTTTGATCCCATCCGCGCCCATGTGACACCGTATGAAGCCTACAGCCGGATCACGGCTCATCTGACGCTGGTAGGGATCTCCACCGATTGGTTGTTTCCGCCCGAAGATGTCCGCTCCCTGGCAGCCATCATCAAGGCCGCCGGAGCTCGATGCGACTACCGGGAGATGGCCTCTGTCCATGGACACGATGCGTTCCTGGTGGAACCGGAACAGTTGGTCAAGCTTCTCACCCCGGTATTTGTTTAGGCCGAGAGCCGGGGCGCCAGGGAGCCACCCAGACAAAGACCCGGCGCAGTTCGAACGGAATTCTTCTTCCTCGGGCCTGCTGCCCGGGCCTTCTTCGAATGAAGGGGGGATCGGGACGCGCCGCAGCCGGCCATTCTCTAAAAAAAAAGACCACGGGGCCGTGTTGTCCGCCGCGTACCTCCCTATAATGGACCCTGAACACCGCCAGTCCAGGCGACACGCTGGTTAAGCCCTTTTCCTGATCTGTACCTGCCTGATGAATATCAAAGAAGTTGCTAAGCTCGCCCGGGTCTCTACCGCTACTGTATCGCGGACCATGAATCTCTCCGAGAAGGTGCGCCCGGAGACAGCCAAGCGGGTGCTGCGAGCCATCGAGACGCTGAACTTCCATCCGGACACCAATGCCAGAGCGCTGGGTTCGGGGCGAAGCAACCTCTACGGCCTAATCATCTCCGACATCACCAATCCATTTTTCCCGGAACTGGTGAAGTCGTTTGAGGATATTGCGGTGCGGCACCGGCAGGAGGTGCTGGTCAGCAACACCAACTATGAACCAGAACGGATGAAGATTTGTGTGCAGCGCATGTTGCAACGCCGGGTGGAAGGGGTTGCCATCATGACCTCAGAGATGGATGACCACCTGATCGAGGACTTCCGCCGCATGCATATTCCCATGGTGTTTCTGGACTCGGGCACGCCTGAGCCCGGCGTCAGTTGCGTCCGGCTGGACTACTCGGCGGGTGTGGATGCGGCGATGCGGCACCTGATCAAGCTGCGGCACAAACGCATTGCCTTTCTGACCGGCCCCCTGAAACTGGCTTCGGCGCAGGCCCGCTACAAGGCTTTTCTGGAGAGTACGGCGCGGCATCGCCTGGATACCAGCCCCGAACTGATTCAGGAAGGGAATCACCAGATGGAAGGCGGCCGTGAAGCGATGCGGCGGGTTCTCTCTTCGCGTCGGCGGCCGACCGCCGTGTTGGCGTCCAACGATCTGACCGCGATCGGCGCCATGGGAGCGATTGCGGAGGCTGGACTGCGCGTACCCGAGGACATCTCGGTGATTGGGTTTGACGATATTCAGATGAGCGCCTTTGTTTCGCCGCCACTCACCACGGTGGCTATGCCCCGCGCTAAGATTGCCGCAGCCGCGTTTCATGCCTTGTTTCGAGAAGAGTCTCCGCGAGCGGCAAAGTCCCTCAAAGGCGAGATGCACATCATTCAGCCTGCATTGGTCTTGCGCAAGTCCACCGGGCCGGCTCGGCGCAAGTAACAGGGGCACTGCGTCAACCTCGGAGCTGCGGGCGCCGCCGCCTTTGCGGCCCCTGCCGGCACTGCGCACAACCTTGGTATTCTCAAGTTATCGCCTCCGTTTTCAAATCCGCCGGGCTGGTCAACCTCGCCGTCTTCGAGCGGATGTTCCACGCCACGCAACCGGAGTTGGCCGAGGTCCGCAACTTCCTGCTCCTGCAACACCCTCTAGCCTTGGGCACGGCCATCCATGCCACACCATTGATTGCGGCCATTCACGCCGTTATGCCGGAGGCCAGAGTGGCGGCCGCTGCCAGTGGGTTCGCTCTGGAGATCCTGCGCCACAACCCGGGCCTGGAGACGCTGGTCTCCACCCCCAGCCCCTTGCACGAGATGCTGGCCGCAGCCAAGACGCTGGGCCGCGCCAGGCCGTTCGGCCGCGAGCCGCATGCCGTTCTGCTCACCACGGGCAACGAGCGCTCACGGGTGATTCTCTCCGCCTTGCTGGCGGGCAGTCCCGTGCGCGCCGGTTTCACGCTGCTGCCGGAGCTCGCAGCCGCCCATCTCCGCTTCGACCCTCGTCTGAGCCAAATCGCCAACAATCTACGCATCCTGGATATGCTCGGCCACGGACCGGCGCTGCTGGAGCAACTGCGGGCGAATCCTGACTTTCTTGAACCGCAGGTCTTTCCATCCTCTGTGGATCTGAGCGCCGCGCATCGCCTCCTGCGCGAGCATGACGTGGATGAGCAGGAACCCATAGCGGTCTTTATCACCCAGACCAGCCCCACGCAGCGAAAGTCCTGGCGTGCGGAGCGCTTTCGCGCCGTGGCGGAGACACTGCGCCGTGGGTATGCGATGCAGATCGTCTTTGCGGGCACGGGCGCGGAGGCTCCGGCCATTGACGCCCTGCGTGCCGGCCTGAGCTTTTCTACCGCCAACCTGGCGGGTCAAACCCACCTCCGGGAGCTGGCGGCGATCCTGTCGCTTGCCGATGTCGCGCTGACTCTGGATACCGGCCCCATGCACCTGGCCCGGGCCGTGCGGCTTCCCATGGTGATCATTGCCCCAGCCTGGTCGCCTGAGGTCGAGTGGCTTCCGCTCAACAACCCCCGGGCCAGGATCCTCAAAAACGCCGACCTTCCCAGCGCGCCACCGGACTACATCATTGATGAGGTCAGTGTGGATGAGGTGGAGCAAAACCTCAACGAGCTGTTGCGGATCTATCCTCCGCGTGCCTTCAACGGCCGGGTTTAGCACCCCGCTCCAGCGGGGAGCCTTGGCTTGGAGTTGCGTGAAGACCGAAATGCCTTAGCGTAGTGCCAGCTCATTCAGCCAGACAAAGAACTCCGGGAATGAGATGCTGGCCGCCTCCGCGCCGCGAATCTCAGTCTCCCCGTCGGCTCGCAGGGCGGCTATGGAAAACGCCATGGCGATGCGGTGGTCCAATCCAGAGTCGATGACTCCGCCGTGCAGACGCTGTCCTCCGGGAATATCCATTCCATCTTCCAGTTCGGTCACCGCCGCGCCCATGGCGCGCAGATTCTTCACCACCAGCGCAATGCGATCGCTCTCTTTGACGCGCAGTTCTCTGGCGTCGCGGATTCGCACGCCTCCCTGGGTATACGGCGCAATCGCCGCAATCACCGGGAGTTCATCGATCAACTGGGCCGCCTGCTCGCCGGCAATGTCAATGCCAAGCAGAGCGCGGCCTCGATTCACCTGGATGGTCCCCGCCATCTCCCCATGGGTCTCCTGCACGTCCAACACCTTGATGTTTCCGCCCATCGCCGAGATCACATCCAGCATTGCCGCGCGGGTAGGGTTCATTCCCAGCGCATCCAGCACCAGGTTGGAGTCCTCAAAGAGCAGCGCCGCGCAAAGAAAGAATGCCGCCGACGACATATCGCCGGGCACCGTCGCGTCGATGGCGGTCAGATGTTGTCCGCCGGCGATGGATAGCCGGCCGTTCTTGCGCTCCAGCGCCGCTCCAAAGGCTCGCAGGGCGTGCTCGCTGTGGTCTCGCGTCCGCACCCGCTCCACAATGGAGGTGACGCCCTGCGCCTGCAACCCCGCAAAGAGCACCGCGGTCTTCACCTGCGCGCTGGCAATGGGCGTCTCAAAGTCGATTCCGGTCAGTTCGCCGCCATGCACCACCATGGGCGCGTGACCGCCGGTCAACTCGATCTTTGCTCCCATCTGCTGCAGCGGTTTGCGGATGCGCTCCATGGGACGAACAGAGAGCGACTCATCTCCGACGAAGCGGAAGGAGCCCTTCTGCGCCGCCACCAGCCCCGCGAGCATGCGCATCGTCGAGCCGGAGTTGCCGCAGTCCAGGTCTCTGCTCGGATGGCGCAGCAAGCCACCGGTTCCGGTGACTTCGATCGTCTTGCCGATGGTCTCGATCTTGGCTCCCATGGCGCGCATGCAGCCCAGAGAGCTGTGCGGGTCGGCGCCGGTGGAGAAGTTCGTGAGCCGCGACGTTCCCGCGGCAAAGCCCGCCAACATGGCATAGCGATGCGAGATGGATTTATCGCCCGGCAGCGTCACCGAGCCGCGGAAACCGCGCGCTGGAGAGACGATCACCGTGGAGCTGTTGGAGGAGTGCGGCAGGGAACTCATGCTGTTAGTTTACTCAATCGGCGGACTCTTCCAGGCTCTGCTCCCGCAGATGCCCGGTCAATGTCCCGGAGGCGGATTATCCGGGTAGATCCGAATGTCCGGCACGCCGCGATAGCGCTCGGCATAGTCCATTCCATAACCGATCACAAACTCGTTGGGTATCTTGAAGCAGGCGTAATCGGCTTCGATGGGCACCAAGCGCCGCTCGGGCTTATCCAGGCAGGTGGCGATCTTGAGCGACGCCGGACGATGCTGCAGCATCAGCCCGCGCAGATAGCTCAGTGTCAGTCCGGTGTCGAGGATATCCTCGACCAGGATCACGTGCCGCCCTTCGATGGGGTTGTCGATATCCTTGATCATCTTCACTGCGCCGGAGGTTACCCGCGCCCTGCCGTAGCTGGACACCGCTACAAAGTCAAAGGTGTTGTCCACCTTGATCGAACGCGCCAGGTCCGCCAGAAAGATCGCAGCTCCCTTCAGCACGCCGATCAGCACGATCGACTGCCCCTTGTAGTCCTGGGAGATTTGATCGCCAACGGTCTTGACGCGCTCGGCGATCTGCTCCGCGGTGAGCAGAACATCCATCTCCTCGGGAGGAACAAAAGCAGGAACTGTTATGACCATGATCTCAAGATTACGCGATACCCGCAGGTTGAAAAAAGCGAGAGATCGTTTGTGTCTGCCTCGGAATGAGGAAAAACCGGTACCAGACCTGTTTCCGATGCTCGCGGATCGTTCCCGGAATTCTTCTCGAAACCCGCCCTCTGATGGGGATGCGTGGGCGCTTGCCGGAGCGGAGCCGCCGAACAGGTCGAGGATCTGGGCGACGCTCCGTTGCGATGCTCAGAAGCGCGCGGCCGCCGCTATACTGGAATCTGCATGTATCCCTATATAAATCTCGGTTTTGCTCATATCGGAACCTTTGGCCTGATGCTTTGGCTGGCAGCCGTTTGCAGCGTCCTGGTGCTCCACAACAACTTCGTACGGAATCGGGCTGACGGTGACGCCATCAACATTGTGACGATGGTGGTGCTGTTCGGAATCATTGGCGCCAAGCTCTGGCATGAGTTGCAGGATATCCCTGACCTGATCGGCGCCTGGCGCGGGATCCTCGCTCCCGGCCTGCGTCATCCCAGCGAGGTTCTTTTCAGCTTTCTGCACTGGTTTCAAGCCGGCTTCGCGTGGTACGGCGGACTGATCGCGGCTATAACCATGCTGATGTATCAGGGCATTCTCAGCAAGCCCAACGGCCTCACGGGCGGCCGAGCCGCCCTGCGGATGCTGGACCTTGCCGCTCCTGCTGCCGCCGTCGGATACGGCGTGGGCCGTCTCGGCTGTCTGCTATCCGGCGATGGAGACTACGGAATCAACACCACGCTGCCCTGGGGCGTGCATATGGCCAATGGCCTCACCCGGTACACCCGGGCGCTGGTTCTGCCCAACCCTCCCACTGCGGCAGTGCAGCCCACGCCCATCTACGAGTTGCTCTTCTCGCTGGCGCTGGCCTGGTGGCTCTGGAGGCGCGGATCGCGAAGCAAGTCCCTCCCTCTGGGATTCCTCACCGGTGAGTACTTGCTCTTGAGCGGCATCGGCCGCTTCCTGGTAGAGTTCGTTCGCATCAATCCCAAACTCTACCTCCATCACACGCTCACCAACGCCCAGATGGCCGCCCTTGGAAGCATGCTCTGTGGCGTGGTCATGATGTTCCTCACTCGCCAGAATGCGGGAGTTGTCACTGAACCCCTGCGGAAGGCGACCAAAGACATTCAAACAGCCTCGTAGGGCGCCGGCATCAGTCATGCCCGCCTCCGTGGCGTACACGCCGCACTTCACGCGGACTGCGAGGGCTCACAGCGATGGATCCCCCAACATCGGCTCTATTGAGCCTTGGCCGATCTTAGGGATACCGCGCGCCTGAGCAAAGCCAGTTTGATGCTCGTCTCCGGGTCGCCCCGGAGCCTTTGAACGGCTGCCTGGAGCAACGCCAGGAAGGTTCCCAGGAAGAAGCCCAGGGTAGTCGATCCGATGACGATCAGGGCTCGCTTTGGAAACGACTTCCGGTCTGGGACGATGGCTGGGTCTACGACCTGAATCAGCGCACCCTCTTTTGCCTCATCCAGCTTGGCCATCTCAAACTGCCTGGCCAGAATGTCCAGAATCGTCTCGTAGTAGGTTACGTCCCGAAGCCTGCGGATGTACTCCATGCCCGCCTTGGGAATCGTTCCCCTGGGCAGCAAAAACTCGTCTGTCGATGTTTTGGCGGTGACATTTCCAGAGCCGCTCAGTTTTTCGAGCTGATCGCGCAGGCCGGAGAGTTCCTGCTGGGCTTGGATCAACTGCGCGTTCTCCCCGGTGGCATAGGTCTGCATCCCCTGAATCTGTACATCCAGGGCTGTGATCTGGGCGCGCAGGGTTGCCGCTGAATCGATCAAAGCTCTTTCCTGGCTATCCGGCGCGATGATTCCAGTCTTCTGCTCGGTCTGTTCCAGGGCGATCTCGGCATCGGCGAGGTTGGTTCTGGCCTTGTCCACCTCCTCCTGGAAGAAAAGCCGGCGCCGCGAGGCTTCCGAGATGGCCAGATTCTTGGAGAGGTTGCGGTAGGCATCCACATAACCGTTGGCCATGGCAGCGGCCTTGACGGGATTGCGATCCTCCACGGAGATGTGGATCAGTCCGTCCTTGCCATCGCCATCCAAAGTGACATTTCCTTCAAAATCTTTCCGAGCGATGGAGAGATAGTGGGCGTGGTACTCCTGCATCAGGCCGAATCGCTTCACCATGGCGTCTTCCACGGTTTGGCTGCGCAGCATCGCCACGTATTGGTCGTTGGGATTCTTCAGGCCCAGACTTCCGCCCGCCATGGCCGCCATGCCGCCCAGGCCGCCCAACTGCGAGGACAGGAGGGAGGACATCGAGGATCCTGTCTCCGGGGGAAGCAGAGTGGTGCTGGCGGTGTACTTCACCGGCAGGAGCAGGGATATGACAACCGAAAGGATGGCAAAGGTTCCCGTGATCCACAGGATGGTGCGCTTGTGCTCGGCAAGCACAATCAGCAGGTCGAGCAGAGAGATTTCCTCTTCCTCGGCTGGGATGGGAGTCGCAACCGTGGTTGCTGGCAAGGCTTCGTCCTGTAGATTCTCGGTTGGAAGGGAGGACTTCAAGATCATCAGACTCCTGCGCCGGGTGCATCAGCTCTTCGATCCGCCGCTCTTCCTACAGTTTAGGGGACTCTGCGGCGTTTTCATAGGGTCCGGCCGAGCGATTGGAAAAATGTCAGAACTGCTGCATGAGGGAAGATCTGTCCGGAAAGATATACTTCCCAGCCAGTCCGGGTGACAGGACCAGCCCTTGCTGCGCAAGCTGATGAAGCGCCATCCGAGGTAGCATGAAGGGCATGTCGCGAGTGCTGGACTATTCGATGCTGGATGTCTTTGCGGAACGCCCCCTGGAGGGCAACGCCCTGGCGGTCTTTCACGATGGCGGCTCGCTCTCCGATCAGCAGATGCAAGACATTGCGCGCGAGATGCGCCTCTCCGAAACAACCTTCATCTTGCCCGACGATCCGGAGACGGAGGCGCGAGACGGCGTGCGAGTGCGCATCTTCACCACCGAGGAGGAACTGCCGTTTGCAGGTCATCCGACCCTGGGGACGGCAGCCTGGCTGCGCCTCCACCATCCGCGGCTGCGCCTGGTTGGAACCGAGACCGTCACCTTGCGGCTGCGCGTGGGGCCTGTTCCCGTGCGCTTTGCCCCGGAAGAAGATGGGGCCCTCGGCCTTCATGCCACGATGCTGCAAAACGATCCGGTCTTTGGGGCAACCCATGATCGGGCTGAGGTAGCGAACCTGATCGGTCTCAGCGCGGAGGATCTCTCTTCCGGCTTTGCTCCGCAGACAGTCTCCACCGGAATGCCCTTCTGCATCGTTCTCCTGCGTTCTCTTGGAGCTTTGCAGAGAATGCAACTGGCGCACCGCCAGGCTGAGGCGTGGCTGGCGGGAAGAGAGACGCATTTCTTTTACTGCATCGCGCCGGTTGAAGCAGCGGCGCCGGAAACCGCGGCCGGAGTGCGGCCGAATTTGACTCCAGGTAAATCCAGCGATGGGCATCCGCGATGGCGCGCGCGGATGCAGTTTTACTCGGGCGAGGATCCGGCGACCGGATCAGCGGCGGGTTGCTGCATCGCATGGCTGGTGAAACACGGATTGGCGCGGCCGGAGCAGACCGTGGAGATTGAGCAGGGGGCTGAGATTCGGCGTCCCAGCCGAATCGTCGTTCGCGCCGCCAAACAAGGTGACCGGGTCCACTCCGTCGAAGTCTCGGGGCGCACTATTCCTGTTGCAGAGGGACGGCTTTTCCTGCCCTGAAGCCGGAGGTTTTCCACAGCGGGGGAATCACAAAGGCCAACAAGCATGGGCAATGTGCGATTGCGGTGGAAGCGCCAGTTCAAACTCATTGTATTTTCGCCAAAAATTCACTGTTGCCATGGCAGTTGGACCTTCGTATGCTCAGCAAGTCGTCATCGAGTGAAGGCTCGAAGGACGTTAGATTTTTCGCCTGATTTTCGGACAATTTGAGGGATGGCGAAGGCTCCCATGCTATCCTCTGCGGCGCGATACAAGCTCGACAGAGCCACGCTCCGCAGGGGCTTCAGGGTCTGCCGAGCTGTCACGCGCCACCAGTCAGTTCCCTGGGAGCTTGGCCCACTCGAGCTGCAAATGGACGCTGCCTGGAAGATGGCAGGGATGCAGTCAAAGAGGAGTTTTGCGCCTTTTTCACTGCCATCCACAGCTTCCACAGCAGTTGCAAGGTTCGCGTCCAGGACGCGGCCGAGGAAGTCCGTTTGCCAAAACCCTGCCGGCGCGTTGAGCAGGCTGCAGCTCGCTACCGGAGCCCGGCCCGCAAGGATTCTAGAGGCGTCGCAGGGCTTGGAGAGGCTCCGTCAAGCCAGGAGTGGACGAAGGGCGCTAGGAGGGGATGCGATGTGCTGCTTCAGGCGCAAAGAATCCCTGATGGCTGAACGGATTTTCAGAGAGGTTGTTGGGCTCGGCGGGATTCCGTAGGGAGAGCGCCGTCTGTCTTGAACTTGGAAGCAGCAAGCCGCGAAGACCACCGGCGAGGAGAATCGATGAGACCACGGAAGACGATCTTGTGTGTGGAAGATAACGAACAGGTGCTTTCGGTACGCAAGTTTCTGTTGGAGACGCGCGGCTACCGTGTGGTGGCGGTCGGCACGGCTGCCGAGGCTCTCGAGTATCTTCAGACGGTGGCACAGGGGTCGGTGGATCTTCTGCTGGCGGATCTGCTTTTGCCGCAGATGGACGGAAATGACTTGATTCGACGGGCGAAGCAGTTGCATCCTGGGCTGCCCGGGCTGCTGGTGTCTGGAACGGTGACAAACTTTGACCGGGCTGCGGCGGCGGACGCGTTTCTCCCCAAGGGGGCAAGCTCTCCGGCTGAGCTACTGGATAGAATCAAGATTTTGGTAGCCCGGAAGAGGGGTCCGAAGAAGCAGGTGCAGCCTGTGACCGTGCTGGAAGAGCAGGTGGCGATGGCGAGCTGAAGCGCAGCGCACGGGGCGGAAGCATCGCGCAAAGCCTCTGCGAGAGGGGATATCTGCTTGGTGGCCCGGAACCCGTGCGGAACGTAGCTGCTATTGGACCTCGCTCGCCTCCAGGGGCGAACTCATGCCTCCAGCAAACCGTAGCGGCGTTGCCACTGGTGCTGGAGACGGAACCAAACGTCCTCAATCTGCTCTCGGGGGATGGTGGGGTCAGGGCTCTGCGCGAAGCGGACAGCCTCTTGGCGGGCGAGCTCAAGCAGGTCCCGGTCGCGGGCGAGGTTGGCGACGCGAAGGTCCGGCAGGCCGGCCTGGCGGGTGCCAAAGAACTCTCCGGGGCCACGCTGTTGGAGATCCTGTTCCGCAAGGATGAAGCCGTCCTGAATCTGGACCATGGCGTTCAGCCTAACTTCCGCTTCGGGCGTGATGTTGGCGCCGGTCACCAGGATGCAGTAGCTGCGGGCGTTGCCGCGGCCCACCCGTCCGCGGAGCTGATGCAGTTGGGCCAGGCCAAAGCGCTCGGCGTGTTCGATCACCATCACAGTAGCGTTGGGAACATCCACGCCGACCTCGATCACCGTTGTAGAGACCAGAACCTCCACCTCGCCGCGCTTGAAGCGATTCATGGTCACCTCTTTGTCGTCCGGGGACATGCGTCCGTGGAGGAGTCCGAGGCGCAGGCCGGCCAGAGGGCCCTGCTGCAGCTCCTGATGCATCTCGACGGCGGATCGGAGCCTGGTTGAGAGCTGCGAGCGAAGTTTGGCGGGGCGTTCGGAACCGGACCGTTTGCCGGCTGTGACCGAGTGCTTGCTCGCCTTGCCTTTCGTCTCCTCTTCCACTTCCAGGGCGAAGTCCAGTTGAGGCTCATCGTCGCGGTCACCTTCGATGATGGGGTAGACGATGTACGCCTGACGGCCCGCGGTGACCTGCTGCCGGACAAATCGCCAGACCTGCTCGGCTCGCTCTTCAGAGATGCGGCGGGTGACGATGGGCGTGCGTCCGGGAGGGAGCTCGTCGATCACGCTGGCCTCCAGGTCGCCGTAGAGGGTGAGCGCCAAGGTGCGGGGGATGGGGGTCGCGGTCATCACCAGCATGTCAGGCTCACCGGGCGGAGGCCCCTGCGGTGGCGGAGCGTCCAGCAGGGAACCCGGCTGCGGCGGTTGGCGATCTGCTGCAGGGCTCAAGGCTATGGCGCCGGGCTTGCGGATCAGTTGGAAGCGTTGCTGGACGCCGAAACGATGCTGTTCATCGACGATCACCAGACCCAGGCGCGCGAAGTCGATGCTGTCCTGCACCAGCGCGTGGGTGCCAATGGCCAGATCGACCTCGCCGCGCAGGATGCCGCCGCCGGCCTCGCGTTTGCTGCGGTCGTCCAGCGAGCCGGTGAGCAGGGCGATGCGGTAGCGTCGCCTGTGGTGGGGCGAGATCTTGTCGCCCAGAAGCTTCCGGGCGTAGAGGTAGTGCTGGGTCGCCAGGATGGAGGTGGGAGCCATCAATGCCACTTGATATCCGTTCTCGATGGCGACCAGCGCGGCTTGCAGAGCGACGATGGTCTTGCCGGACCCGACGTCCCCTTGCAGCAGGCGGCGCATGGGCTGGGGGCTGCGCATGTCCTGGACGATCTCCCCCAGCGCGCGCTTCTGCGCGGTGGTGGGTTTGAAGGGAAGGATCTGCTTCAGGGCCGCGCGAACCTGCTCGTTGGTGACAAAGGTGGTTCCTTGGCGCTCTCGAAGGCGGCGCCGCTTGAGCTCCAGGCCCAGCTCCAGATAGAAGAATTCTTCAAAGATAAGGCGGCGATGCGCCGGGGTCCGCGCTGACATCAAATCGGTGATGGAGGTGTCCGCGGGAGGGAAGTGGAGGTTGCGCAGGGCTTCCATGCGGGTGGGGAGGCCTAGCCGCCGGCATAACGATGCAGGCAGGGTGTCCGCCGAGGGATGTGCCTCCAAACGTGGCTTCTCCGTGCCGGCGCCGGCGGCCAGGGTGGCTTCCTGTGACTCGATGAGGTCTTTGAAGATGGTCCACATCACGCGGCGCAGCCAGCGCGAGGTGAGCTTGGCGCCCCAGGGAGTGGTTCCTCCCAGGGACTCATAGATGGGTACGATGCGGCCCATCTCGAGCAGGGTGAACTCCGCGTCCTCACTGTTGCCATCTGCGCCCGGCGCGCCTTCGGGCAGAATCTCGAAGACCGGTTGGATCAGTTTGAAGCGCGGGGAGCCGAAGGCATTGGCCGCCCTGCCGCTGCGGCTAGCCTCCAGCTTGCCGTAGAGTGCGATCCTCTGGCCGGGACGAAACTTATCCTTGAGATAGGCGCCGTGGAACCATAGGCACTTCACCGTCTCCACTGGGGCCAAAGGCGAGAGGCCGGTTGAGAGGCTAGCCTGGACCGGCGGAGGCTGCACCAGGCCGGCCAGCCCCGGGTCCGCGCCTCGCAGGCCCTTGTCTGGAGCTTCCTCTGGGCCTCTATCCAGACCTTCACCTTGAGCGTGCCCGCTCACCAGGGGCGTGATGCCCACCGTCATCTCGAAGATGGGACCGGAGCGAGTCCGGAGCAGTACGGTTCCCCGCACCTCGCCGGTCAGAGAGGCCATCTCCCCGGGCTGGTAAAGCGAAAGCGGCTTGGGATGGAGCCGGTCTTCGTAGCGGAAGGGAAGATGATAGAGGAGGTCTTCGACGGTGGTGATGCCTCGTTCAGAGAGACCCACGGCGACGCGCTCACCGATGCGCCGGACGAACTTGACGGGAGTGGAGAGTTGAACCGCCACGGGATGATGGTAGCAGCGGAGGATCTGCGCAAGATCTTCTTCGCATCGGGAGGGCTGGGGGCGGACACGGCCAGGCAGTTCCGATGAAATAATGGAGGAGTTTATGGAAGCATTCGGGGTGGCTCCCCGGCCTCTGCGGCGGTGGAATTCATCACGCCGTTGCTCCACGGAATCCACTCTGGCAAAGAATGTCTGCCGAGTCTCGGTCTTACCATGGAATCATTCTTCACCCGATTCAAAAACCCGTTGGTTCTGATTGCCATCGTGCTGCTGCAGGTCATCGCGTTGGCCATGCAGGTTCAGCGCCCGGCGAAAGAAGCCGACGCGCTGCCGGGTGCAGGAGCGATGGAGGGTGAGGGAGCGGCTCCCGATGGGCGCGACGTCTCTCTGCTTCGGCGTTGGACGGTCACAGCGATTACGCCCCTGGAAGCTGCTGTTGCGATCTCCAGTTCGAGAGTTCGCGGCGTATGGGATGACTACGTGAATCTGCGTCAGGCGCGGCAGCAGAACGCGGTGCTCAAGGATGAGGTGGCGCGGCTGCGCGAAGAAGAGGCGTCGTTCGCAGAGGATGCGGCCCAGGGGCGAAGACTGCAGAGGCTGTTGGCCTTCCGGGAGCAGTATGCGTTGGCTAACGTGGCCGCACAAGTAATCGGGACCAGCGGCTCGGAGCGGTCGCACGTCCTGTATCTGGATAAGGGCTCGGCGGACGGTTTGAAGCCGGATCAACCGGTGATCACTCCGGACGGCGTGGTGGGCAAGATCCGGGATGTATTTCCGCACACCTCGCAACTGCTGCTGATCAATGATCCCTCCTCGGGCGCGGGGGTGATTCTGGCGGCCACCCGGATTCGAGCCATTGTGCGCGGAACGGCGGCCGGACAGGTACAGATCGATGACCTCACCGCGGACTCCCGGATCAAGGTCGGCGAGCCGGTGATCACTTCCGGCGGGGATCTGATCTTTCCGCGCGGGCTGCCGGTCGGAACGATCCAGTCGATCGCCCCGGATCCGCTGCACCAGCCCTACACGGCCATCACCATCCGGCCGGCCGCGGACCTGAATCGGTTGGAAGAGGTGCTGGTGATCACCGCCACCTCAGCGACGCTGCCACCGGCCGCAGCCCAGGACGCGGCCGTAGCCGAAGCCACCGCCGAGGCCAACCAGAGGGCTGCGGATCTGGTCGCTGGAAAGCTGCCCAGCTTGCAGCCCGCCGCGGCAGCGGCAAACGGAGCCGGGAACGGCGCTGCCGGGACGGCGGTGGGAGCCAATGGCGGCTCCGTCAGCGGAGCGGGAACGGCCCCAGCCGCGCCGGATGACCCGGAGAGCCAGATCGGTGGGCTGCCGGGTATTGCCAACTCAGGGCTGCCAAAGACCAAACCCGCCTTGCATCCGGACAGGTTTTCGCCCGGCGCAACGCCCCCCGCGGTCGAGATGACGCCAGGAGGGCCGGCTCAGAGTCCAAGCAGTTCACAACGCCAGACAAGTCCCGGTCAGCAGCCGGATCAGCAACCGCAGCAACCGTAGACGAGAGTGGCTCCTGGAGAGGAGCCAAGGAGCAAGCGAGCAAGGGCGATGGCGGAGCGGAGTTATACATCACGCGAAGAGCTGGACCAGTATGGCTTTCATCCTGGCGTGACGGTCATGGCGCCGGTCGTCTGCATCCTGCTGCAAGCGATGCTGCCCAAGACCCTTCCCTGGCTGCTGCATCTGGATCTGCCTTTGATTGCGACGATCTTTTTTGCCGTTTCGCGCCGGAGCCCGATCGCGGGGACCGTGACTGGAACGTTGATTGGCTTGTTTCAGGATGGTCTGACGAACCATCCCTTTGGGGTGGAGGGCATCGCCAAGGGAGTGGTGGGGTACGTGGCCGCCAGCCTGGGGTTTGCGGTGGACATCGAGAACGTGATCAATCGCGTGGCTCTGGTCTTTACGCTCAGCCTCTGCCAGAGCGGGTTGCTCTACCTTATCGCTCACTGGCTGCTGGGTCAGACGTCCTATCAACTGTTGCCGGTCGACGAGATGATCAGCGCGGTGGCCAACAGCGTGGTTGCGATTCCCGTCTTCTATGTTCTGGACAGGTTCAGGATTCGGGATTGAAGAGAGAACGGCAAAGAGATTGAAAACACTAAAAGCAAACTGATTTGTGACGAAAGAGCCAAGAGGGTAGGCAGTAGCGAGAGGAACGGACAGGAGCCGAGGCTGCGGAATGGATCTGGAGAGCATCGATCGCAAGGAAAAGTTGTCGGCGGCGAAGCTGCACGTCTCGCAGTACGTGGTGGCGGCGGTGCTGGTGGTGTTGGGCTGCTGGCTGTGGCGGCTGCAGATTCTGGATGCCAACAACTACCGCGTGCTGGCGGAGCAAAACCGTATCCGCAGGGTGCCGGTGCTGGCCCCGCGAGGACGGATCTTTGACCGCTATGGGCGGTTGTTGGTGGACAACTATCCTTCAGTTACCTGTTTTCTGGTGCGAGACCAGGTCAAGGATATGGAAGCCGACCTGCCGTTGATTGCCTCCGGTCTGCATCTTCCTTTGGACCAGATTCAAACCACGTTGAGGCACTACCAGTACGCTCCCAAGTATCAGCCAATCCCCTTGAAGCAGGACATAACCCCCGATGAGCAGGCGTTCATTGCGGCGCACCGGGACGATCTTCCGGAGTTGGAGACGCTGGATGAGCAGCGGCGAGTGTATCCACGGGATGGGGTTCTGGCGCACGTGCTTGGCTACGTGGGTGAGGTGAGCGAGTCCGACCTGAATGATGAACGCTACGCCGCCTATGAGCCGGGAGATGTGGTGGGCAAGTCCGGAATCGAAGAGTCCTACGACGACTGGTTGCGGGGAACCGACGGCTCGCGCGACATCGTTGTGAACTCGCACGGCAAAGAGGTAGGGCAGATGGGCGAGGAGCTGGCGGCGCCAGGCCACGACCTGCGCCTGACCATCGACCTGGACGTTCAGATGGCCGCTGAACGCGCCATGGAGGGCAAGACCGGAGCGATTGTGGCCATGGATCCGCACAACGGCGAGATTCTGGCCATGGTCTCGCGATCCGCGTTTGATCCCAATCAGTTTTCGGTGAAGCTGACCTCGGCCTACTGGCGATCGCTGATGCAGGATCCCAATCATCCCATGATGAACAAGGCGATCCAGGCGCAGTTGGCGCCCGGGTCCACCTTCAAGATCATCATGAGTCTGGCGGGCCTGCAGGAGAACGTGGCCCAGAACATGAAGGTGATGTGTAACGGAGGCGGCGTCTTCTATGGGCAGTTTCATGCCTGCGACAAGCATCATGGCCTGGTGGACGTTGAGCACGCGATTCCATGGAGCTGCGATACCTTCTTCTATACCCTGGCGGAGAAGCTGGGAATCGATGCCATCGCCAAATATGCGCAGAGCGTGGGAATCGGAGAGAAGACCGGGATTGATCTGCCCAACGAGGCTCCCGGGCTGATGCCAACTGTGCTTTGGAAGGAGAAGGTGATGCACCAGCCCTGGTATCCCGGCGAGGTGATCTCGGTGGGGATCGGGCAGGGAGCGGTTGAGGTGACGCCGCTGCAACTGGCGCGAGCGTTGGGGGGAATCGCCTCCGGCGGAGCGCTGGTGCGTCCCCACCTGGTCTTCCCCAGCGAGTTGAGCCCGGACGAGCTGGAGGAGATCCAGACGGAGTATCCGGGATCCGGGAACAAGACGATTCCGCTGTCGCCGCAGAACTGGGAGTTGATCACCGACGCCATGGCGCAGACCACTACGCCCGGAGAGTTTGATACCGCGGGCATGGATCAACTGGCGGGGATTGATTTTGCCGGCAAGACAGGAACCGCGCAGGTCATGAGCCACCAGGCGCTGGACCGCACCAATCACGGCCACGATACGGAACCCAATGCCTGGTTTGTGGGCATGGCGCCCCGGCGCAATCCGGACATCGTGGTGGTCGTGCTGTGGGAGCATGGAGTGTGGGGAGAGCACGCCGCGCGGCTGGCCGCGCAGGTCATCGATGCGTACGTCACCGAGCAGCGTGAGCGGGCCAGGAATCTGGAGATGCGGGTGGCCGTGCCCAAACTCGAGGGGCAGTCGATTGGGATGGCTGGAACCGCGCCGTCCGAGTAGAAGATGGAGCCCGTAGACTGGATAGACAATGATTCGCTCGCGGTTTCGTGATTTCGACTGGATGCTGCTGGGCCTGGTGATCGTCCTGTCGATCATCAGTGTGCTGGAGATTCGGTCGGCGACCGGAATGACCAAGTTCCATGGATTTCAGCAAAAGCAGATGGGTTTTCTCGCCCTTGGACTGGTGGGCATGTTTATCTCTGCCCTGGTGGACTATCATCGCCTGCTGGGGATTGCCTACTGGGCCTATGGCGCCAGCCTGGCATCCTTGCTGGCGGTGCGCTTGGTGGGAACCAGGGTGCTGGGGGCCAGGCGCTGGATCAACCTGGGCGGCGGGGTCCACTTCCAGCCCTCCGAGTGGGTGCGTCTGGTGCTCATCCTGGTCGCGGCCCGATTCTTCTGGGAGATCATCGAGAACGGACGCGATCTGAGCTGGAAGGATATCGGCAAGGCGTCCTTGCTGATTGGCCTTCCCCTGCTGTTGGTGCTCAAGCAGCCGGACCTGGGGACCTCGCTCACCTATCTGCCGGTGCTGGTTGTGGGACTCTTTCTGGGCGGAATACGCTGGAGGCAGGCGGCGATTCTGGTGGCCGGACTGGCGCTGGCCGGAGGCGCCGGACTCGCCTCCGGGAAGCTTCTCAAACCGTATCAAAGGGCGCGGCTGACAGCGTTTCTCAATCCAGACAGTGATCCGCAGGCTTCGGGATATCAGATTCGCCAGTCCCTGATCGCGGTCGGTTCGGGGGGATTGTGGGGCAAGGGCGCTAATCACGGAACGCAGACACAGGGAGACTTTCTGCCCATTCCCTACACGGACTTCATTTTTGCAGCCTTCTGTGAAGAGCATGGGTTTATCGGCGCGATCGGTGTTTTGCTCCTGTACTTCCTGATCCTCATGCGCCTGATCCAGAATGCGCAGACTGCGGCCGACCCGCCCGGGAGCCTGATCGTGATGGGCGTGGCGGGAGTGCTGCTCTTCCAGATCGCAGTCAATATCGGAATGTGCGTCGGTTTGATGCCGGTTGCCGGCATTCCACTGCCGTTGATGAGCTACGGTGGATCGTCAGAGATCTACATGTTCGTTGCGTTGGGGATCGTGATGAATATCCGAATGCGCCGGTTCGTCAATTGACGCCAGGGGAGCCGAGCGGACCCGGAGTGAAAGAATCTCGATGGGTTACCTCCTGCTCGTTGGGATTTTCGTGCATACTAGAGTCAGGTGATCGGCTATGGAGTGATCACCTTAACGACCGACGCGCGGATGCGACGATCTTCCCGTTGCAGCGGTACAACAGGTTTTAGAAGGCCGGCCAGGCGCGGATCAACCTCCGAAGGCCGGACAGGTTTTGAGAATGAACGGAAACGGACGGTTAACGGCCCCGCCTGAGTTCAAGGCTGTGTTGGTCACAAACTCCGTTTACGGCACGATGTCCGAGGGCAGAAGCAGTCGTCCCGCGACAGGCAGCTCAACGCTGGCAAGTTTTTCTCCCAAGACACGGACACGCGAAGCGCGCTATGTTCGTGGGCGGAAGGTCCAGGGGCTGGAAGCATCCATGGACCAGAGAAGTTCGATCCAGTCTGTGCAACAGATGCCTTCCCCGCCCGTGCCTCCGCTACCGGTGTATCCGTAACTCAAGGTCTGTCCGAACGAGAAGAGGCTGCTGCCGGATCCTGACGCAATGCGTCGGGAGTCCCTCTTGGGCTCTGATGCAGGATGTCGGAGCCAAAGCAGCGTGATCCTTGTCTGTTCTGCCCATAGCCCGCCGGCCGCAAAGGCCGAAGGCAAGAGGAGAGCAGAACGATGTCGAAAGAGATCTACATATCCAGCACGCCCCATGAGACGAGGCTGGCAATTGTTGAAAAAGAAGAGCTTACAGAAATTTACTACGAGCGTGAGAATGAGTACACGCTGGCCGGTTCCATCTACAAGGGGCGGGTAACCCGAGTTTTGCCCGGCATGCAGTCGAGCTTTGTGGATATTGGTTTGGAACGCGATGCGTTCCTCTATATCACTGACTTCATGGAAGAGACTGACGAGGCTGCGGACTTCGATGCCGCTTCGGGAGGCGAAGGACGGCGAGCCAGAGGGGATGGTTCTACAGCAGAGGGACGCGGCCGGGCTCGGCGCGATCGGGACAGAGACCGCGAGCGCAGCGGTCGTGAGTCGACTTCAGAGACCCGCGCCGGGGGAAGGTCTGCCGGCTCTGACGCGAATACCGAAGAGTATGAAAGCGTGGGATCGCGAAGCGATGAGGCGGCGCAAGGGTTGGAAGGAGAGCAACCCGGGGAAGGTCTCTCCCAGGAGCCTGGAGTCGCAGGGGGCGAGGTCGGCCGGCGCTGGCGTGGACGCCGGGGACGGCGACGGGGACGGAGTGCTGCTGGCGAGGCGCAGACCGGAGGTCCGGCGCCTGAGGATGCCGGCGAGGAGTTTGACGAAGTTTCTGCTCCACAGCAGGAGAGCCTTGAGCACAGCCTGTATGAGGCGCGCCACAGTGCTTTGCGCGACGACAGCGACCGCGACCGCGCCGGACGCGATGCCGGCGGTCGCGACCGGGGTGGACGTTTTGAACGGCCAGATGCCGCGCGGGATCGGTTTGCCGCCCGGGGAGCGCGCCATGCCTCGGCTCAGGAGCAGAGGCTGGATCAGCAGGCCGTCTCGCATGGGGGCGCGCAGGCAGAGCCGTTCATCCTGCCGGGCGAGTCGCTGTCCAAGTATCGCCGGGCCGAGCAGAAGGATGCCGGCGCGGAGTCTGCCCATGAGCCGGCCTCCGCTGCCAGGTCTGCCGACAACAGGACCCAGACAAAGCCCTCCACGCAGGTAGAGATGCTGCCGGGTTGGGATGGCGGGCAGGTTTTGCCTGGTGAAAGCTTGTCGCGGCTGCGCGACGGACAAGGGGCGCCCGGGGAAGAGCGTGAGCGAGACTGGGGTTACGCAGGCAGAGAGGCCAGGCCGGAGGGCCGCGGTGGCCGCGGATTGGATCGCCGGCGTGCCCGTGACGAAAGACACGGTCGTAACAGCCGAGACGAAGGCGGCAGAGGGTATCGGGCCGAGCTGAGACCGATGGATCCGGCCGAGGCGGTGCTGCCCCCGGTCAGCTCCGGCCATGATGTGACCGAGAGCGAGTATGAGCCGCTCTCCGCAGGACAGACGGATCTGGCGCCGCTGGAGGGACTCGATACAGCCGCGGCGCATGAGGCGGAGTTCGAGGAGGCGATCTCGGAACTTCACGATGCCGAACTGCTGGAGGCCGAGGATCTGCCCGACCCCGAGTTTCATGAGACCACCATGGAATATGAGCCGGAGGAGAATGCCGCGGTCTCCTTTCGCATGGATCCTTCCGCAGCGCGCGAGTTCCGGCACGGCGGGAGCGTCGCCGAGCCGCAGGAGCTTGTCTCCCCGGCGCCGGAAGGAGATGCTGCGGCGGGCCTCGAAGTTGCCGCGGGGCAACCGCCCGCTGAGAGAATCGCTGCGCAGCCGCCTGCACGGCAGACTTCTGACGGTCTGCCGGTTCCCTCCACGCCGGAGGCGGCTTCAGAGACCTCCGTTTCGAGCCTGGCAGCGCACTCTTCCGCGGTTCCGCTGGAGGGTGATTTTGCTCCCGGTGATGGCCATCTCGAGGAAGAGTTGCTCGATGAGGAGGATCTTGAGTTGGGTTCCCTCCGCGCCGGAGCGCTTGAGGATGAGAGCGACGAAGAGGTGTTGGAGAATGCCGCGGATCTGGGCAGCATGCTTCGCGATATGACCATCGATGACATCACCGGACAGGGATCAAGGGGGTTGGACGAGGACGAAGAGGGCGCTTTCGATGATGGAGACGACTTCGAGGAAGACGAGATGGAGTCGACGCTAGACGATGACGGCGAAGAAGGAGGAGTCTCCGGCAGCGAGATCAGCGAGGTCGAGGAAGAGGAGTTTGCCGAGATATCGAGCTATGACGAAAACGGAACGCCGGAGATGCCCGTCTCCGAGGAGGAGAATCTGCCCGCTGCGGATGGCGCCGAGGGCGCGGGCGAAGACCAGAATGGGGGCGGCCGAGAAGGAGGCAGACGCGGCCGCAGGGATGGACGGCGTGGCGGCCGGGATCGCGTTGGCCGGGATCGCCGCGGTGCGCCTCGTCTGGGTGGGCGCGAGCGCGGTGGCAGGGCTTCCGTGCAAGCGACCAATCTGCCCGCGATCAGCGACTTGTTGAAGCCTGGACAAGAGGTGCTGGTCCAGATCGCCAAGGAGCCGATCGCCAAGAAGGGCGCGCGCATCACCAGTCACATTGCCTTGCCGGGCAGGTTCCTGGTGTTCATGCCTACGGTGAACCATACCGGCGTGTCGCGCAAGATCGAGAGCGACAGTGAGCGGAGAAGGCTGAAGGAGATTCTGCTTAGCGAGAGAGGAGATGCCGGCGGCGGCTTCATCGTGCGCACCGCGGCTGCCGGGGCCGGCGAAGAAGAGCTGCGCAGCGATCTTCGCTTCCTTCTCAACTTGTGGGCCGATATCAAGGCGCGCTCGGAGTCCTCCAAGAGTCCGGCGCTGATCTATCACGATCTGAATCTGATTGAGCGTATCCTGCGCGACCAGGTGACGGACAACTTCTCCGCCATCTGGGTGGATACGGAGACCGAGTATGAGCGCGTTCTGCGCTTCCTGCAACGGTTCCAGCCTAGCCTGATCCGCCGCGTCAAACTTTACACCAAAGAGACGCCGCTGTTTGAGCAGTTCGGAATCACCGAGGAGATCAATGCGGCGCTGCGCTCCAAGGTGTGGCTCAAGTCGGGTGGCTCGATTGTGATCAACCAGACCGAGGCTCTGGTGGCCATCGACATCAACACCGGCAAATATGTGGGCAAGACGGCTCGGCTGGAGGACACGATCGTCAAGACCAACCTGGATGCCATTCCCGAGATTGTGCGTCAGATCCGCCTGCGCGACCTGGGTGGGATCATCATTATCGACTTCATCGATATGGATGAGCGCAAGAACCGGAATCGTGTGATGGCCGCGCTGGAGGAGGAGCTCAAAAAGGATCGCGCACCCTCCAAGGTGCTGCAGTTCAATGACTTTGGACTGGTGGCGATTACGCGCAAGCGGGTCAAGCAGTCCCTCGAACGGACCCTCTCCACCACCTGCAGCGTCTGTGCGGGCACGGGCATGGTCAAGTCCCCCGTGACCGTGTGCAATGACATCTACATCGAGATGCGGAAGATGCACAAACTGATCGACAAGGGAGACATCATGCTGCGCGTCCATCCCGAGACGGTCAAGCAGCTCAAGAGCGGCGGAGGAAAGTGGCTCCAGGAGATGGAAGAGATGTCGGGAAAGACCATCCTGGTGAAGAGCGATCCGAGCCTGCATCCCGAGCAGTTCGATATCCACTGAGGGCAGAGCATGGCTTCGATCGGGGGTCCGCCTTGAAGGCGTGGACCACGGAGCGGCAATGAGCCAAGGCAGGAAGCAAGAGCGGCGACCCTCGGTCGCCGCTCTTGCTTCCTGGTGCTTGTTCCAACCTTTTCGATCTCGCGCCGCGCACCTATCTTCCCATCTCTTCCAGGTATCGTTCCACTTCGAGGGCGGCCATGCAGCCGGTTCCGGCGGCGGTGATCGCCTGGCGGTAGCGGCGGTCCTGAACATCCCCGCAGGCATAGACGCCGGCGATGCGCTCGCCCTGGAACGTGACGAAGACGTTGTCCTGGGTCTGGATGTAACCGTCCGCATCCAGATCCAATTGGCCATGGAAGGCGCGGGCGTTGGGCGTATGGCCGATGCCCAAAAACATGAAGCTCACCGGCAGCGTCCAGCGCTCACCGGTCTTCTTGTTCAAGAGATGGATGCCCTTCAGCTCCTTTTCCTCAACTCCCAGACACTCTTCGACAACGGTATTGCGAAGAAGTTCGATTCGGGGGTGAGCCGTAGCTCTTTCCAGCATGATGCGGGAGGCGCGGAAGTGATCGCTGCGATTGATCAGCGTCACTTTGGTGGCAAAGCGGGTGAGGAAGAGCGCCTCTTCCATCGCGCTGTCTCCACCGCCAATGACGGCGATCTCCTTGCCGCTGGCGAAGAACCCATCGCAGGTCGCGCAGGAGCTTACGCCGAAGCCGATCAGCGCCTGCTCGGAGGGAAGCCCCAGCCAGCGCGCGGAGGCTCCCGAGGCGATGATGAGAGAGCGGGTGTGAATGGTCTCTTTGCCGATGCCCAAACTGAAGGGCCGGGTGGCGAGATCCACCCGGGTGACATGAGCCATGCGCAGCTCAGCGCCGAAGCGAACCGCCTGCTTTTTCATGTTCTCGATCAGCTCGGGGCCCTGGATTCCCTCCGGCCAGCCAGGGAAGTTTTCCACTAGCGTGGTGATGGCGAGCTGCCCGCCTGGCTCGTGACCCTCCAGAACCAGGGGCTTCAGGTTGGATCTTGCGGCGTAGATGGCTGCGGTGAGCCCGGAGCAGCCTGAGCCCAGAATGACGGTATCGCGAAGTTCGTTCGGAGTGGACATGCAGATTTGATTTTATCGCTTCGCAATCGGTTCCAGATTCAAGCCGAAGCGTGGCGCGGGGCCGGCAGACGGCGAATGGGCGGCCGGTGAAGCAGCTTCAGTGTAGGTGTACCCAATGCCTGGACCGCTATGGGCGTTTTCCCCAACGAAAACGCCTCTGCAAGCCCTTTTGGGGATGCCCGTCAACGCTGAACGCTCTATAGAGGCCGGATCCGCAGGAGCATCTCCGGCAGAGCCATCACCCCACGCGCCGCCGCTTGCTTTGGCGAAGGATCGAAACGAGCTACCCAGGCAATGCTCCAGGCCGTGGTCCAGAGGACAACGGCCTTAGACGGGCTCTACGGGAAGAAGGACGTTGGAGGCTCCCTGGCGGCGGATATTGGCAATGCCGTAGGCTGCAATGTAGACATAGCACAGGCCCGGAAGGATAAAGGCGTGGTGCAGGCCGATGATATCGGCCAGCTTGCCTGTGGCCTCCGGGATCACAGCCCCGCCCACTATCGCTGCGATCAGCAGGCTGGAGCCTTTGCTGGTCAGCGGGCCAAGATCCTGAATGCCCAGGGCGAAGATCGACGGAAACATAACGGAGTTCAAAAGGCCGACCAGGAGCAGAGCATACATGGCCAGGTGGCCGTGGCTGAGCAGAGCCAGGATGACCAGGATAAACGCTACGACCGCATTAAAGACGAGCAGCTTGCCGGTCTTGAGCCGTTGCAGGATGCCGGAGCCGATGAATCGCCCGACCATGGCGCCGCCCCAGTAGACCATCAGGTATTCGGCCGCGCGGGACTGACTCATGCCGGCAATGTCGCGCAAGCCCATGAAGTTCACCAGAAGACCTCCGATGGTCACCTCGGCGCCGACGTAGGTGAAGATGCCCACGGCTCCAAACAGCAGCCACGGATGCCGCCATATGGAGTCAGGCTTGCTCAGGGCCTCGGCGAAGGCTCCCGGGCGGAAGTCCTGGGTTCGCTCAGCCGAGGAGTTGCGCGGATGAAGATGGACGCTGGCCAGGATGATCGCCAGCAGCGCCAGGAGCACGGCCATGGCAGAGTAGGGAAGGATGACGGTGTGGGCCTGGAGCTCGCGGTATGCCTGCAGCTTGGCTTGGCTAAGTGAAGCCATGGCTGCCGGAGAGAGCGCCGGGGCGCCGCGCAGGATCAGTACGCTACCGATGAAGGGCGCAATGAAGGTGCCGAACGAGTTGAATCCCTGCGCCAGGTTCAGGCGGCTGGAGGCCGTCGCTTCAGGACCAATCACGGCCACATAGGGATTGGCCGCAACCTGAACGACGGTCATTCCAGCGGCCAGCACGATCATGGCGGCCAGAAAGACGCTGTATACGGCAAGTTTCGCAGCCGGGATGAATCCCGCGGATCCAACCGCCATCACCAGCAGACCAATCACCATGGTCTTCTTGTACCCGAACTTCTCTACCATGGCGCCGCTGGGATAGCTGAAGACGAAGTAGGCGGTGAAGAAGGCGAACTGCACCTGCATGGCCTCCGCATAGCTCAGATTGAAGATGCTCTTCAGGTGCGGAGTGACAATGTCTTTGAGGCAGGTAAGAAGACCCACCATGAAAAACAGGATCGTGGTGAGGGTCATCGCGCGAGTGTCTGTTTTGAACTCCAGATCATCCGTGTAGCCGGGAGAACTGATATTGCGGATGGGAACGGCCAAGAGAAGGACTCCTTTATTCGGGACGCCAAGGTCACGGGAGAAGGTCAGCTTCCATCAGAGTAAATGCTTTGGGGCTGCTGTGGTTCGCGCCGCGCGAGAGGCCGACAAATTAATGTTGGCGTCTCGCCCTCCTGGCTCGTTCCCCGGTTCCTAAGGTCAGATCCCAAACTCCAAGCTCCCCGCAGGCTTGCCGGCTGGGCGCAAGCAAAACGCTGCACGCCCACGGCAAGGAACCCATCCCCGTGATCCATGCTTCCGCTTGCTCCTACTCCAGAATGATGCTTTGGGCCGCTCCCCTATCCGCGACCGTGACGGCGTAGCCCAGCCGGGTGCGCTCCAGTGCGGTGGTGTGGCCGCCAAATTCGGCCCGAGACTGGGCGGGGTTAAAGCCGATGGCTTCAATGCGGAAATGCGTCCACCAGGGTCGATAGTGGCCCTTTCGCGCTGGGATGTGAACCGTCAGGGCTCCATTCGGGGCAACGCTACAGGTGATGTGCAGGCGGAGGTAGGCGCCGTGACGGAAGTCGAAGGTGGTTCCATCGTCGCTGTAGAGATCCCCCTGGCAAGCGGCCGCGGAGGCGTCCCCAGCTTCAGGAGCGTATACCCGCAGAGTGAGCGGTCCATCTGGCTTATCCTTTGTGGACTGCACCAGCGGCTGCATGGGAACGATCGCTCCGGCGCGGACGTAGATGGGCAGATCGCCCAGTCCCGGATCCACCATGAGCGGAGCCAGTCTGGGCTCGCCCTTGGCTGTTGGGTTGCGCAGTTCCAGATCCTGGCTGCCCAGGGGTTCGCGTCGGTCCAGACGGGCGCCCGTCCAGTAGTCATACCAGACGCCGGGGGGAAGGTGAACCTCGTAGGGAGCCACATCATCCGGCAGTGGGGATGCCGCCACCAGAATCGACGGGCCAAAGAAGAACTCGCCCGGCGCATCGTCATCCAGGGGGTGGTTGTCTGCCGTGGCGTGCGGGTACTCAAGGAACAACGGCCGGATGATCGGAATGCCCGTGCGCGAGGTCTCCTCCGCAGCTGTGTAAAGGTAGGACATCAGGCGATAACGCTGGTCGATATACCGTCGCCGGATCGCCTCCTGTGCCGGGCCATCCACCCATGGTTCGTGGCCCCGGGTGCCCTTGGCTGCGTGGTCCCGGTCGATGGGTTGAAAGGCGGCCAGCATCAGCCATTTGGTCAGCAGATCCGGGGAAGGGGATCCGCCGAAGCCGCCCACGTCCGCGCCCGAGAGCGAGAACCCGCTTAAGCCCAGGTTGAGCAACTGTGGCGTGGTCATGCGCAGGTGGTTCCAGGTGGAGAGGTTGTCCCCCGTCCAGGTGGCGGCGTAGCGCTGGCCTCCGGCGTAGGTGGCGCGGGTGAGCACAAAGGGGCGCAAGTTGGGGCGCAGTGCCAGAAGGCCTTCTTCACTGGCCCGCGAGTTCTCCATCCCGTAGACGTTGTGGATCTCCAGATGAGTTGCGGTGCGTTTGGAGAAGCCCTCCTCGGGATCGTCGATGCGGTGAACGACATCATCCGGCATGGTCTTGCTCGGATAGGTGAAGACCGCCGGCTCATTCATGTCATCCCAGAAGCCGGCCACGCCGTCGTCCACGAACTGCTTGTAGAGTGAGCCAAACCACCTGCGGGTACACTGCTGGGTGAAGTCAGGAAAGAGCGAGGGGCCGGGCCAGACCGCGCCTACGTAGTTCTTGCCACCCTCCTTGACGAACTCGTCGCCGGCGATGCCACTGTCGTACGGCAGGTACCCCTGGTGGGGAGCATCGGCGATGTGCAGGTCGGCGATCACCACCGTGCGGAACTGCTCGCTGGCCAACTCCCGGACCAGGCCGGGAAAGTCAGGAAAGGTGACCGGATTCACCGTGAAGGGGCGGTATCTGTCCTGGTAATCGATGTCCAGCCAGATGCCGTCGGCCGGGATCTTGTCCCGGCGCAGCCGTGCGGCGATCGCCTCCACCTGGGAGCGGGGCGTATAGCTGTAGCGCGACTGCTGATAGCCCAGCGCCCAGAGCGGCGGCAGGGGCGCCGGTCCGGTCAGCCAAGCATAAGCCTCCACCACCTGTTTCGGTTCCGGGCCGTAGAGGACGTAGTAGTCCAGCGGTCCCGCCGGAGCCGAGAAGCTGTACTGCGATGGATCCTTGCGTCCGAAGTCAAAGAAGGTGCGGTAGGTATTGTCCAGAAGAACGCCGATGCTGCGGCCGTTGTGCATCTCCAGGAAGAAGGGGATGGACTTGTAGATGGGATCGGTGGACTCTTGCCAGCCGAAGCTGTCCGTGTTCCAAAGGGCAAAGGCTTCGCCGCTGCGATCCAGTGGTCCCGGCTTGTCGCCCAGGCCAAAGAAATGGTCGTCATCGGTTCTGGTCTTGCTCACTGTAAATCCGTGCGTCCCCCACTCCACCGGCAGTGCGTCGCTCTGCAGGACGTGACCGGCCCGGTCGGAGATCGTCAGACGCAGATCTCGGCTTACTGCGACGCACACTTCATCGGTGCAAAAACCGTCAGGCCTCGCGGTCACGGAGATGCGCGCCTTGCGGGAGGTGGGCAGAACCGCCCAGGATGCGTCCTCGGCCGGATGGCCGATGGGGTACATGCGGACCCGAAGCACATCGGCGCGCAGGGCATCGATCCGGAGGGTCACGGAGTGATTCGAGAGCTGGATGCCGGATCGCGTATGCGTTGGGGTGCGCGTAGCCTGGGCCGGCAAGAGAGTGGGTACGGAGAGGGCGCCGGCCAATGCTGCGAGTGGTAAACCCAGGCGCTGAAAAGGGGATCTGGAAGGCCAGAGAGGAACAGAGAAGCTCATGGGTCGTTAAATGCGCAGATTCGCCGCCATCTTGGCAATGCAGCGGCCATCCACCGGGACTCATTTCTATCTCAACCGCTAAAAAACTTGGAATGAATACGTTGCACGAATGGATTAACCCGGAGCGCCGCCGTCCCGGGCGGCGGACGGGCAATCTCCGGCTCGCAAGCAGCGGCGGGGAGCCCTCCTCGCCGGCTCAAGCGCCTAGGAGAGGTCCAGCGAGTAGAAGTTGCCGGTGAAGACCCGCGCCCGGATCAGGGGGCGGTTGTCCAGCGTGAGACCACCGAAGACGTAGTCCACGGCGTCATGCTCACGCGAGTCGGCCAGGCGGACGATCTCGTCCACGTGGCCGTCTGGAATCGAGATCCGGTCGATCGGCTGGGCGGGATCCAGTGAGGCGTGGAGGTAGAGGTAGCGGCTGTCCGGGGACCAGATAGGATCTGCGCCGGAGGACACACTCAGGGTGGTCCAGGTGTGACTGGCTACGGTGTAGAGGCGAACCTGGCGCTGATCGAGCGAGAGGGCGGCGATGAACCGGCCATCCGGCGAGCAACGCGGGCTGAATAGCCCGCTGGAGCCGGGAATCTGCTCAATCGCGCCGTTGGCTACGTTCACCCTGTGCAAGGAGCGGTTGGAGTTGTCTTTGCCCATCGTGTCGTTGGTGCTGCCAAAGACGATGAACTTGCCGTCGGGCGTCCAGGAGGGGTCGGCCGCATTGCCCTGTTCGTGCAGCAGCGGAACCAGGTTGCCTCCGTTGGCGCTGGTGATATAGATCTGCCAGGGCTTGCCGGCCTCGCGAGCCATCACCGCGATACGCGAGCCGTCCGGCGACCACCGCGCCAGAAAGACCGAGAGAGTCCCCGGGGTGATCTGAATCCTTTCCGTGCCATCGGAGCGGGCACGCCATAGCTGGCCCTGGGTGTCTGTCCAGACCACCCAATGCCCGTCGCGGCTGTACTCGACACGGACGGCATCGGAGAGAAATCCCTTTACCGGGGTGAGATCGCCGCCGGAAGAGATCGACTCCAGCTCAGAGCGGGAGTCCGTGCCCATAAAGAAGATGCGGTTGCCGCTGCGAGCCGCGATGGGGCTCTCATAGTCCAGCGGACCATCGGTCAGGCGGATGGGATGAGAAGTGGATCTGCCGGCGATCTCCCAGAGATTGTTGCGGCCCCCTTTGGAGGACTGGAAGACGAAGTGGCGGCCGTCGGCCGTCCACACTCCGCAGCACTCGCCAGCCAGTTGGTTGAAACCTGCCAGGATGCGCCTGGGGGTGTGGTCGCTTGGGGTGATCTGCCACAGGGACAGCGTGTGGGTGATTGGATCCAGAATGGTGAATCGAAGCAGGCCTCCGTTGGGCATCCAGCGCAGCCAGAAGGCCCGACCTGGCAGCGATGCATAGTGGATGGGTTGCTGGCCGGAGAGGTGCGTAAGGTAGAGGTCGTTGCCGTTGGCGTAGAGGATGCCGTCCCCGTCGGGCATGAAGGTGGCGTCGTGGGCCAGGACGTCGCCGACGCGAAGCGCGGAGCCGCCGGAGGTGGGCACTACCCATAATGGCTGCTCGGACTCTGGAGAAAGATGGTCGCGCAGAAGCAAGCGGGAACCATCCGGAGAGATGTCGCCCAGGGCGGGGCTGGCAACCTCGGCGGGGAGGTTGACTGGCTCTACCACGCCTCCGGAGATGGAAATGGAGGAGAGAATCGAGTGGCCGCCATCGATGGTGGCCGCGTAAAGATAGACGCCGTCGGTCGCCGATGCGGCCAGATCCTCCATACTGTCCACGCTGGGTGACAGATGTCCGTTATCGGTGATCTGGGAGATGTGCGGCGGAACTTTGATGGCGCGCGAGGAGCCGGCGTAGTAGCCCACGGCCAGCGCGGCCAGGGCGCAAAGGCCGATCGAAGTCCAGAAGATCTGGCCAGAGAACCTGGCGCGGGAAGCCGCTCCTTCAACCCGGGTCGTTGCGAAGGCGGCCGCTACGGAAGCGAATTCGGCGTTTGTGCCCGCACCGGGTGGTCCTGGATCCGCTGGATGAGCGCCACCAGAGGGTTCCGGGGCGCCTGGAGCCAGGGGGAGGGATGAAAGACCCGTGACATCGCCTGCTAATGAGGCGTGCGAGTCCTCGGCTGAGGGCTCAGAGACAGGTTCGATGACGCCGACCGGGGCGATAAAGCGATAGCCCCGGCGGGCCAGCGTCTCGATGAAGCGAGGATTATCGGCAGAGTCGCCCAATGCCTCGCGGATCTTGTTGATCGCCGTACCCAGGGAGTGGTCAAAGTCGACCACGGTGTCCTTGCCCCACAGCCGGGTCTGTAACTCCTCTCGGGATACAACCTGGCCCGGCTTCTCCAGAAGTGTGGCCAGGACCTTGAAGGGTTGGCCCTGAAGCTTGATGCGAAAGCCGGCCTTCCACAGCTCTCCACTTTGAAGGTCAATCTCATACAGCCCAAAGCTCAGACGCGCGTTTGTCACCTGGCCCGTCATTTTGGATCAAAAACCTCACGTCCTAGAATGTATCACCTCGAAGCCGGATGATGCCTTCAAGTAAAGTCATTGATCCGTAGGTGTTTAGCGAATGATGAAAAATTGAGCCACAAAGGGATCGAAGACGATTGCATTTAGGGAAGGGGTTCGACCAACGTAGGCGGCGAACCTGAAGCAGGTCCGTGGCCAACGCTGCGGCAAGCCATCTGCGAAAGGCGTTAGGGAGGCAATCTTATGAGCAGCTTTAAATGGATGACGCGTAGCCGCACGAGTTGGCTCTTTGCGGTGCTGCTGATCTTGGTCGCGGCGGCCGGCGTAAAGGGCGCGTACGCGCAGTCGGACGACGGGAGCATCGTGGGAACCATTACGGACACGACCGGCGCGGTGATTCCGAACGCGACGGTGACGGTGACCAATGTGGACACAGGACTGAAGCTGGAGGGCAAGAGCAACAGTTCGGGCGACTTCCGGATCTTTGCCATACCCCGCGGCAACTATAAGGCAGTGGCTGCGGCCCAAGGGTTCCAGAGTCAGAGCTCGACCTTTGCGATTTTGGTGTCGACCACGCAGACGTTGCAGTTTTCACTCGCCGCCGGCGCGGTAAGTCAGACCGTCCAGGTAACCTCGGCGGCCCCGCTGGTCAACACCTCCAATGCGACGATTGGTGAGGTGGTTGACGGGGCACAGGTGGAGGCTCTGCCGTTGAATGGCCGAAACTTCTCCGAACTGGCCCTCCTGGCTCCGGGCGTGACTCGCGGCGCGTATGGCGATGAGGCGAGCGGCGTCAACGGCAACTCGGAGACCTTCCGCAACAACGAGAGTGGCGGAGCGGCGATTTCGGTGAATGGACTTCGCCCGCAGGCGGACAACTACCTGCTGGACGGTCTGGATGACAACGACTCGCTCGTGAATACGATTCTGATCTTCCCGAACGTCGATGCGACCCAGGAGTTCAAGATAGATACCAGCGTAGCCTCGGCGGAGTATGGGCGTGCAGGCGGCGCAATCGTGGCCAGCTCGATTCGCAGCGGCACGAATCAGTTCCACGGTTCGGCGTTCGAGTTTTACCGTAGCGGCAACTTTGATGCCAACCCTGATTATCAGCTTCTGGGGGCAAGTCCTACGCCCAATCCGCCGTTCAACCAGAACCAACCTGGCTTTTCGATCGGGGGACCCTTTCTCAAGAACAAGCTCTTCGGGTTTGGCGACTACCAGGCGTTTCGCCAGGTTGAACCCCAGAACTCGTACTTTGTGACCGTTCCAACTGTCCGGATGCGGACTGGGGACTTTAGTGAACTGCTGCCAACATCTCCGAACTTTGACACCGTCAATGGGCCGGCGGTGGACAGCGAGTACTCCGAGCCCTACTGCCTGATTCACCAGGGCGGCACGTTCGTGAAAAACGGCGAGCTGTACAACCCGGTAAACTGCCAGCCGATTCCCGGCAACGTTCTGGCGAACGCAGGGATCACGGCCAATTCCGCCGGTACGAATTACTTCAACGCGTATCCGGCGCCCATTCGTCCGGGAGTGGTGAACAACTTCCTGACGCACAAGCATGAGTTTACGCATTACAACACCTTCGATGTGCGTTTTGACTGGAATGCCTCGTCGAAGGACCAGGCTTTTGTGCGGTACAGCTATGACAACTCGGCGTTTACCGAGACCCCTGAACTCGGAACGCTGCCTTCGGGCTTCGGAACGGGCTCTTCCTATACCCATGCTCGCGCGTATGGCCTGGGTTACACCCACATCTTCACGCTTTCGCTGGTGAACCAGCTTCTGATCGGATATAACCGTGACGACTTTGGCTACCAGCCTCCCTTCTACGGCGACCCGCTCTCGGCGGATCTCGGGATTGTGAACGCCAATCGCAATATCGAAACCAGCGGCGGCGCGCTGATCGGCGGCAACAATGGCATTGACTATACGGGTGACTACGGGTTGTACGCAGTTCCGCAGAACACGTATGAGATCAGTGACACCCTGAACTGGGAGCACGGAAACCACTCGCTGAAGTTCGGAGCAACCGGAATCATGCGAAACATGGAGTACTTCCGTCCCATCGCGGGCAAGGGCTACTTCAACTTCGGCAATGGCGACTTTACCGGCTTCCCCACGGCTGAGATGCTGGCCGGCTTTACGGACTCCTACAGCATCGGAGCCCAGAACGGCTTCTTCAGCAACATCAGCTATGAAGACGGCTTCTTCGCCCAGGACGAGTGGCGTGTCAACCAAAGGCTGACACTTCAGCTCGGCGCGCGCTATGACCTGATCACCTGGCCGTATGAGGCGCAGAACCGGCAGGCGTCCTTCGACATCGATCCCAGCAGTCCAACCTATGGTCAGGTGCTGGAGGCCGGCAAAAATGGCGTCTCGCGCACCATCATCAACAACGATCACACCGACTTTGCGCCGCGAGTCGGCTTTGCGTATGACCTGTTTGGAGGTGGAAAGGAAGTTCTACGCGGTGGTTATGGCATCTTCTACTTCCCGGACTACGGCGGAATCGATAATCAACTGGGACAGCAGACTCCATTTGGCGGCAGCGTCTCCTACTCCGCGCAAATTGGATACTGCGTAACGTTTACCGGGCAAACGCCGGCGCCGGGACCCAGTTTCGGCTGCAACGAGTCGCCCCAGCAGACCACGCCACTGCCGTTGCCAGGGTATCCGAACTTCGACCCCGCACACCCCCCGGCCGGCTTGAGCACGCTGGCCGTGAATCGCAACGACAAGAACCAGCAGATCCAGGAATGGAACCTGCAACTTGAAAATCAGTTGTCTTCGCGCGATGTGATCGACATCTCTTATGTGGGCAGCAAGTCGGATCACCTCTCCACCTACTACAACTACAACCTGTTCCAATTCAACAGCGGGCTGCAGAACTTCCCGCTCTTTGGAACCATTACTTACAACAATTACAACGGAACCGCGAACTACAACGGCTTGCAACTGCACTTCGAGCATCATCAGGGTAGCAACCTGATTGTGACAGGGTCGTATGCATGGTCGCACTCGCTGGACGATTCGCCCGGTTCGGCGGAGAGTTCAACGGCGCCTCTGTACTACGATCCCAGCGCGGACTATGGCAACTCGTTGCAGGACCAGCGTCATCTGTTCAGCTCGTCGATCCTGTACCAGTTGCCGTTTGGACGCAATCAAAAGTTCGGCAGCGGCGTAAGCTATCTGATGAACCTGCTGATCGGCGGATGGCAGATGAGCGTCATCGGACGCATGGGGACGGGAACACCGTTTGACCTGTCGGTCAGCGGCAATGCTGACGCCTCTCGTCCGGACCTGGTGAAGCCGCTCGTCTATCCGAAGACTCTGAATCACTGGTTCGATACCAGTTCGTTTGCAGCTCCGCCCACGGTCTCCGCAAACGGCGTGAACGTGTTCACGCGCATGGGCACGCTGGCGCGCGACCAGGTCTACGGGCCGGGTATTCGCTCGGCGGACTTCTCGCTGGAAAAGAACATTCAGGTTTTCAAGCGGGCCGTCCTGCAACTGCATGGAGATGCGTTCAACGTCACCAACACGCCGCAGTTCACCAACCCGGATGCCGGGTTTTACGATGCCAACTTCGGCAAGATCACCAGCACGCAGTCCAACTCGCAACGAGAGATTCAGCTTGCAGCACGGCTGACGTTCTAGTGAACTGTACTGCGAAGATGCGCCACGATGTCATTGGTCGTGGCGCATCTTTTTCCGCAAGCTCCGGGGAGGAGCAATGGAACGGTGGATGTTGGGTAGGTGGCGGGGTGCGCAGGTGGGGGCTTGGATTCTCAGGATTGCACTGGCGGCGCTGGCTATGCAGGCGCCGGCCGTTTCGGCGCAGAGTGGCCGGTTGGCCATCGACAAGGTCGATCCGCCCAACTGGTGGTCTGGAATGCCCCCGCCCATGCTGCTGGCGCATGGGGATGGTCTGCGCGCGGCCACATTCTCGATCAGCGACCCGGCCTTGCGGATCGACAAGGTGACGCCTTCGGCCAATGGACACTGGGCGCAACTCTGGCTCTCGGCCTCACCGTCTAAGCCGGAGCGGGTGACGCTGAGGGCGGCGCTGGGCAGCAAGAGCGTGCGGCGGACGTACACCTTTGCCGCTCCACGTCCGCCCGGCGACGGCTTTCAGGGATTCTCTTCGCGCGATGTGATGTATCTGATCATGATCGACCGCTTCGCCGACGGCAATCCGCATAACGACGGGCCGGATGCGCATAGCGATGCCGGCAGTCCGGCGGCGCTCTCCGAGCGAGCCAAACCGCGGGGTTGGCATGGTGGCGATCTGAAGGGAATTGAAGATCACCTGGACTACCTGCGGCAGTTGGGAGTCACCACGGTCTGGATCACGCCGGTCTACCAGAACCGCGAGATGGACAGTTACCACGGCTACGGCGCCACCGATATGTATCGCGTGGACGATCACTTCGGCTCGCTGGCCGATCTGCAGGCGCTGGCAGCGGCCTTGCATGCGCACGGCATGAAGCTGGTCCTGGATACGGTGCCGAACCATGTAGGGCCGCAAAATCCGTGGGTCAATGATGAACCTGCGCCGGATTGGTTCCATGGAACCAAGGCTCATCATCTGGATAGCCAGACGAACTTTACGGCGTTGATCAATCCGCACGCGCCGGAGCGGGACAGAGTAGGAACGCTGGACGGATGGTTCGCCGGCGTGCTTCCGGATATGAATACGGAGAGCCCCGCAGTGGCGCAGTACCTGCGTCAGAATGCCATCTGGTGGGTGGAACAGACCGGCGCCGATGGACTGAGAATCGACACCTTTCCCTATGTGGATCGCGCTTTCTGGCATGTGTTCAATGGAGAGTTGAAGCAGTTGTTCCCGCATCTCACCCAGGTTGGCGAGGTCTTCAATGGGGATCCGGTCATCACCTCTTCCTTTGCCGGCGGCGTTACCCGCGCCGGCGTGGACACCGAACTCTACACGCCCTTTGATTTCCCAACCTACTTCGCCTTGCGCGATGTCTTCACCAAGGGCGCGCCGATGAGCCGGCTGGCGGACATGCTTGCCAAGGACTCGTTGTATCCGCATCCGCAGCGTCTGGTCCCTTTCATCGGGAACCATGACACGGAGAGGTTTGCCACTGCCGTCCAGGGCGCCGGAACGGACGGCGAAGGAGCGCTGCAACTCGCCTTGGCCTATGTGCTCACCAGCCGCGGGATGCCGCAGATTTACTCCGGCGATGAGATCGCCATGCAGGGGGGCGGAGATCCGGACAACCGGAAGGACTTTCCGGGAGGGTTTCCCGGAGCTGCGCAGAGCGCCTTTGTCTCCTCTGGCCGAACCCCGGTGCAGCAGCAGACCTTTACCTGGGTGGCGAAGCTGGACGCCTTCCGGCGCGCTCATGATGCAGTTGGCTGCGGAGGCGAGCAGGTGCTGGCCGGCAATCAGGACTGGATGGTCTATCTGCGGGATGCCGGCCACGCCGCGGAGCAAGGTTGCGCACACTCAGCCCAGAGAGTGTTGGTGGCGTTGCATCGCCAGCCAGCCTCCGCGCCGGGCGCTGCGCCGTTGAAGCCTTCGACGCTCGATGTGGACCTGAGGCTTACCTGGATGCAGGGCTGCCGTCTGGGAGCGGCCGAGGTTCATCTGGGTGAATCGTCCGCCACTGTTCAAGCAGAGACGTTGCATCTTCAGGCTCAGGGCGACGCCGTGTGGATCGGTAGCTGTCAGTAGTCGCTTCCGAGCCGGCAACCTCCATCTCCAATGTCGCCCGGCGGCAGCTCCGTGGCGATGGTTCCCGCCAGGGCGGAGATCGAGCCTGTCTGGAGGCCGGCTTTTGCTTGGCTTCTCTCGGCGGTCACGGCGTCGGCTGCGCCACCGCCCGCATGCAGAGAAAGAGCTTGTGTTTGAGTTTTGGAGTGGGTTAAAGCGACCCGCCATAGTAGCCTACCAATGGCGGGGTCGAGAATGGCTCGTCTCCGATCTTCAGGGAGGGCCAGGGTCGATGGCGGTAGAAGCGTTGCATCCGGAGGGAAGAGTGATTGGGCCTGTTTCGTTGCGGCCGTTCTTCTCCGAGCGGATTTGGGGAGTGAAGACTCTGCCCAAATGGTATCCGCAGCCTCAGGCGGGCAAACCGGTGGGCGAGGCCTGGCTGACAGCCGAGAGCTGCGTGGTGGATAAGGGAGAGTACGCGGGCGTATCGCTTGCGGAGATGACCCGGCGCTTTCCCAGGCAGTTCGCGGGCGGGGATTCGGCGCAGTTTCCTTTGCTGATCAAGACCCTCTTTCCTCAAGAGAAGCTCTCGGTGCAGGTGCATCCGAATGACGCCCAGGCTGCCGCCCTGGGCTTGGGGCGAGGCAAGACCGAGTGCTGGTATGTGCTCTCGGCCGAACCCGGAGCGGAGCTGGCGCTGGGTTTTCGGGAGCCGTTTCCAGAGGCCGAGATTCGCGCTGCGATCGCGGCCGGAACCTTGGAACAGATGCTGAACTATCTTCCCGTCAAGACCGGGGACATGGTCTTTGTGGATGCGGGCACGGTGCATTCGATTGGACCCGGGATGGTGATTCTGGAGACGCAGGAGTACAGCGACATTACCTATCGGCTGTATGACTTTGGCCGCCCGCGCGAGCTGCATGTAGACGCCGGGCTAGCGGTCACGCGCACTTCGAGCCGCGCGGGATTGGTGACGCCGGTGGCCATGGATGGATTTGAGCGGCTCGTCGCCTCAGAGTACTTTGTGGTGGACCGCTTCGAGGTGTCAGGCCAGGGCCGATCTCTCGGGCTCAGTGAAAAGATGCAGATGCTGTTTGCGCTGAGCGAGGAGGTTTCGGTGACCAGCGAGCAGGGCTCCACGCCCCTGTCTCCCTGGCATGTGCTGGTGTTGCCGGCCGAAGGGGTGGAGTATTCGCTGCGCGGAGCCGGCCAGGTGATTCGAATCGCCCAGCCCTGAAGCTGCGGCATGGTCTTGGCGCAACGCGCAAAGGTACTGAAGAATGGCTACCGATCGATGTTAGTCCGGCTGGGGCGCGGATTGGCTCCTTGTTCTTCCGGGCCGAGGGGTTGAATCCGGCTGGTTTGTCAGCTTCTGGAGTTTCATCTTTGAAACTTCAACGAAGCCGCCTACACCGGCATTTTTTATAGTATTTTCAGTGTAGGCGTAACGCGACGCCGCGACCCCGATCAACATCTCGCCCCGGCGGTATAGCCTGCTGGGGTGATCATGAAAGCGCCACCTTCGGGGCACCTATCAGCGCTGCGGATGCTAGCCGCGGCGGGAACAACTTCCTTGACCGGAGGAGGATGCGATGGATCGTAGAAGCTTCTTCAAGACCAGTGCCCTGGCGGCTGGAATGGCGGCTGCTCCAGGCCTTTCCGTAGCAACAGAGTTGCCTTCAACTTCGGGCACAGGCTTTCAGCCGATTCCCAAACGGCCGCTGGGTAAGACCGGGCAGAGCCTTTCCATCATAGGCCTGGGCGGCATCGTGATTATGAACGCCGAGCAGGCTGTCGCCAACAACACCGTGGCTCAGGCGCATGATGCAGGCATCAACTACGTGGACGTAGCTCCCAGCTACGGCGATGCGCAAGAGAGGCTGGGCCCTGCGTTGAAGCCCTACCGCGACAAATTCTTCCTGGCCTGCAAGACCGGCAAGCGCGGCCGCGCGGAAGCCGCGGCGGCGCTGGATCAATCCCTGCAACTGCTTGAAACCGATCACGTGGACCTCTACCAGCATCACGCGGTGACCACGCTCGAGGATGTGGATCGCATCATGGGTCCGGGCGGCGCGCAGGAGGCGTTTTTGGCTGCGCGTAAGGCGGGAAAGGTTCGCTATCTCGGCTTCTCGGCTCACTCGGAGGAGGCTGCGCTGGCGATGCTGGACCGTTTCGAATTCGATACGGTCCTGTTCCCCATCAATTTTGTGCTTGCCTCAAAGCGCAACTTTGGGCCGCAGGTGATCGCCCGCGCACACGAGAAGGGCGTTGGTATGCTGGCCATCAAAGCCATGGCCAAGTCGAAGTGGCCGGAGGGATTGGCGAAGACGGACAAGCCAAACCCCAAGGAGTGGTATGAGCCCTGCTCCTTGCCGGAGCAGGCTGCGCTGGCCCTGCGTTGGACGCTCTCCCAGCGCATCACCGCGGCGATTCCGCCTGGGGATGAACGCTACTTCCCGCTGGCGATGTACGTGGCGCAGAACTTCAAGCCCATTACGCCGGAAGAAGAGCAGTATCTGATTGCCGGTGCAACGGACGCCACGCCCATCTTTCCTCACGCCTGAGCCGATGCTTGCTCCGCCGGGCGCAGAGCAAGGTTTGCAGGGTTCTTAGCTCCACACTGCGGCGCCGGCAAATGGGGTCAGAAGATCTATCGCGTATAGCGCTGCTGGTGCCAGGCCCAGGCGCTGGCCATGATGTCGTCCAGATCAGGGTGCTTTGGCTGCCAGCCCAGCTTGGATTTGGCTTGGGCGGAGCTGGCTACCAGACGGGCCGGATCGCCCGCACGGCGAGGTTTCACTTCAGCCGGGATCGGGTGACCCGTCACGCGGCGCGCCGATTCGATCACCTCGCGAACCGAGAATCCGTTGCCGTTACCCAGGTTGTAGATCATCCGGTCACAGCCGGAGAGAGCCTGGAGAGCCAGAATGTGGGCGTCGGCCAGGTCGGCCACGTGGATGTAATCGCGGATGCAGGTGCCGTCCGGAGTGGGATAGTCGTCCCCGAAGATGAAGATCTTCTCCCGCCGGCCCAAGGCGACATCCAGGATGAGAGGGATAAGATGCGTCTCCGGCTCATGGGCTTCGCCGCGGCCGCCAACCGCGCCGGCTACGTTGAAGTAACGCAGGGACGCGTAGCGCAGTCCGTGAATCTGGTGGAACCAGCGCAGCATCTGCTCCACCAGCAGCTTGGATTCGCCGTAGGCGTTGGTAGGGGCCAGATCGGCGGTCTCTTCAATGGGCGTAGTCTTGGGCTCGCCGTACACCGCGGCGGTGGAGGAGAAAACCAGCTTGTCGACTCCGGTAGCCAGCATGGCCTCCAGCAGCGCCAGCGTGGAGGCGGTGTTATTGCGGAAGTAGATCTCCGGCTTCTGCATTGACTCGCCTGCCTCAATCAGTGCGGCGAAGTGCAGCACACCCTCCGGTTGCAGATCGCGCAGCAGGCTCTCCACTCGAGGCCGGTCGGCGACGTCGGCCTCGACGAAGGATACGCCGGCAGGGATCTCTTCCCGCCTGCTGTGGCGCAGATTGTCAAGGACGGTGACGCTGTGGCCCGCCTTGAGCAGAATGGTTGCAACCGTACCGCCGATGTAACCGGCGCCGCCGGTCACCAGGATCTTCATGGCGTCTCCTTGTCGAGTAGGGAAGGGGTTTCGCACGGCAGTGCGGAGTCATTAGGCTGTGGACGCGATGGCGTTGCGCAGCCGAAGAGCGGCTGATTCTGGGGTGATGTCGCGTTGCGGCGACCCGAAAAGTTCAAAGCCAACCATGAACTTTTTCACCGTGGAGGAGCGCAGTAGAGGAGGATAGAAGTGGAGGTGCAGCAGCCACTCCGGGTGCGGCTCTCTGTCGGCCGGCGCGGGGTGCAGCCCCATGGAGTAAGGAAAGGGTGCATGAAAGATCTGGTTGTAGCCATGAGTGAGGAGCTTGAGGATCCTCGCGAGACCGTCGCGTTGTGCCTCCGTCATGTCTTCAATGCGGGCTACCTCCTGCTTGGGCAGGAGCAGAACCTCAAAGGGCCAGACGGCCCAGAAGGGAACCAGCACCGCCCAAGTCTCATTCTCGGCGGCCACGCGCTCACCCTCCGCCAGTTCGATGGCCAGGTAGGCGGAGAGCAGTGGCTGCTTGTGCTCGGTCCAGTAGGCAAGTTGTGCCGCAAGCTCCCGAGAAGGCTCATTGGGAAGGTGTTCGGTGGCCCAGATCTGCCCGTGGGGATGGGGGTTGCTGGAGCCCATCATCGCGCCCCGGTTCTCGAAGATCTGCACGTACTGAATGCGAGGGTCCGCGCTGAGTTCGGCCGCCTGGCCGGCCCACATCTCCACCACACGGCGAATGGCCGCTGTCTCCATCGTGGCTAGCGTCAGGTCATGGCGAGGGTCAAAGCAGAGCACCCGGCAGATTCCGTACTCTGTTTCGGCGCGGAGCAAGCCGCTTCCATTCAGGTCGAAAGTAGCCTCCGGAGAGTCGGTCTTGAGCGCGGCGAAGTCGTTGTCAAAGACGTAGACCCCGGTATACACGGGCGTCCGGTGGCCGCCCGCGCGAGTGTTGCCGGGGCACAGATAGCAGGCCGGATCGTAGGTTGGCGAGGACAGGGGCGCGGGATCCTCTGTCTGGCCCTGCCAGGGCCGGTCGGTGCGGTGCGGTGAGACCACCACCCACTCGCGCTTGAGCGGATTCCAGCGGCGGTGTGGGGACTGCAGAAAGATCGGATTCATTTTGCTCCTGCCGGGCCGGCTGGTTCACGCTCGGTTGTGGCGAACAGATGTGCATTCTGGCGCCAGGCGCCATCGGCCGCCTCGCACAGGTAGGTCTCGGCGGAGCGGGAGAAGCGCTGCCGGTAGGCCGCCTGGAGCGCGTTGCGGAAGGTCTCGGCCTCGCCGCGCTGGACCAGGTTGACGGTGCAGCCGCCGAACCCCCCACCGGTCAAACGAGCGCCGAAGCAGCCGGGAAGTTCAGCGGCCGTCTCGACCAGGAAGTCGGTTTCTTCGCAACTGCACTGGAAGTCATCGCGCTGGCTGGTGTGGCTCCCCAGCATCAGCTTGCCAAAGGCGACGGGGTCGCCGGCGTTCATGGCCTCCTTGGCCGCGCGCACCCGCCCATTTTCGGTGATGATGTGACGGCAGCGAAGGAAAGCTGCCGGGGATATCTCGGAGCGGACAGCCTCCAGTTGGGGCAGAGTGGCGTCGCCCAGGTCGCGGACGCCGAAGCGGTTGACGAGAACCGCCTGGCCCTCTTCGGACTCGCGGCGGCGAATGCCATACTCGCCCGTGGCCACCGAGTGCCGGACCATGGAGTTGCAGATCACAATCTGCGTCTCCCCAAGGCCGCCCTTCTTC
>JAKAQS010000106.1 GCA_021819585.1 Acidobacteriota bacterium
ATATCGCACCACCAGCTCGCGGCACAAGCTGGCGGTGCAGCATCTCTTCGCCACCCTCTACGAGCGCGGCTTCATCGAGCTGCGAACCTACACCGGCCAGTACTGCGTCTCCGATGAGGCCTTCGTCGAGGTCGCCCCCGGCGAACCCTGCCCGGAGTGCGGCCGCATCACCGAGACCCTCTCCGAAGAGAACTTCTTCTTCAAACTCTCCGCCTTCCAGCGCCCGCTCATCGATCTCATCGAATCCGGCCAACTCGCGATCACGCCAGAGACTCGCCGCAATGAGGTTCTAAGCTTCCTCAAAGGCGGCCTCAAAGACCTCAGCATCTCGCGCAGCTCCTTTACCTGGGGTATCCCCGTTCCCGAACCCGCGGCCGGCGCGGCGGCGCAAAAGCATGTCATCTACGTCTGGATGGACGCCCTGGCCAACTACATCACCGCCCTGGGCTACGGCAGCAGCGACGATACGCTCTTCCGCGCCTTCTGGCCCGCCAACGTGCAACTGGTGGGCAAGGAGATCATCCGCTTCCACTGCATCTACTGGCCGGCCTTCCTGCTGGCGCTGAACCCCAGGCTGCAGCACAACAGCAGCGAAGAGCCGCCGATTCTCACTGCGGAAGAGCACGGCGCCTGGGCGCGGGAGTGGCTGCCCAAGGCCGTCACGGCGCACGGATGGCTGCTCTTTGAAGAGTCGAAGATGTCCAAGTCCCGGGGCAACATCGTCCGCACAGAGACCATCCTGGACGCCTTCGGGCCCCTCTGCCCGCAGCTAGAGATGGAACCGGCGGCCTTGGGGGCGCAGCACGGCCGCGATCTCTTTGCCTCCGATGTTCTGCGCTACTTTCTGCTGCGCGAGATCCCCTTCGGCCAGGACGGCGGCTTCAGTTTCGATGCCCTCATCACCCGCTACAACGCCGACCTGGCCAACGGGTACGGCAATCTTGTCAGCCGCACGCTGAACATGATCGCCCAGTACTTTGCGGGATCCATCCCCTCTCCATCGCTGGACCGCGACGGTGGCCAAGACCCTGCGAGGAAGGAATGGAGAGCCATGGCAGAGGCGATCCGCGACGACTTCCAGGCCGTACAGGAACGCCTGCATCCGCTCTTCGATCGTTTCGCCTTCAATGATTACCTGTCGGAAGTCATGCGTCTCATCTCGCGGATCGACAACTTCCTCTCCGCATCAGCCCCCTGGAAGCTGGCAAAGTCCAGCGAGGAGGAAGACCGGCGAGATCTCGCCACCACCCTTTTCGTCTCCGCGCAGGGCATCCGTCTCGCCACAGCTCTTCTCCATCCTGTTCTTCCCTTCGCTACGGCCAGAGTCTGGGCCCAGCTTGGACTGGGCAGCATCGAAGAGTCCGCCGCTCAGGGAAGACTCAAGCTCCTGCACTGGGCCGATCCGAAGGCCGGCGCACAACTGGGCGCGCTGACCGCCATCTTCCCCCGTGCCGACAAAGGACTCGCGCAGAAAATGACTGAAATGGAATCCCCCATCGCTCCAGCCCCCATCGCCTCCACGCCAGCCGAGCCGGCGGCCGCGCCGGCAGCAGCCATCGCCCCGGAAGAACAGTCTACGTTGCCCTCCTCCATCAGCATCGACGACTTTGCCCGGATCGAGATGCGAGTGGCGCAGATCGCCGTCGCCGAGCGCATTCCCAAGGCCGACAAGCTGCTGCGCCTAGAGGTCGATCTGGGCAACGAGCGGCGCCAGATCCTCTCCGGCATCGCCGAGTGGTACACCCCGGAGGATCTCCTCGGCCGCCGCATCATCGTCATCACCAACCTGGCTCCTCGAAAAATGCGTGGCCTGGAGTCGCATGGCATGCTCCTGGCCGCCAGCCAGGATGGCGGTAAGCCCTACCTGGCAACCGTTCCCGATGAAGCTCCCCTTGGTTCCCGTCTCAAGTAATCACCCCTCTACCTCCTCCTCTGGAAACCTAGCCCTGATGCTGATCGACTCCCACTGCCATCTCGACAACTATGAGGACCTCCCCGAAGTGCTCGCCCGCGCCCACCAGGCCGGCCTGGGCAAACTTCTGGCGATCGGCATTGGCGACGGCCCCGAGACTATGCACCGGGCTTTGGAACTGGCCCACGCTCACAGCGAGCGTACTCCCGAGATCTGGGCCTCGGCCGGTATCCATCCGCAGGAGGCGCATCGCGCCTCTCCCGAGGCCATGGCCAGGCTCGCTACTCTTGCCCAAGACCCGCGCTGCCTAGCCATCGGTGAGATCGGGCTGGATTACTACCATCTGGACAACCCCGAGATCCCGGTTCAGCAATCAGCCTTCATCGCCCAGATGAGGATCGCCGCAGAGGTGGGCAAACCTATCATCATCCATTGCCGCACCTCCGAACTCGCCACGCCGGCCGCGAAGGCGAAGTTTGCCGCGGTCGACGCCTGGGAAGATCTTCTCCGTCTCATCCGCGAGCATTGGACCTCCACCGGACTACCCGGCATCATGCACTGCTTCTCCGGCAATCAGCAACAGGCAGAGCGCTCGCTGGCCGCCGGCTTCTATCTCTCCTTCGCCGGCAACGTGACCTATCCCAAGTCCACTGTCATTCAGGCAGTGGCCGCCAGCGCGCCCTCCGATCGAATCCTGGTCGAGACCGACGCTCCCTTTCTGGCCCCCATTCCGCTGCGCGGCAAGACCAACGAACCCGCGTTCGTCACACACACCGCCCAGTTCGTCTCGGCGCTGCGCGGCATCTCCGCCGCTCAACTGGCGGACAGCACCACCTCCAACTTCGGGGCGCTGTTCCCGGCGTCAATCTCTGTTTCGCAGCGCGTCTGAGGGAATGACGCCATCACCCGGTAAACGCATCTTATTGGCAAGAGGGAGCACATTATGGCGGCTGATAACAGCTTCGATATCGTGAGCAAGGTAGAGATTCAAGAGGTGAAGAACGCCATCGACCAGGCGAGCAAGGAGATTCATGCGCGCTTTGACCTGAAGAACTCGAGGTCCTCCATCACCCTGGAAGGACAGGACACCGTACAGTTGGCTTCACAGGATGAGTACACCTTGAAGGCAGTGATTGAAATCCTGGCGCAGAAGTTCGTCAAACGCAACGTCTCCCTCAAGAACCTTGAATATGAGAAGGTCGAACCGGCAGCCAACTCCTCGGTCCGCCAGAAGATCAAACTCAAGCAGGGAATCTCTTCGGATGCCGCCAAGAAGATCGTCGCCGCCATCAAGGATTCCAAACTCAAGGCGCAGGCCAGCATCCAGGGGGATATGGTGCGGGTGACCAGCAAGGATCGCGACACACTGCAGCAGATCATCGCCCTGCTGCGCGGCAAGGATCTTGGCCTCGAACCGCAGTTCACGAACTATCGGTCCAACTAGGTCTTTGACCGCGTGAATTCGTACGTTGGCATCTTCCGTTTCCCAGGTCTCAAAATCGAGACCTGGGGCGCCCAAGGTTGGTGCAAAATCAAGCGGTCAGAGACCTAGAGCCATCTTCGTGGCGGTGGAGCATGGAGCCTGGACGGCGCCGGCCGTTTCCCCCAACCGACTTGGCCGGTAATCGCATTCCAAAAAGGCGAATCCGCCTCCAGCTTCAGAGCCAGATGGTTCGGGTATTGCGGTCTCAATAAGGATCAAAGGGAGACATGGTATGTGCCATTTTGGCGCCTCCGCAGCCGCCGCATCCCTGCCGTCTGTCTGCCACTCTCACCGTTGATCTCCTTCACCTGCTACTCTTGAGTCAGGGATGAGCACGATCTCCATCGCGACAGCCGCCGAAGTCTTTGAACTACTCAAGGACGATCTGGGTGCGATTGAAGTCGAATTCGCTCGACAATCGAGCTCTCCGGTTGCCGTCGTCACCGATATCGCCAACTATCTGATCTCCGGCGGAGGCAAGCGCATCCGCCCGCTCCTTCTTCTGCTCTCGGCCAAGAGCCTCGACTGCCAGAGTGAAGCGCGCATCCGTATGGGCGCCGTGGTGGAGATGCTCCATACCGCTACCCTGGTGCATGACGACATCATCGACGAGGCCAACCTGCGCCGCGGCCGCCCCTCCTCAAACACCACCTGGGGCAACGCCAAGTGCGTGCTGGCCGGCGACTGGCTTTACATGCAGGCCTTCCGGACGGCGCTGGACGAACGCAACTTCCGCATCCTTGACCTGCTGATCTCCCTCACCCAGGAGATGGTGGAAGGCGAGCTGCTCCAGATGGAGAAACTGGGGCATCTGATCAACGAGGAAGAGTACTTCGACCTGATCTATCGCAAGACCGCCTGCCTCTTCAAGGTATCGATGCAACTGGGAGCGATCATCGCCGACTCTACGCCTGGCGCCGCCGCAATCTCCTTTGAGGATTCCCTGGGCGAGTATGGCCGCAACCTTGGCCTGGCGTTTCAGATCGTCGACGACGTTCTGGATCTGACCGCCAATGACGAGGTGCTGGGGAAACCCTCCGCCTCCGACCTGCGTGAGGGAAAGGCGACCCTGGCGGTGATCCACGCTCTGGAGCGGGGCACAGGGGCAGACCGTGAAGCGATCCGCACGGTGCTCGCTGACCGCAGCTTCAAGCGCATCACTCACACCGATATCCTGGAGATTCTGAACCGCCACGGCTCCATCTCCTATGCCATGGATACAGCCTGCGCCTACGCCGAAGCCGCCCGCCAATCCGTCGCGGACCTTCCCGAGAGCGACTACAAGCGTGCTCTGCTCTGGGTTCCCGGCTTCGTCACCAGCCGCAGCCGCTGACAGATCCCGGCCTTATCGATGAAAGATGGGGCTGTGTCTCGGCTCGCATGGGTCGCGCGAACCCCGGGCGGCTGCGATAAGGTTTTTTCCGCTACCGGTGTATCCCGCCGCCTCGACCTTGATGGACATCTTCTCCGATCATCCGAGGCCTCCGGCACGCTTGCCTGCGGGGATGGAATGAAAACATCACACCGAGTCTGCATCGGAAGACCCATCCACACCGGGAGAGCGATATCTCGCATAGCATTTTTCCTGTTGCCGGGTATTCCATAGGGGACGTGCGGAGGCGTTTTGTTTGGGGAAAACGCCCATCCGCGGCGAGGCCCCGCAATACACCTACTGGAAAAATGCTTTACCGATCTCCATCCTCTTCTTGCAACGTCTCCTGCGCCCCCTCCTGGCCGGTCTCGTCAACGGAGAGTTCTGGGAGATCCTCCATGCGGACGGGTCCGGCCCGTTCCGGCTCCAGCAACACCTGAACTCGGCTCTCCGCCTTGGCAAGTTGTTCCTTGCAGGCGCTTGACAACTGCATTCCTCGCTCGAACAGGCTGACATTCTCCTCCAGCGTGAGATCACCACGCTCCAAGCGCTCGACAACCTTCTCCAGCTCCGCCATCTGCTCTTCAAAGCTCGCCATTACTTGTTCCCTCTCTCGAGCCCCAGCACCTGGGTGGCCAATCCATACCTGCCAAAGGGAGCGCTTACCTGCACACCCTGCACCGCGCCTCGCACAGACTCCAGCATCTGTCGGGCGATCGCCACACCCTCAGCCACAGCCGCGTCCTTATCCGGAGCAGCCGCCATGCGCTCCAGAATCTCATCCGGCATGGAAACCCGCAGATCGTTCTTCATGAACTCCGCGTTGCGCAGGCTCGTGAGTGGCCAGATCCCGGCAATCACTGGAATCCGAAAGCCCTCAATGCGGCGCAGAAAGACCTCCAGCAGCTTGAGATCGAAGACCGGCTGAGTAATGGCGTACTCCGCTCCCGCCTCTACTTTGCCGGCAAAGCGGCGCACCTCGCGGTCGATGTCGGAGACGCCTGGATTGGCCGCCACCGCCATCGTAAAGCCGGTCGACCCACCGATCGGATTCTGCCCGATATCCAGCCCATGGTTCAGGTCATTCACAATTTTCACCAGCCCGATCGCATCGACGTCGAACACGGCGGTAGCATCGGGATAATTGCCCATCTTGGGAGGATCGCCCGTCAGGCAAAGGATATTCTTCAGCCCCAGGGAAGCGATACCCAGAAGCTCGCTCTGGATGCCCAGCACATTGCGGTCTCGGCAGGTGAAGTGCAGGATCGTCTCGATCCCCACCTTCTGCTGAATCTGCAAAGATAGACTCGGGGCGCTCATCCGCGCGCTGGCGCGCGGAGAATCCGGCACGTTGATCGCGTCCACCCCGAACTCCGCCAGCAGAGCTGCTCCAGCCAACTCCTTGCCGCAGTCAATTCCCTTGGGAGGGACGATCTCCACCATGGTCACAAACCGCCCGCCGGCGATCGAGGCTCCGATACGAGACCTCCGGCGCAGAGGTTCCGGCTCGGTTCCCTCCTTCCGGAAGACGAAACTCTCGCTCGCACTTCCGGTTCCTCGGGCCTCAGAAACAGATACGCTCACGCGCGACCCTGCGAGCTTGCCCGCCAGTTGCGTCTTTGGCAAGCTTGCGCCTCCGGTGGAAGCCTCGCCTGCGTCCTGCGCCGCCATGGCCCGGAGTGCGCTGCGCATGGCGCGGATGTGCTCCGGAGTGGTTCCGCAGCAGCCTCCCACCCAACTTGCGCCGGCGCGTACAAACTTGCGCGCAAAGCTTCCCATATATTCCGGCGAGGTCAGATAGATGTTGCGCCCCTGGACGCTGCGCGGCGTCCCTGCATTGGGCATAGCGACGATCGGCAGCTTCGTCACTGCCTTTATCCTCTCCACGGCGCTGAGAACAACCGCGGGGCCGGTGCTGCAGTTGCAGCCCACAGCATCGGCGCCCAACGCCTCCATCCGTTCCACTGCCGCAGCCACGCTGGTTCCGTCCAGGCAGTTGACATCCTCACCCACGGTAAACAGCACGGCCACCTTCAACCGCGGCGCTACCTGGCGCGCGGCCAGCAATGCCTGCTCCGCTTCGTCCATCGACATCATGGTCTCCAGCAGAAGCAGATCCACTCCACCCTCCGCCAGAGCCTGGATCTGTTCGGCATAGGCCGCGCGCGCCTCCTCCGGCCCACGCTCTCCGAGCGACTCCAACCGCACCCCCAGCGGCCCTACCGCTCCAGCCACAAACGCCGGCCTCTGCCGCTTCTCCCGGATAGCATCCACGCATTGGCGGGCGAGCGCCGCGCCGGCAAGATTGAACTCTTTCACCTTCTCCAGCAGGCCAAACCGTTGCAGGCGAAAGCGGTTGGCGCCAAACGTGTTTGTTTCAATCACCTCGGCGCCGGCCTGCAGATACTGTTGGTGTACCGACCGCACCATCTCCGACTGGGTGACGTTCAGTTCGTCATAGCACCGGTCGATGAAGACACCGCAGGCATACAACATGGTGCCCATGGCGCCATCGCACAACGTCGTCCCACCCTCAAAAAGCCTCTCGACCTCGGCCTTCATCGATCTCCCGCCCTGCACCGCATGGAAAGTGCCTGATCTTCAATCGTATAACGCCAATTCATCCAAGCCCCCTCGCCAGGCAGGTCCAAATTCCCGGCAAAAACCCGGCGGCTCCGGCTGATCCCGGCGGCCTCCGTGGGGGTCTTCCAGACTGCCCCAAAGTACCGAGACACCCCCACCCCCTGTTATACTTGGCTGAAGAAATCGAAGACTCCGCCCTTGGGGCGGCTACCGCTTGGAGTGTTTCACATTGAAGATGAGAAGTTTTCCTGCCCTGGCGGCTTCGGGCATGCTCTTGGCGATGACCCTGCTCGCTCTCACCGGCTGCTACCAGGTGGTGCCCTACAAGATTACAACGAATGTTTACTCCAATCGGCCCGTGCCGCCGAGCCACCTCCAGGAACGCGTGATGGCAGCCTACACCGCCAACGGAACCACTGGCGGACTTGAGATCATCGATGGCCTGCGCAATCTGCGCGGCAACTTTCAGAACACTATTCCGGAATTCAAGATCTCCGGCTACTCCGAGGGCAATCCAACCAGGATCATCAACTTCCCAGAAGAGACCACAGGTTACGTGCTCTCTTACAACGACGGTAATCTCACCGATATCAACTACGGCACGGAGGCTTCCACCGGAGTGGTCTTGAACGACGGCGCCTCTCCCCCTTCTGCAGCGGCCGCGCCTGTAGGCACGATGTTCGCCGGCGCGGACGAGCAGGCGGGAATACTGATCTTCAACACCGGCGGTGTCACCTACGACCTGAACCTTCCCGGCGTCGACAAAGCCGTCATCAACCCCGGCGCCAGCGTCGTCCTGGCGATGGTGCAGAACTCCAATACACTCTACCGAGTCGTGAAGCTGCCCGCGACCTCCATCCCCATCTATCCTCCAGGCTATGTGGACTGCGAGCCGATCCTGCTGCCGGCCTACTGCGTTGTCCCGGTAGCTGGAACCTATGACCGCCCAGTGAACGTCATCTTCTCTATCGACGGCTCGACCGCCTACGTACTCAACTCCGGGCCGGAAAATGGCGGCAAGACGGCCAGCGTCGAATTTCTCCAGACATCGCAGCTCAACATCAATCTGGTTCCCACTGTCAATCCCCTGAGTTCCGGCGCTCCCAGCCCCGTCTCCCCTCTTCCCAACGGAGTTCCAAATCCTATTCCCATCCCCGGCGGCGTAACGGATGCCATCCCGGACGCAACTTACCTGTATACCGCCGGTCAGCAACTCCAGACTTCTGGCCCGTATCAGGGCCACTGGGCCGGCAATCTCACCACCATCAATCTCAGCACCTATAGCGTCAGCAAGCCGATTTCGATCTCAGACGGCACCCATAACCGGATGCTGTTCGCCGATAACGACACGTTGTGGGTGGGATCCTCCAATTGCTCAAGTGGCGTCCGCTACGCCACCGCGCAGGCGGAACTGGCCTCCCAGGGCTACACCGACCAGGCTGGAAACTACAACTGCCTGACCATGTTGACCACCGGCACGGCCACGCCCCCGGCCACCATCATTCCTCAGGTCGTGCAGTCGAACATCTCCTCGGTAACGCCAGTCACCGTTCCCTATCCCAACACCGATCAGGACATGTACTACTACGGCAGTCTGACCGGCCTGTGCTGGGTGCAGAACTACTTCAAGGTGTATACCGCTTACGGTGGCCAGCTCCATGGCTTCTATACCGGGCTCAATCCCAACCCAATCCTTCCCATCGAACAGTTGCAGGACCAAAACGGGGGCACGCCTGGTTCAGAGATCAACAATATCAACATGACGATTCAGGGCACCGTCAACGACGTCGCTTACATTGATGCCCTGACCAACAGCGCCGACTAAAATCCGTCTGGCTTCATGGCTGACGCCGGCGTTCCGCAAAATCCTTCCATCGAGAGGGAGTCCTCCCCAGGGGCGGCTCCCTCTCAGCCTCCTTCACCTGGAAGCCGTCAACCGGAGGATTGGCCCACAGCCTGCCTCGTTCTTTTATGCCACGACGCAAGCATTGGCCGCTGAAAATCCGATCAACTTCCAGTAAAATCCGAAGATCCGTCTGCTTCAGCATTCCATGCCATCTCCATCACCGGCCTTCGCTGAAACGCTAACCCTTCATGAGTACTCCCCAGGCGTCTCCCGCTCCGCATCCAGGCTCTTACGACGGCCAGATCGACGTTCTGGCCATCGCGGCTCACCGCGACGACGTCGAGCAGACCTGTGGAGGAACCCTTCTGGTCCAACAGTCACTGGGCTGGCGCAGTGGAATTCTGGATCTGACCCGTGGAGAAATGGGTACCCGTGGCAACGCTGAAGATCGTTCTGCCGAGGCTGCCGAAGCTGCCCGAATCCTTCGCGTCTCCCATCGCGAGGCTCTGGATCTTCCTGACGGCAACGTTCAAAACACCCTGGAGAACAGGCTCAGGATCGCGGCCGTGCTGCGCCGTCTTCGCCCGCGGGTGGTCATCCTCCCATACTGGCAGGGCCGGCATCCCGACCACTACACCACCTCCACGCTCGGATACGAGGCGTGCTTCGTGGCCGGTCTGGCTCGCCTGGATCTATCCCCGGAGCACGGCGCTCCGCACCGCCCCTTCAAGATCCTGTACGCCTCACTCTACGCCGATGTCCGCCCTACCTTCGTGGTGGACATCTCAGCCCATATCGAGACGCGCCTGCAATCTCTGCTCGCCTATCGCTCCCAGTACGGCAATCAGACCGCCGGAGCCGGACTCTTTGTCCCGGAGGAGGAGATCCGCGAGCGCACCTTTGCCACGGCCCGGCACTATGGTCTGCTGGCGGGCATCCGTTACGCCGAACCCTTCGTGCAGCGCGAGGTAGCCTGCGTCACAGACCTCATGACGCTGCCCGTCCAGAGCATCTAGCGGCGTTCACCCATGCGCGGGAGCAAGCAAGAAACGGTAGTGCCTCAGTTTGAAATGCGGGGCTTGTAAGAGCCGCGCTTCTTAGCCACAGGCTCAGGGAGCAAGGCTACCAGTTCATCCACTGTCCATACGTGACCAGACAGACCCGCTTCCATCGCAGGGGTGACACGCAACGTCTTGTGGATGCGGCAGAAGTTGTAATGCAGAAAGTGAAGCGCAACCGCCGCTTCGTGATTCTCCCACTTCTTAGAGAAGCCATTGGTAAGGCGTGTGAAGCGGCGAATCTGCATCCGCGTGGTGAGGTTTAGCCGCTCCACATAAGAAGTGCTGATATGGTTAGGGCCGGGCGAACCTGCCAACACAGCGGTCTGTGTGCCGATGCACTCACCTGTGCTGTAACGGCGATCTAGCGAGGAATCAGGACCGTACAGCTCTATCAGCTTCGCGTAGTCCACATCCATTCCGAATGCACCTTCTACGGCCTCAGCATAAGCCCTGTGACCGTCTGTAGTGATCTGGATACGGGTGCAGACTCGCGAGGCTACATCCTCCATAAAGACCTTCGCCCAAGCCGCGCCACGCTGCCCTACAAGATAAGAAATAACCAGCCTGGAATCGGCATCCAGGGCCGTCCATGTCCAGGCATCGCCCCACCCGTTAGCGACCTGCTCTTCTGTGGCGTTGGCCATCTTTGCACCTACAAACGACCAGATTTCATCGCACTGAACCCGCTTCGACTTCACACCCGTAACGTGTTCATCGTGATATGCGCGGCAAGCCTCACCCATCTGCACCAACAGCTTTGTGATGGTATTGGTCGAAAAACCCAGCATCCGAGAGATTGCATTGATGCTGTTTCCCTCTACTAAGCAAGATACGATCCGGGCGCGTTCGGCATTGTTCAGATAATTCATATTGATAATTATGCTTGATAAAACATAGGGTGTCAAGAACTTTTAGGCGAAATTACATTCGCCCTACGGTTTAATGGTAGGCTTTCTATAACCACGAAAGGGAGGGCACGCCAATGCCTGTACCGCAACCGGAAGAAGTAATGGAACTCGCAACAGAACTCAGGCAAGCCCGCAGTAGGGTTGCCGAGCTTGAGGCTCGCTGGGAGTCGTTTTTCACGCAAGGGGAAGCAAACATCGTCTTAGTTCCCGTGCAGAACCTCAAGCCCCGGATCATTCAATTCTTGGAAAAGAGGCCAGACATGGCATACACAATGACTGCTGTTTCAGCAGCGTTGGGAGCAAAGGAAAACTCTGTGGGTCCATACCTTAGCGAATTAGCTAAAGAGGGAAAGATTGAGCGGCGCGGACGTGGCCTGTACGGTGCTATTACGCCGGATTACGACTTGATGCGCGAGGCCGCTCAGGAATCAGCCTCCCTACAAAAAGAAAGCCCAGCTACCATGAACTGGTAAACTGGGCCTGTTTTTTCGGGGCTGGATTGGTTCGTGTGCAGGCCCGCAAAGCTACGCCACGAGGGTTCGATTCCCTCCAGCTCCACTCACCTCTAAGCTCCATCGCCTACGGCGCGCCAACGCCGTAAATCAAGCGATGTGAGGAAAGGGGGAACCATGAGACGAAGACACATTCGAATTGTGGTTGTGGTGATTCAAACTGCTGATGGTTTGCTCATCGCAGTCTGGATATAAACCCCTACCGACCTCACCAACCACTGGTGGGGTCGTCCTCTTCACTGAGTGTATTAATCGTAGAAATCTACGCAAGACCTAATGTGAAAGTATTTTATTGGTGTTGGTACGCTTTACAGAGCATTGCTTTGTAGGACAATGCATGACACTACGATTTTTTCGTAGACCAACGCTTAGCGGCACCTTTTGACGCTATCTCTGAACGCTTCTCAGGCGTCAACACCTTTGCCCTCGCAAACCCTCGCTCAGTCGCCTTAGCATCTTTCTTCTTGATGGGCTTATCGCCTATCGCCTGATCCACTATCGACTTTGCCAGCGTGTTCGCATCCATAGAACCATTGTCCGCTCCGTTGGGATTTTGGGGCAAGCGGCGCGCATTTCAAACTGAGGCACTACCCAAGAAACGGTCTCCTCCCTGGCAAAAACACCC
>JAKAQS010000107.1 GCA_021819585.1 Acidobacteriota bacterium
GCAGCGAATTGAGAGCGGGCGGCTCTCCCGAATCGCCGGCGTTGATCCAGTAGACGTGCCACCCCTCCTGAATGGTCAACACCAACCCGGCCTGCAGCGTCCCACCCGCGGCGATCTGGGGTGAAAGCGCGGTCAACTCCGCCGTCAGATGTTCGGCTTTTACCGGCCCTGGCCCACCGTTGCCTACTTCGGCGATCTGCGCCTGCGCGCTCCAATCCAGGAGTGCGGTCAGCAGCAGGGCGGCTACGCCTGCCGCTCGCGGTATCCTGTTCCAGCGCCGTGCCATCATCTCTCTATTGTAGAAGAAACCGCCCGGGAAACAGCACAATGGATCTCTTTGGCGGCCTAGCCGAATAGCCGGCGGTGCTCCACCATGATGCAGCGGTCCATGACCACCCGGATCCCGGCAGCCTCTGCGCGGGCAGCCGCCTCCGGGTTCCAGATTCCCATCTGCGCCCACAGGTTTTTCAGTCCCAGGGGGAGCATTTCGTCGACCACCTTGGGTAGATAGGACGCTCGCCGAAAGACGTTTACCACATCCGGTTTGACCGGCAAATCCGCCAGGCAGCGATAGCTCTTCTCTCCCAGTACGCTCTCGATGACTGGATTCACCGGGTAAATCTTGTATCCGTGCTCCCGCATGTAAGCGGAAACCGCGTAGCTGGGTTTGCTCGGGTCATCGGATAGCCCAATGACCGCCAGAGTACGAGCCTCCCGCTGCCGGCCCCCCAGCATCTCTAAAATCGTCTCCGATTCGTTCATCCTATTTTTTCTCCTGTCCCGTTCTCCTGTCCCGGGTGGGATTCCAGCTCTCGGTTCTTTGTCCCTCCGCGCCGGGATACGCGGCTTGATTCGTTTACAATCAGATGCTGAAGGTAGCCGCGAAGATCGTCCATAGCCTGTCAGGAGAGTCCGGATCCGCAGTGTCCGGGTTTGGAAGCACTTGGGTTCCGTCCCTGGCTCGGTTTAAAGCGGCCTCTTTTGGGGAGTACTGTTTGTTCAGAATGTCGCGTTCAATTTCTATGCATCTGCTTGGGAATCGCCTTTGCCGCTCCGGCTTCGGATCCCAGGCGGGCCTCGCGCGCCGCGCCGGCCTCGCCGGCATTGCCAGCCTCTCCATTCTGATGGCGACTGCCGGCTGTGGCGACAACTATCGTCCTGTGGTCGCCGCCGTCAACCCCGTTGGCCCCGCCGGCCAGCTCACCAAATATGCTGTCGCCATCTCGATACCTACGATCAGCGGCGAGCAGTCGCTGGCTACGATCGTGGACTTCTCCGGCGATACGCTGCTGGCGACGCCGAATCTTGTCACCAACCCCAATTATTTTGTGGTGAATGTCAATGGCAGCCAGGGCTACGTCACCAACCTGGACGGTTCGTTGAGTACCTTTTCCCTCTCCAACCCCTCCACGCTGCTTACCAGCGATATTGTATTTACTTCGCTTCCGGTGGAGTCCGAGCCGGTGTCCATGTCGGCCTTTTCGCCCGCCAGCGGTCTCTCGACCATCTTCATACCGCAAGGTGGCTTGGACAGCATTGCCGCAGTCAACGCCTCCACCGCTGCCCTCTATGACACGGTCGATATCGAGGCGGGAGGGACCAATCCCTTTTACGTGGTGGGCACTACCAACGCCCCGCGCGTCTACGCCATTAGCAAGAACTCCCCCGGAACCAACGGCCAGGTGGACTCCATCGAGACGGTTTCGACGACCACGCTCTCGGACTCCGCGCAGATTCCGGTGGGCATCGATCCGGTCTACGGGGTGATGACCACCAACACCGACCGAGCCTTCATCATGAATCAGGGGTCTGGCACCGTCTCCGTGCTGAATGTTCCCAGCAATGAACTCGATGTCGACAAGCCCAGCATCACTGTCGGCAGCAACCCGGTGTGGGCGGATCTAAACACGGTGGCCAATGAACTGGTCGTGCTGAACGCCGGCAACGGCGCGGATATATCGGCGCCGCAAGACTACCAGGGGGCCTATAGCGCCACCACCACATATCAGCAGAATCAGATTGTCACCTACACGGTGGCCGGGAAGACCAGCTATTACATGGCGCTGAACAGCGGATTCAGCGGCAGTCCGCCCACCGACACGGCCAACTGGGAGCAGCTTACCGCCGGCAGCCTGAGCATCATCAATATTCCGCTCTGTAACGCCACGGCGCAGCCCACCAACCCGAACTGCAGCCCTACCAATCCCGAGGATGGCGTCGGCTTTGGGGATGTGATCGCCACGGTCCCGGTCGGCATCGGCGCTTCCCAGGTCGCCGTTCTGCAGGGCTTCGAAGGAAATAACCCCGCTGCCTATGTGGTCAACCAACTGGACAGCACGGGAACCTGCGGCGCCGGTCAAGGCTCCGTGACGGTGATTGACCTGCAGACCAACACCGTAACAACCACCATCTGCGGTATCTCCGGCTCCGCCGCCACACTCCTCGCCAACGGCACCGCCAATTATATCTTTGGTCATCCAAACGCGATCGCCGCCACCGGTGGCCTTCCCACCGGCAAGGTGTATGTCACCTCTTCGGATAATCAGTACATGAGCATCATTTATACCGATACCAACACCGTGCAGACCCACATTTCGCTGCAAGGAAATGGCATTCCGTATGGTGTTATGGTGACCGCGAAATAGCGGTAGAAGCACTGAAGGAATCTGGGTTCTGAGCGTCTTCCGTAGCGGAAGACGCTTTTTTATACCCCCTTCCGGGCGCCCAACATCACGGAATGCGCGAGCCATCCGTCCCGCCTCGCAGCCCTCTTCCAGACAAGTGGATTCCAGTCATCGGGTTCTGCGGCAACGGCGGGCAGATCTCTCGAGATTGGCCTCTTTATGGAGATTTGCAGCGCAGCAAAGCCGCTGACTCCCGTTGCGTCTCTTCCTTCCGTCTCCGAGACCTGCGGTGAGCTACATTCCCGCCAGAATGATGGGTGCGGTGGGCGTCTGCGACCCGCCATCCTTTTCCACGGTGACGCCGAAGCCCTTGGCCATCACCCCTTTGGGCAACGGCGGCATCACCACCGAGGCGTTGCCATTGGAATCCGGCTTGAACAGCCCGGCGGAGATGGCCGGCTGCCCGGCTTGCGCCGGCAGCAGCCAAAGCTCATAAGTCGTTCCGCTCTGCAGCGGGTCGAGGTGATCGGCCAAAAACAGCAGCGCTCCGGTCCGGGCAAGATAGATGACGTGAGCCTCAGGGTCTAGCTTGGGTGGCGCCGTGGCGCTCAAGGGCAGGTGCATCGCCACCTGCATTGCGGTGGGATCACGCAAGGTTTGCAACACCTGTTCGGCGCGTCCGTTCTGCTGTTGACTTTGACTCAACTGCGCCATGGCCACATCCAGATCCTGCTGCACCATCTGCCGCTGGTCCACCTGAATTCCGGTGACCACGGCCAGGCAGGCCACCACACCCCATCCCAGCCAAGCCATCACAGGAGCCACCCGGCGCGGCTCTTTCTCCTCCGGGGCATCCATCAGATACATTCGGCTGTTACGCGGGTAGAGCATCGGCTCTCGCGGTTCCTCCACCGGATCCGCGGGAACCTCCTTCTTCTCTTCCGCCACCTGGCGCAACAGCCGCTCCCGAGCCTGAGTAGGCGGCGACTGCATCTCCGCCGTCAGAGCGTAAGCCACCATCTCTCCCTGAACCTCGCCTAACTGGGCGCGGCATACCGCGCACTCCTTCAGGTGGGCCGCAGCGTTGCGCATCTCGGGTTCCTGCAGGAACTGCAGCGCAAAGAGATAAAGATTGTCGGCGGTCAAGTGGTTGGCTTCGTTCATGCCTGCAGTTCCTTTCTCAGCGTGAGCAGTGCGCTGCGCATTCGGTTCTTGACCGTTCCCACAGAATCTCCGGTCATCTCAGTGATTTCGTTGTGCGTCAGCCCATCGAAGAACGCCATCTCCAGAGTCTTTCGTTGTTCGATGGGCAACAGCTTGACGGCTGCTCTGGCGCGCTGCATCAGCAGCGACCGCTCGGCGTCGTTGCCCAGATTGCTCGCCGATGCGAGGGTCAACTCCTGGATCGGCTCGCTGGGCCGTCTCCGGCGCAGCCGGTCGATGGAACGGTTGCGCGCCAGCAACGCCAGCCAGCCGCCCAGAACTCCCTTGCTGGGCAAGAAGCTATGCGGGGTTCTCCAGACCTGCATGAAGATCTCTTGCATCACATCCTCGGCCGATGCGTTATCCCGCAGCACCCGCAACGCCACCGAATAGACGATCTTCGAGTACCGATCGAAGAAGACCGCCATGGCTCGCTCATCGCCTCGCTGAACCCGCGCCAGCAACGCGCCATCGTCCTCCGGTTCCGGTTGCGCCACCGCCTTTGATTCATTCACGCCATTGTTCATAGAACGCACTCGCTCGCTCGAATGGATTGCCTCCGGGGACGCGGAAGCAGGGAACCGCTACGCATCAAAGCCGGAATCCGCGCCCTTCCAACTCATACCGGAGAACTCTGCGCCTGCACTGCTCGGCATTCTCAGAGTCTTGTCTTTCGACGGTTCTGTAGCCTGCGAGCCCAGTGTACGTCATTCCCTTGCTCTGCGAAGGGGGTTTACGCCTTCGGTTCCCGCGGAACGAGTTTTCTCCTTCTGCCGGGAAGTCTGCCGCCAAAGGAACGGCGACCCAAGCCGGGTGTCCGCCAGCCTTACTTCCCGGGGGTCTTTCTGCCTCGAAAAGCAACCCGCAAGATGGCCTGTGCGGCCCAGCTACGCCGGTTTTGCTCCCAGCGCCGTTTGTTTCTTCGCAACACCGCTAAGGAAACGATCGATATCCACCACGAACCGTTCATGCTGTCCCTCGCAGATCACGTCGAGCTCATCCCGGCAGATGACGCGAAAACGCAACCTCCGTCCCTCGACCGACTCCAGCGTGACCTCTGCGGTTACCTTCATGCCCACCGGAGTTGCGGCGGAGTGGCTCAGGTTTACCCGCGTGCCCAGGCTGCGATGCCGCGGTTCCAGGTACGGTTCCAGTAGCCGCATGCAGGTCCACTCCACAAACCCGATCATGTAGGCGGTAGCCAGAACCGGCGGCATATCTGTCTCTTGAACGAGCATACCCACGACCTGCCTTACCGTCAGCCGATCCTCGACCGTGATGGTCTCGGCGTGCCGCATCCCGGCCCTCAACTCCGTCAGCGCCATGCTCTCCTCTCTCTTCGGTGAACTCCCAATGCGCCGTTATCCAGCATTATCTGGTAGCGACAAGAAACAACCGTGGGAAGCGAAGCAGCGTTCTCCCGTTCATCCTAGGGGGATACGCCCTTGCAATCTCTTCTTCGTAAGCTCGCAAAAACTCCTCGCTCTGGTCCCGGCTCAGCGCGGAGAGAAACGGCCGCAGGGATGAGCCCTTGAACCACTCCACAATCGCCCGCGGCCCATCCAGAGCATGGATATATTCGGTGCGCCAGATCTCCAGCCGCCGGCACAGCGGCTGCAGAAGGCCGTAATAGCTTTCGGCCTCGGGTAACGGCCTTCGCGCGGCGCGCGCCCTGGCCAAGGGCCCGACCCACGCCGAGCGGAGCGCAACCTTTTGCATCAGCCGATGCGAGGGTTCTCCGGAGTTGTCCGGCATCTGCGCCGCCAGCACGCCACCTTCGGGCAGCGCCTCCAGCAGCCGCCGCATCACGCTCTGGTGCTCCGGAATCCACTGCAACACCGCGTTGGCAAAGATCAGGCAGGTGTCCTGGGGCGGCGTCCAGCTCACCAGGTCCGCTTCTAGAAAGGAACAGAGCGGAAAGCGCGACTCCGGCAGCCTCTCCCGAGCCTTCGCCAGCATCGGAGGCGAGGCATCCACCCCAATCACGACAGCTTCTGGAAAGCGTTCCACCAGCAGCGCCGTGGAGTTTCCCGGTCCACAGCCCAGATCCACTACCTTCCGCGCGCTCGTCAACTCCACCTGCGCCAGCAGATCGCGCGAGGGGCGAGAGCGTTCCTCCTCAAAGCGCAGATATTGGGTCACGTCCCAATCCCGGGCTGCCTCTTCCTTCGCCATCGCCTTGGCTCTCATCTGCGCCCCATCTTAATCCAATCCTGGGGACGCATGACTCCCTCGTCCTCCGCTATGCTGAAACTGGGAGCAGCTCTTTGCGTGGCCCCGCGCCGATGGCGTGCGGAGAAATGAGGACACGGGCCGCAGAGCGGTAATCGGTTAAGGAGACCTGCGCCGGCGCCGGAATCATGAAGCTTCGTCTCGACAAACTCCTGGTGGATCGCTCGCTGGCCGCCTCCCGCGAGCGCGCCCAGGCGATGATCCTGGCCGGCCGCGTTCTGGTGGAAGAACAACGCGTGGACAAGCCCGGAACCCCGGTCGCCGACGATGCAGCCATCCGCCTTCTGGGGGAGGATCTGCGCTACGTCTCCCGTGGCGGCCTCAAACTCGAAGCCGCTCTCCATAGCTGGCGTATTCCGGTCGAAGGCATAGCTGTCGCCGATATCGGAGCCTCCACCGGCGGTTTTACCGACTGCCTACTGCAGCATGGCGCCGCCGGCGTTCTGGCCATCGATACGGGCTACGGCCAGATCCACCACAAACTTCGCAGCGATCCGCGCGTGACGCTCAAGGAGCGCTGCAACGCCCGCCTGCTGGCCCCCGGTGAGCTTGTTCCGCTCTCACCCCTGCCCATCCGCTTCTTTGCCATGGATGTCAGCTTTATCTCCGCCACGCTGGTGTTGCCGGCCGTCACGGCGGCGCTGGCTTCCGCCGGGGAGCGCTGGAAAGGTGAGGCTGTGCTGCTGGTCAAGCCGCAGTTTGAAGCCGGCCGCCAGCACGTCAGCAAAGGTGGCATCGTTCGCGATCCCGCAGCGCATCAACTCGCCGTGGAGCGGGTAGCGAGCGCCGCACAAGCCCTCGGCGGAGAGGTGCTTGCCGCCATGGACTCGCCCATCCTGGGTATGGAGGGCAACCGCGAGTTTCTTCTGCATCTCCGCTGGAGATGATCGCGCCGGAGCTTCTTCCGAGTCCTCGCTTTCATGCGCAAATCACGTGGAATCAATAATCTGTGGCTGCCGATCGAGAATTCGCAACCCCTCAACGGCTGCAAAACGTCTAATCTGGAGGAGATGAAAGCCCATCGAGTCTTAGCCGTCTTTCTTTTGACGCTGTTTCTCACCCCGGTTCTGCATGCCGGCGGCGCTCGCTTTGACCTCGTCGGCCCCAGGATTGAGGTTCGAGTGACCCGCGAAGGCATGACGCTTCCCATCGCGGAGGTTCCCGATCTCCAGCCGGGGGACCGTCTTTGGGTGAAGGCCGACCTCCCGCGTACCCAGTCCAACCATCTCCTGCTGGTGATCGCCTTCCTGCGCGGCACCACCAACGTACCTCCGGGAAAGTGGTTTACAGCCATCGACACCTGGGACCGGAAGGCCGTCGTGGAAGGCACGACCGTGGTGGTGCCGGAGGGCGCCGAGCAGGCGCTACTGTTCATTGCTCCGAAGACCGGCGGCGACTTCAAGACGCTTCGCTCCGCCGTACGGGGCAACCCCGGAACCTTTATCCGCGCCGACGCCGACCTCAACGAAGCCTCCTTCGAGGAAGGACGCATTCAGCGCTATCTATCCGCCATGCAGAGTGTGGCTGACGATGACGCCAAGACCATTCAGAAGCGCTCTGCCAGGCTTGCGGCTACGCTGGACCTGCGGCCGGACGCGGGCTGCTTTCAACAGCCGGTGGAGGACCAGGTAGCCTGCTTGACCCAATCCAGCGCCCCCGTCATTCTCAACGATGGTCACGGCCAGGGCATCGCTGAGGTTCTCTCCGGGGGACCATCCTCGAACTTCATCAACTCTGCCTCCACAACGCAGGCGGCCGGCGATGGCTACTACTCCGCCTATGTGGGAACCGTCGTGGATCTGATCGCTCTGATCGGGAGTCTGCACACCGCGCAGTATCAGTACATCCCCGGCCTCAGCTTCCCGCAGGGGGACACGCTGAATCTCAAGCTGAACTCGCCGCCGTCCTTCCATAATCCGATGTCCGTCATCGTCGTCGGTCTCCCGGCGATTCAGAGCGCCAAGTTTCCTCCGCTGCGCCCACCCAATCCCGGCGAAGTTGTATGTTTGCTTCGGCCCAGGCTGGTTCTTCCGCTCCAGGGAGCGCCGCTGGTCTTCAGTACCGGCTTTGCGCATGATATGGTCCTGCATCTGAACCGCAGCGCCGGCATCACGGATATTCCCATCGAGCCGGATGCCGGCGCCGGTGGTCTGGTGGCGGCCAGGAAGGAGCAGCGGCGTCCACTGCTTCTGCTTCCCCTTCCACCCGCGCCACCGGCCCCGAATGCCGCCAACAGCTCCGCCCCCGGCTCATCGCTCGCTTCCGCCTCTGCTCTCACCCTTACGGGCACGGTGCGCGGCTACTGGGGCTTCCAGCCCTTTCAGGGGCCGACTCTCACCGTTCAACAGATTGCCGGCAAAGGCTGGAAGATCCTTGGCGATACACAACTGCTCGCCGGAGCGGAGAATCATCTTGCTCTCCGTGGTGAGGGCGCCGGCTGCATCCAGGAGATCAACCTGACTGGTGGCGGAAAGGCTGCCAAGGTGAGCTTCGTGCCCCAGCCTGGTCCAGACCAGGACGACGCTGAGGACAAACTCGCTCTCACCGTCTCCCTCAAGAACGTTCCGCCCGGCAGCTACTCGCTGGCCATCCAGCAGTACGGCGACCCCAGGCCGGTGGAACTTCCCCTAACCGCCTACACCAATGGCATCACCCTGAGCGGACTCAAGATTCACAGCGGAGACGACACCGCGATCCTGACCGGCAAGGGGCTTGAGAATGTCGCCTTTGTCGAGCTCGACAAGCACCGGTTCACGCCGGAGGCCGATGCCTTGAGCGGCGCCGGCGGCCAGGACGCTGCCGGGGACGGAGATCTGCCCCTCAAGACCAACTCCGGCGTCTCTCCCAGCCTGGGATCCTATGCCGCCGTCAGGCTGACGGACGGCCGCACGATGGATGTCGCCGTTGAAATCCTCGCCCCGCGCCCCAGCCTGAAGCTGGTCTATTTCCATGCCGCCGCCGCGCAGCCGGCACAAGGCATCCCCGTCACACTATCCGATCAAGACGATATTCCACTGGACGGGACGCTGACCTTCGTCGTCCAGACCAAAGAGGACTTCCCGCGCTCGGAGATCATCGAAGTTGCAACCGCCGACGGCGCTCTGCAGACCGAACTCTCCCTGAAAGACAACAGCATGGTTCTGCAGGATGAGCATACCGCGGTGGCCACGCTCGATCTCCTCAAGTCTTTTGGCAGATCCGCCTTCGGCAAGTTGCGGATCCGTGCGGTTGCCGCCGACGGGACCAACGGCGATTGGATCACGTTGGGCAATCTGGTGCGCAGGCCTCACATTACCGCGATCCATTGCACCACGCTGGCGGATCCCACCTGTACCCTGGAGGGCGATGATCTCTACCTGGCGCAGTTCTTCAGCGCCGCCAGAGACTTTTCCCATCCCGAGGAGGTTCCTATCGGCTTCGCGGCATCGAGCTTCAGCGTCCCCACGCCTCTGGATGGGAAGACGCTCTACTTCAAACTGCGCGATGACCCCACCGACGTGGCGACCCTGACCCTTCCCACTCCCATTCCAATGCCTGCGCCTCCTCCACCGGCTGTTCTGCCCACAGCCTCCGGGACGGGGGCGGGAACCGGGGCTACTGCTGTGCCGTCGGCGTTGCCGGCCGCAGTGGCCGCAGCGGCCGCGCAACCTTCATCCTCGGCTGGACAGCCCTCTCCACCGTTGACCAGCTCCAGGTCCGCCTCTACCTCCGCCGCCGGCCAACCGGCAACATCCCCTGCGGTTGAACCTGTCGTGAAGTCATCCGGGCCGGAGCCTCTGCTCTCAGGAAATCAGCCGGCGCGGATGGCGCCGGTCTCCGAGCCGGTCAACAAATCGGCGCCGGCGCCTTCCACTCAGACCGCAACTCCAACGGCCCCTGCCGCAGCGCCGTCTCCGTCCCAGAAACCCACGCCGGCGGCATCCCCGCAGGCGTCCCCTCCCACGGCTGCTGGAGCCCAGCCTTTGCCTGGACAGCCCGGATCCGAGTAGTGTTGCTGGGATCAGAATTCAGACTCCTTGCATCGTTGGCTTCAACAACTTGGCAGACGCTGCCGCTTCCTCTTGCAGTTTGGCGTACCCAGCCAGACAAGGGTTTCCGAGTGAACGCAAGTCGAGTGAGGCCGGAGGTGCAGCGGAGTACACACTCCTTTCTGCGCTCAAGTTCGTACCTGGTTGAACTTACCTGTTGGGGTTGGCGCGGTACACTCAACTCATCATGCCCAAGGTAGCGATCATCTCCAAGCCGCAGAAGCCAGAGTTGGAGTTCATCCTCACCGAACTCATCGCCTGGCTCAAGGGGCATGCTTTCACCCCGATCCTTGAACCGGACAGCGCCGCCTATGTCGGCCTCGGTAACTCCGCCGTCCCTCGCTCGGAGATGGCCTCCCACGCTCCGGTGCTGGTGATCTGCCTGGGCGGAGATGGAACCTTGCTCTCCGCCGCTCGCGCCTTCGCCCTCACCACAACTCCGATTCTCGCTATCAACCTTGGATCGCTCGGCTTCCTCACCGAGGTGCCGATGGCCGACCTCTATGACACTCTGGACGCCTGGATGGCCGATAAGGCCTTCATCGATACCCACACGCTGATGCATGCCCAACTCTTCCGCAAGGGAGAGTTGGTTCGCGAGTGGGAGGCGCTCAACGATGTGGTCCTCTCCAAGGGAGCCATCGCCCGCATGGGTGAGTTCGCCATTGAACTCGACGGCCAGTTCGTCGCGCGCTTCCGCGCCGATGGCGTGATCGTCTCTACGCCTACGGGGTCCACAGCCTACAACCTGGCGGCCAATGGTCCGATCCTGACTCCGAATGTGGATGCAATGATCCTCTCGGCCATCTGCCCCCACCTGCTCACCATCCGTCCCATCGTCTTCCCTGGAGATACTGAAGTGGTGGTGGTGGTGGATGTGGTCCCGCAGGAGATGTACCTGACCGTCGATGGGCAGGAGGCTGTGCAAGTGGCCTTGAACGACCGCATCCTCTGCCGCCGATCCAACCGCAAAGTTCACCTGCTGGGCCTTCATCCCAACGGCTTCTTCAACGTTCTGCGTTCCAAGCTGCACTGGGGCGAACGGTAAAGGCCCGCCAAGAGTGTCCAGCGCCGCCATCCTGACTGTCTACCCGCGCGATCGGCCTGCTATGTCTTGCGCGAGCCTGCAATCAGGATCTCTACCAGTCTCTTCGCGCTCTGCCTCCACTCCGGGCCGGAGCCGATATGCGAGACGCCTACTATCACTCGCAGCAGATCGGATGCCTCCACCTCTGGGCGCAGATCGCCGCTCTTCTTGGCGCCCCGCACCAGGGCCTCCGTTGCTTCCTGGATCAGGCTGCGGGAGCTTTCGTAGAGCCTTGAAGGGCCTCCGGCGATGCTGTTCAGCGCCGGCGCAATGATCTGCTTCTCCGCGATGGAATCCACCAGCAGCAGCATCCAGGTGCGCAGAGCCTCCACCGGCGCCATCGTCGCCGCCAACTCTCTCTCGGCGGCGGCCAGCTTCTCCACCTGCCTTCGGTAGACCGCCTCGATCAGCGCATCCCGCGTGGGGAAGTGGCGATACAACGTGCCCGCTCCCACCCCTGCCTGTTTGGCAATCTCGTCCATGCTGGCCTCGCCTCCGTGGCGAGTGAACGCTGCTTTGGCGGTCTCCAGAATCCGCTCGCGGTTCTGCTGCGCGTCCCTGCGCAGCTTGCGCGGCGTGGCTGACAAACGTGTTCTCGCCATAGGAAAACTTTTTTGCAACCGGAGAGTGTCTCCGGTTATCTCTTAATTCGGAGACACTCTCCGTTTTAAAGGAGCCTTTGCCGGCTCGTCAACTCAACCTGCCAACCATTCCATCATCAAGGAGATAGCCATGCATGTCTTCGTAACCGGCGCCACCGGGTTCATCGGATCCGCCGTTGTCAAAGAACTTATTGCTGCCGGTCATCCCGTCACCGGCCTGGCGCGCAGTGACGCTGGCGCGCGAGCCCTGCAGGCGCTGGGCGCTCAGATTTTACGCGGCGATCTGGAAGATCTGGAGAGCTTGCGCTGTGGGGCGGACGCCTCTGACGCCGTCATCCACACCGCCTTTCAGCACGACTGGTCCAGATTTGCGGAGAGCTGTGCCTGGGAC
>JAKAQS010000108.1 GCA_021819585.1 Acidobacteriota bacterium
AGTTGGCCTGCAGGTCGATACTCCGATTCGACGCCGGCGAGCTGAAGATTCCGCCGGCCAGCGAAGTCGAGCGGTTGAAGAGCGGCGAGTCCAGCATCCCGACCGGAGCTGCCAGGTTCACATGGTTCAGCACGTTGTGCGACATCACGGAGAAGGTGAGCGAGTACTTGCGTGGAACGGCCTGGTCCAGCCGCGGCGGGCCATTGCCGCCGCTGAGACCGCCGGGTCCCAAGCCGCCGCCGGGACCGCCGCCATGCGGCCCGCCGTGCGGTCCTCCCGGAGGCCCACCCGGACCGCTGGGTCCATTGGCTACGCGCGGCCCAATTCCGATGGTCTTGCTGACGCGCAGATTCAGAGTGTAGTTTGACGGTCCGGTTCCTGCATCAAAGGGAATCTGTTGCTGATTGTAGGCTGGGTCGAGATTGAGGTCCCCATAGGGCGTCTGCATGGTGTCCGTGCTGCTGGAGTCGGCATAGGACGGCCGGCTGTTGAACTGGTTGTTGCCGTTCTGGTCGGTTCCCAGCGTGATGTTGAACGGGCTTCCGGAGTTCACGTCAAAGAAGGGACTGAGTGAGATTCCGAACGGAGCCTGGATGTTGCCGCCGATCAGGAGTCTGTTCTTGATATCGAAGGTCGCCCGTCCGTAATCTCCTCCCGGGTTGGTTTGAACGGTAGGGAAGTAGGTCGGGCCGGAGGTGTCCGCGTGCGCTGAGTTGAACATGTAGAAGCCGAACAAGGTCAGGTTCCTGGCATGCACCGAGTAGTTCATGATCAGCTCATTCTGCCGGTAGATGCCGCCGGACTGAAACTGATAGATGTTTTCGTTGATCCCGTTAGGCCGGACGCCGGCGCCGGTGGCCGGATTGAACGTTGAAGGAAGAAACGCATTGATGTTGTCGCTGAGATACTGATGCACGCCGCGAGAGTTGAGATAGGTAAGGGAAAGTGTGGCCACATTGCCAAAAGAATGATCGATGCCGACGGCCGCCTGCATGTTCTGCGACGCCTTGAACCTTGGGTCCACCTGGTAGATGATCGGCGCCGAGGTGCTGGTTGGCAGCTCTGACGGCGGAGGAGCGTTGCTGTTGAAGTCCGGGTTGTTCACCACATAGTTCTGTTGGTTCACCCCGTTGCCGTGAATCGCATCCAGCACATAGGTGGAGGCAAAGCGGTCATAGAACCAACCGTAACCGGCGCGCAGCACGGTGTTAGCTTTTCGGTCTCCGGTCTGCCACGGAGCCCAGGACACAGAGAAGCGCGGGGCAAAGTCCACATGATCGCTGATTCTGTTCTGGCCCTCGTAACGCACGCCATAGCTGAAGGTCAGGTTCGGCTTCAAAGTCCAGTCATCCTGGTAAAACAGAGCAGCGTCAAAGAGATTCACCGTCGCCGATGGTTTTCCCGCGGTCACGACATACTGACTGGGAGTCCCGGCCGCGTAGGCGCTCAGGGACGTATAGATATAGTTTCCATTGAAGCCGGAGGTTCTTGAGTTGACTTCATGGTCCAGGCGCAGGCGCGTGCCAAAGTTCAGCGTATGCGCGCCCTGGGTGGTGTTGACGTACTCTTGCAATTCGTAGTGATCCTGGTTGTCGCGGCTCGTCCCCTGATTGTTTCCACCACCCGTGAAGTCTCCCTCCACGGTCTGGGTAGGAGAGGTCTGCTGGGCGGCCTGGCTATCGCGATCGCCCATGTACTGGAAGCGAATCTGATTCACCCATCTGGGACCGTAGACCTGCGTGTCGCTTACCTGAACTGTATTCTCGTAGTCCGTGACGTCATACCCCTGACTCTGCAGAGCGAAGCCGGAGACGCCGCTGTTGGTCTGGATCTGGCGGTCCAGCATATAGCGCACGCTGAGAACGTTTTTGCTTCCGAGTTCAAAGTCAAACCGCGGACTCACATCCAGGCGCGTCTGCGGATTGGATACCGCGGTGGTGTAGTTCTCCTGTTGTCCGTTCGCGCCCAGAATCTCCGCATTGATGATGGAGTTGGACTGGTTGTTGCGCTGAAAGACACTGCCAAACCAGGACGCGCTCGCACCCACAGGACCGCTCAGGTTGGCGTTCATGAAGGTGGAGTAATAGGGCGGTTCACTGGTCACAAAGGGGTTGAGCGCGTTGAACGGCTTATCGTTGCCGTCGATCATGAAGAACCCGTGCAGGCTCTGGGTTCCCGGTTTGGTTAGAATCTCGATGCGCCCATAACCCAGCTTGTCATACTCCGCGGAGAAGGGATTGCGATTGATGCGGATCTCCAGGATGGAGCTTTTGGGGGGCAACTGCCCGGCGGTGAATCCATCGATGAAGATCTGCGCTCCATTGGGCCCCGCTGCCGGCCCGGCCAGCGCCGTCAGTTCGTTCTGCAGGTCGTCGGGATCGTCCGAGAGAGCATCCAGATCCTTTCCCTTGATCACCAGAACATTCGAATTTTCCTCCGGGTTGGTGCTGAGCCCCTCCGCATGAGCCGTCACCGTGACCTGGCTCTCCACCGAGATGGCCAGCTTCACATTCTGATCGGTGGTCCTGCCGCGAGCCACGACAACATCCGAGATCCGGATAGTTGAAAATCCCCTGGCCGTCACAGTGACCGTGTAGCTTCCCGGCGCCAGACCCGTGACATCGAACGCGCCGGAGGCATCGCTCTTGACCCGGCGCGCGGAGCTCAGGCGGCCGTTCCCATGGCTGCTCCAAATGGTTACGTCTGCCTGCGGCACCAACGCGCCGTCCGGATCCGTGATCGTTCCCTGGATAGAGCCGGTCCGCGGCTGGGCCGGCGCAGCCTGCGCTCCGGCCATCGTCGCGGCGTAGAACAGCAGCGTCAGGCTCGCGATCCAGCCAAGCCAACCAAACCATGCGGCCAATCCAACCAATGTGCTCTTTTTCATCATGTGCGCAACCTCCCGCGCATCTCCAGAAGAGCGCATCTCCAGGCCGAGTGCCGCCACATTGGGTAATGCTTTGTAAAGCTCTGTCACAAGCCTTGTGACGAATCATGACAACCGGATCAGCGTGCGGGGAGTTACTCTGAACGCAGCAGGTGCGGGAGTTGAGGGCGAACGGAATCCCGCGGCAGGAATCCGATGGAAGACATCCTCCTCATCGACGACGACATGGATCTTTGCCAGATGCTCACCGAGTATCTGGCGCGCTATGACTTCCGCGTCCACGCCGTGCATCGCGGCGACCTGGGCCTGGCGGCCGCGCACTCCCGCTCCTGGCCGATGATTCTGCTGGACGTCATGCTGCCGGGCATGGACGGCTTTGAGGTTCTGCAACGCATCCGCACTTTCTCCTCCGGCAGCGTCCTTCTACTCACCGCGCGAGGCGAAGACGTAGACCGCATCGTCGGGCTGGAGATGGGAGCCGACGACTATCTCGCCAAGCCCTTCAATCCCCGCGAACTGCTGGCTCGCATTCGCGCCATCAGCCGGCGCAGCGCGACCGCCGGCCCGGCTCCCGCAAGCGCTTCGGCAACAGCTCCGCTGATCGTGGAAGACCTGGTTCTGGATCCAGCGGCTCGCACGGTGCGCCAGAACGGCAAGCCGGTCGAACTCACCGCGGTCGAGTTCTCCCTGCTGGAGGCTCTCATGCGCTCCCCGGGCAAGGTGGTGGAGCGTGAGGCCCTGGCCGAGACGGTTCTTGGCCGCAAGTTCCATCCCTTTGACCGCAGCCTGGACATGCACGTCAGCCGCCTGCGCCGCAAACTCGCGGACGAGCAGGCCGGTGGTGACGCCGCTGCCGGCGACCGGCTGAAGACCATCCGCGGCGCCGGCTATCAACTCGTACTGCACCGTTCGATCCCCCCGGGGAGGCTCTAACCATGCGCGGTCTCTTTCTGAAGATCTTCGCCATCTTCTGGCTCGCCCAGAGCCTGATCTTCGTCATCACCACCACGCTCATCTTGCGGCAGCGCTTCCCCCCTTTCAACGACGCGCTGGACACGCACCTCCGCCATGACGCCGCCCTGGCGCTGCGCGACTTCGAGAACGGAGGCTGCGCAGGCTTCCAAAACGAAAGCCGGGATTCACTCACTGCGGACAAGTTGCGCATCGAGCCCGCCGGCGCAGCCCTGCTCTCCTCCGGCGGCCATTTGCTGTGCAGCACCGCCGATGCGCCCAGGCTGACGCAGATTCCCTCTCCACCCCTCAACCATATCGACGGCCGCGAAGCCGGCAACCTCTACCTCTGGCTGGTCCCCATCACCTCTCCCAGCGGCGAACGCTACACCTATATCTGGTTCCAGCCGCCCTCCTCCCGCCCGCCCCGGCAGCGGCGTTGGGCGTACCTGCACTTCGCCTTCCCAGAGTTACCCGTGGCCATTGCCGTAGGCGGGCTCACCACCTTCGTGCTGGTGCTGCTCTTCACCCGCCCGGTGGTTCGTCTGCGCAGAGCCGCACGCTCCCTGGCCAACGGCAACCTGAGCGCGCGCGTGGAGCAGCCGCCCTCCGCCATCCTTCGTTCCGGCTCCGACCAGTTCCAGGGGCTGATCCACGACTTCAACCACATGGCCGACCGGCTGGAGTCCCTGGTGGACGCGCAGAAGCTCCTGCTGCGTGACGTATCGCATGAGCTGCGCTCGCCTCTGGCCAGACTAAGCGTAGCCCTGGAGCTTGCCCGCGAGGATTCCAGCCTCTCCGCAGACCCAGCCGGGAAGCTGGCCGCTGAGTCCAGACTGAGCGGGCATCTGGATCGCATGGAGCGCGAGACGGCGAAGCTCAATCAGCTCATTGGACAGCTCCTGCTGCTCTCATCCATTGAGGCGCACGAGAACACCTCGACCTTCCAGCCCCTCTTGCTGAACCAACTCTGCGAAGAGCTTCTCCCCGATGCTGAGTACGAAGCTCAGCAGCGTGCGGCGAATGTCGCGCTGCTCCAGGAGCATCTCTGCACCATCCGCGGCGACCACGAGTTGCTGTACCGCGCGATTGAAAACGTGGTTCGTAACGCCATCCGCTACACGGAGCCCGGCACGCAGGTTACGATTCGCGTCTATGCGGCTGCAGCCGAAGCCGTCGGCGAGGCAGAGATGAAGGCTGCGGAAGATATCAGCCCGGGAGGATTGGCCGGGGCCGGCGAGTCAGCCAAGGGCTGGGCTTGCATCGAGGTGAATGATCGGGGGCCAGGAATTCCCGAGGCTGAGCTGACCCATATCTTTCGCCCGTTCTACCGCGTGGACTATGCGCGCAGCTCAGCCACGGGAGGCTTCGGCGTGGGCCTGGCCATCACCGAACGCGCCGTGCGTCTCCACGGAGGCTGCATTCGGGCCGGCAACCGCGCCTCCGGGGGCGCCTCCGTTGTGCTGCTCTTTCCGCTTGCGACCAGCACGCCCGTGTAGCCGTAAAGGGATGGCCAAAAAGCGGCGCGGGCGCTCGGCGCGAGATCTTCTCGTCGAGGGCAGCCCTGCTCAACAACGCCAAAGCCACAGCACAGCCCGAGTTGCCGTAGAGTGGAAGAAGGTTGGGAAACCACCGCCATCCCATGACCGACGCCGATCTGCTCCATCTGCTCCGAGACTGCTACGCCCCTGCCGGCCCGAACATCGTAGCCGCCGGACTGGTTCGTTCCGCAACAATCACCCCCGACCCGGACGCTCCGGGTGCAGCCATACCGGATCTGCCTCCGCGCTTCATCGCCCATATCTCGGTGCATGCGATCGACCTCGCCGGCGCCTCCGGCAACACCCAGGACAGCGCAAATGCGCAGCTCCGGGCGCAGATTGAAAACCGCCTGCTGGGCCTTCCCGCCATCTCCCGCGTCCAGGTCACGCTGCTGCCCGCGCTCTTCCCCATCCTCTAGGATTCTCTTGGGATTCTCTCCACACTCCGCATTGGATCGTCTGCCCGCCAAAGCTTTTTCCGTGCAGATGTATCCCGACGCCTCGAGGTTTATGGGCGCTTTCCCCAATGAAAACGCCGCAGCAAGCCCGCTTCGGAGGACCCATCCACACGGAAAAAGCTAGAAAGATGCCCCGCCGCAAGCGCTCACCCGCCATCCATCCCTTTGACCGAGCCCACGGCACGGACACCTCCGGCCTGATCCCCGGCCTGGCGATCGCCGCGGGCACGGACGCCCGGCTCAGCGATCTGACCGCGTACTACGGCATTGCTCCATCCATTCTGCAGAGCATCCTGGATCTCTGGCTGCAGCGCACCAACCCGCATCCGATCGAGCGGACGGTCTTTCTGGACGTGGGCGCGGGCAAGGGACGCGCCGTGCTGCTGGCCTCCGAGTACCCCTTCCTGCGGGTGGAGGGCATCGAACTGAATGCGGGACTGGCGGCGATCGCAGAGGCCAACGCCGCGCGGTGGCGGAAGGATGCGCGGGCCAACTCGCTTTCGCCGATCACAGTCCACCACGCGGACGCAACCAGCCATCCGCTGCCTCCGGAGGCAATCCTCGCCTTTCTCTTCCATCCCTTCGAACTTCCGGTGCTGCGCCGCTTCCTGCGCCACGTGGAGGCATCTCTAACCCTTCACCCGCGGCCGTTTGACCTGATTTACGTCAACGCCGAGCACGACTCCTATCTGGACCGGCATCCGGCGTTGCATCGTCTCTGGACCGGTCTGGTCCCGATGAGCCTCGAGGACCACACCGCCGACCTGGAGGCCATCGCCGAGCAAAAGGAGTACGGCTCAACGGGAGACGAGCTCTGCTCCATCTATCGCTTCCAGAGGCGCGGCGGCCGCTGAAGCGAAGTTCCCGCGCCAGGGCTTTCAACCAAACCGCAAAGAACAGGATCGGTGGCGATGCCGGCCGGAGCAGCCTTCGATCTCAGGTTTTCGGGTTGAAAGTGTCAGCGGATGGCATGAAAGACGCCGGCCAGATCCAGTACGTGATAGCCCAGCATCAGCGTCATGAGGATCAGGTAGCCGCGCAGCACGGCCAGGGAAAGGCGGACGGGACGCGTCATTGCAAGGGGGCCCAAACCTTCACTGGAGCACTTCTGTTCGGGCGCGTCGCGCAACGGATGAATCACGCGAAAGTGCTCTGGATTGTAAGACGGGTGCATGGTTGCCATCGATCACCTCCAGCCCTCAGGCAAAAAGATTGGGAAGCATCACCTGCGCGGCCAGCAGCAGCGACAGGGCAAAGAGAACCACAATGATGGTCCAGTTGATGGAATTGTTCCAGGGCCGGTTGACCCAACGGTCGCCGAGCAGCTCGCGATCGTTGAGCAGGAGTTGCAGGAAGATGATGGCCGAGGGAAGGATGACGCCGGCGAAGACCTGAACGCTGATGATGACCAGTTGCAGCGGTACGCGCGGGATCAGGACAACGGCCGCCGCGACCCCCACACACGCGATGTAGGTGGCATAGAAGCCGGGAGCTTCCTTCACCTTCTTGTGCAGCGAGTGCTCCCAGCCCTTGACCTCTCCATAGGCCCACGCGCTGGCCAGGGAGATGGCCGTCGTACCCAGCACGGCGGCGTTGACCATCAGCAGCAGGACGCCGTTGCGAACAAACCGCCCGGCGAGCGGGCCAATGGCCACGGCAAGCTGCGCCGGATCCTGAAATTCAATGCGGTGCCGGTACCCGTAGTTGCCCACCAGCATCATGGCGCCAGCCACGAGCACAGTGAAGACCGCACCGATGAGCGTGTCCAGCCGCGCCGAGGTCAGGTCGGCAAAGCGCAACCGCTTCTCCGCCACGCAGCTTTGCTGAAAGAAGAGCTGCCAGGGCGCGATGGTCGTGCCGACGATGGCGATCACCAGAAAGACAAGACTGCTGGTGATGCCCCCGCTGGGCATCGTCGGGACGGCTGTGGCGTGAGCGACGGCAGCCCAGTCCGGATGCACCACAAAGGCCAGAGCGAACCAGGTGACATCCATGAGGCACAGAGCGATGACGATGCGCTCCCAACGCAGGTAGCTGCCCGTGATCACCATGAGCGTGAGACCCAGCGCGGAGACCGGCACGGAGACCCAGGGGCCCACTCCCAGGGCCTTGAGCGCCAGAGAGATGGCCGCGAACTCCGTGATGAGCGTCAGGAAGTTCACCACCAGCAGATCCAGCAGCGAAAACCGTCCCCACCACTTGCCGAACCGCTCATAGATCATGGCGGCATGGCCTTTGCCGGTCGCAATCCCCAGACGCGCCACCATCTCCTGCACGAAGTAGCAGATGGGCAGCAGCACGACGAGCGTCCAAAGCAGATGCAGACCGTACTGCCCGCCCGCCTGCATGTAGGTGGAGACCGCTCCAGCGTCGTTGTCCGCCTCCATCACGATCAGGCCGGGGCCGAAGACCATCAGGAAGGTGAGCAGATGCTTCTGCCAGGAACGGCGGAGCACGACGCCCTGCGCCGGCGCGATGGCGGTGTTGCCCTGAGTCTCCGCTACGCGCACTGTGGCGCCCTGAGAACGGCATCGAAGGGGATCCGCGGTGAAGACGTCCGGCGGCAGATGAGCGGCATCGTGGGGTTGGCGGCAGGAATCCAGACACAAGTTGGACGGCAGGCGCCGCAGGCCGAATGGAAAGAATGGAACATGGATCCTCCTCGGAGCGTCCAGGCGCGGGCGCTCGTTGAGACCGCATTCGGGAGCGGTCACGGTCGAGCCGGGCGCGATGGACGGTTGGTTCGGGAGGGTGAGGGAGGCTCGGAACAGCAGCGGCTCACACGCTCAATTCACAGGTCGGATGCCGTGAAGAGCGGTGCTGGGGTCGCTAGCAGCCAGGCTGAAGGCGCCTTCCAGAGTGCTCCTCGCGGCACAGGAAAGAACTCCGGATACTTGGAGGTTCTTGTGCGGGTTCGAGGCTCATGATTCTCCTGCAAAGAGGGAAATTCCCTCCAAAGCTTTTCTATCATATCCCGGTAGGATATTGTCAAGGAAACGCCACCTCTGGGTTGAGGCGATCGAGTTGCGCTTCCGTGGCGAACCCCCTGGTTTCCGTTCGGGCCGTCGCAAATAGCCGCAGAGCGCACGCCCATCGGCGCGCCCTTCGAAGAAGCGAATCAATCACCAAGTGCTCAAAGCTCGCTTGACCGTGATCACCAGCGGAATCCGATCGTCATCGGGATGTATGTCGTGCGATCGCTGTTGGCGGGGAAGAAGTTGGTGGTGGTGCTGGTGACGGTTGCCAGGCTTGCGGGGGTGTTCACAATGCCGGTGCGTGCCCGATTGTCGATATAGACATACTTGGCTTCCAGATAAAGCTTCATATGGGAGTCTGACGCCAGTCTGAATGCGAAGCCCAAGCCGCCATCATAGCCGGGAGCATTGGAGGTGTACTGATCCAGATTGAAGGTGGCGCAATAGAAATCGCAGGGGCCGGCCGGCAGAGTAAAGTCCGTCACCTTGTGATAAAAGCCCGCGCCAGCCTTGATGTAGGTCTCCATGATCTCGCCGTCGTGGAGGCTCAGCGTGGGCTGCACGGAGAAGGACCAGATGTGGTTGTTACCGTTCAAGAGATATTTCACCGAGTTGTTGCCAAAGATGTAGTCATAGATGGCGATCTGATTGTCGAGCGCGGTCGCGGTGATGCCAAACTCATCCCAGTCGAACTCAATGGGGAGAGCCAGATGACGGTTGAAGCGGGGTCCAATACCCGTCTGAAAGCTGAAGTTCGGCGTCAAGTATTGGGAGGTATTCTTCATGGGCATGGTTGCGCCCCCGCCGATATAGAAGATGGCCTTCAGCGATCCGTCCACGTTGGAACCGTTGGAGCGATAAACGGCCCGTCCGTACTGAGGCCCCCAACCATATTGCGCCCCAGCCGCCGGCATCGGGGCGCTGTCCTCTGGCCGGGCGGGTATGACCAACGCCGCTGTCTGCTCATCGGAACTGGAGGAGAACAGTTGGCCGCCGGCGGGAATCCGGAAGTTGAACTCTGCCGGGGACTGCGCAGGGTATGCCGAAGCGCTCCCCGCCTGCCCCTGACTTTGCGTGGAAGCCTGAGCTTGCGTTACGGTGATCCCTGGCCCCATGAGCGCCATCACGGCTATCGCTTGCAGCGTAAGCCGAGCGAAACCTGCCCGGTGCGGGCTCCGCGCTCCCTGTGAAGAACCAATCCATGTCCACATAACCGGTACTCCTGTCAGTCATTGAGATGATCCAAATCCTCGCGAGGGATGCCATTGATGGACACCGTCCGCTGGAACCATCTTCGGAAGGAACTCCCACATTCCCATACCGGGCGACCTGCCACGCTACTGCTTAAGACGTGGAAAGACGGGGGCCCGGTGTACATCTCTGCCGCACCTCCCCTTAACCCGTAAGCGTGACGAAAGTTTCGGAGACTGATCTGTTCGCATTCGCCAGAGATGTAAGCATCAGCGGTGGTTGCCATCTCCCGGGTGAGGCGAGTTTGAACCTCCAGGCTCAAAGTTATGGGCTGGGCTCCAAGGATCAGGCGTCCTCTAGCATAAGTACGATCTCCCCTTTTTGGGCGATCTCCGTGGCCCCCCTCCAGAGCGCCCTGGTGTCCATCCAGAGTGTCGCAGACCGACGTGAAGGGCGCGCCTGACAGGCGCGCCCTCAAGAAAATCCGTTTTCCGCGAGATGCTACAACGATGGCTCTGCCCTGGTTACCAGCGGAATCCTACCGTCACCGGAAAGTACATTGTGCTTTCGGCGTCGGCCGGGAAAAAATCGATGCTGCTTGCGCTGATGTACGGGTAAAACGTATTGATATTGCTGTTGATCGACGCCAGGCTTGCGGGTGTATTCACCACGCTGTTGTGGTTCCGGTGATCGATGTAAATGAACCGCCCTTCCACATAGAGCTTCAACTTGGAAGGAGGCTTGATCTTGAACAACGTTGGAGCCTTGAACGCCATACCCAGACCGCCATCATATCCAGGAGCATTGATCCTGAAGTAGCGAAAGTCGTAAGGAGGACAGGTGAAGGTGCAGGAGCTTACCGGCAGGATAAAGCTCGCCGACTTGAAGTAAAGACCCGCTCCGGCCTTGGCATAGACTTCCATGGTGGAGCTGGAATGGAGGATAAACTGGGGCTGCAGCGAAAAGGACCAGATCAGGCTACCTCCATCCATACGATTCCCTGCCGTGTTCAGGCCATAGAGGTAGCCATAGACGTAGTTATAGATGGCAAGCTGGTTATCAAGCGCTGTCTTGGTCAAACCGAACTGATCCCAGTCGAACTCCACAGCGACCGCCAGACGGTGGGTGATCCAGGGTCCCACGCCTCCCTGAACCGTCCAATTTGGCGTCAGGTAGCTGGAAGTTCCTCCCACGGGAAACGTTGCGGCCGTACCCGCATAGAAGAGAACCTTGTTGGAATCCTCACCATTGAAGTACCTGCGGCGATGGGCTGGGCGGGTGCTGTGAGTCGCCCCAGCCGGCTGTGCCCCGGCGGGCTGCGCCGTCTGAGGGAGCAGCGCGGCGCTGAAGTCTGTCTCGGCAGGCATCGCCAAGGACGCTGTCTGCTCCTCGGAACTGCTGGAGAAGAGTTGGTCGCCGGCTGGAACCGCAAAGCCGAAATCCGCGGAAGACTGAGCAGGATAGGCCGCAGCGCTCCCCGCCGGCGTGTGACCAGGCGCGGGAGACTGAGCCCACGCCGCAGACATCCCCATGCCCATAAGCGCAATCACCGCTAAAGTGTGCAGCGTAAACCGAGCAAAACCTGCCCGGTGCGGGCTCCGAGCTCCCTCTGAAAGCCCCATCCATGTCAACATCATCAATCTCTACTCCGAGCGTGTCCCGCGCATCGTTTCACTTTGGCGGCGGCTGGGTTGATGATACTACGCCGCGTGGGGATGCGCGACCGGTTGACGGGCCTTTCCAACGCTCCTCGATATTCACAAATCCTTGTAGCCCACCAATTTGCAAGGCGCTATCCGGCTTGCAGAAATGCCCAGGTCTGTCCACGCAACGCCGTTCTGGCAGGGAGAAGGCGGGACGCGCGGAGGCGCACTACGGCCTTTCGGCAATGGCCGCCCAGATTCCCCCGCTGCGGCTTGGCTAACGCCGAGCCGCAGTCGTCGGGATCTCGCTCGGGCGCTCCGCAGGCAATGTGTGTGATCGGCAGGCGAAGATCGGGCGGCTCACAGCCGCTACACTGAAGGCAGGATCAACCCCGGAAACAATGAACTCCATCGCCAGCAACCTGGAACGAGTACGGAGCCAGATCGCCGATGCCTGCACAGGCGCGAAGC
>JAKAQS010000109.1 GCA_021819585.1 Acidobacteriota bacterium
TGCGGCCCTGCCCCTATCTGCTAACCCTTCTCAGACTCCTGCACCCTCGAATCGGACGGTCAAGCCTCCTCGGATCGGCTGGGCCTCCCGCGGTTGCCGCGTGAAGCTGCTCCAGGGAGCGGGCGGGCTGAGAGTTGCGTCTTCAGCGCCGGCTTGCGCTGCGAGGGCCGCACCCCCATCGGCCCAAATTGCGCCACCTCGATACCCGAAGATCCGAAGACCCGGCTCTCCGCAAGCGCAGCCGCTCGTCGAACGCAACTTGTTGATGGAAAAGGTCCAGCGCGGGCCTTGGCAAGACCTGCGAGGTAAGAAATGTTCCGCGGAGAACTGTTGATCCAGGCAAGACATCCTCCGGATCGAGGTCCGCTCCGCCGTACCGATCCCGGGCTGCTCCCCCGCCGAGAGCAAATTTCGCGGGGCAAATTTCGCCTCTTGACAATCGTTTTCGCAAGGTGCTAGTTTTTGTTGCGCAATCAATTTCGCAGGCCGGTTCGGCCCAGGCGCAAGCACAGTGCGGCGCCATCCACCGAATCGGCGACGATTGCCGGCCGTGGTAGTTTTCAGGAGGTTTTATGCCATCGAAGCACGCAGTCTACCGTTCACCGCTCCCGCGTGGAGCGACCGCAAGTTCCTTTCAAGCGACGAGAGGACTCTTGACCCGAACCGTATGGCTCCTTGTAATAGCGCTTTTCTTTCCCATTCTGTCGCACGCCCAGTTCAATGCGTCCATCCAGGGCAGGGTGTCGGACCCCACCGGAGCGCTGGTTCCGGGAGCGACCGTCACGCTGACCGACAACGCTACCAATCACCAGCAGACCACGGTGACCTCTTCTGCCGGCATCTACACCTTCAATGCCCTCCCACCCGATCAGTTCACCCTCACGGTCTCCGCGCCCGGCTTCCAAAAGAAGACATTGACCAATGTGCAGATCCTCCCGGAGCAGGCCAACGCCCTCAACGTTCAGCTTGCCCTCGGAACCGCCTCGCAGGCCGTAACCGTCAACGCCTCCCATGCCGGGCGTCTTGACACCGAGACCGCCACCCTCAGCACGACCATCAACAGCAATGAAATTCAACACATGCCCTCGTTCAACCGCGACGTCTTCCAGCTCTTGCAACTCACGCCCGGAACCTTTGGCGACGGTTCTCAGGCCAGCGGCGGTGGCACCAACAATCTTCCCGGCACCATGGGCCCCGGTGGATCTTCCAACAGCGCATCTGGAATCTTCCAGACCGAGAACGGACCCCAGATCAACACCGTCGGCGGGCAGTATGAGACCAACGGAATCTCGATTGACGGCATCAGCACCGTCAGCGCCGTATGGGGCGGAACATCCGTCATCACCCCAAGCGAAGATTCGGTCCAGGATGTAACCGTGGTGGCCAACAGCTACGATGCGGAAAACGGACGCTTCTCTGGAGCCCAGGTGGAAGTAACCACCAAGGCAGGCACCAACCAGGTGCATGGAAGCGCATTCTTCAAGGCGTCGCGGCCCGGCCTGAACGCCTACCAGCGTTGGAACGGCTATGTGCCCGGAGTCACCGGCACAAGCACGGCCGCCTTCAAGGGCGTCAACAGAGATGATGAACGCACCAACAACTTCGGCGGCAGCATCGGCGGTCCCTTCTGGAAGAACCGGGTCTTCGCGTTCTTCAATGTTGAGGCAAGCCCGGAAGCTGCTTTGACGACCTCCCAGGGATGGTATGACACGTCCCAGTTCGACTCACTCGCTCTCCCATCCGGCGACATTGCCACAACGTACCTCACCTATCCTGGAGCAGGCGTTTCCACCAACGGCCTGATTCCTGAAACCTGCGAAGATATCGGCCTCGTTCAAGGCGTCAATTGCCAGCAGGAAGCCGGCGGCCTCGACGTAGGATCTCCTCTGCAGAACGGCCTGGGCATGCAGGATCCCACCTACGGTGGCAGCACCAGCCAGCCTGGCGTCGGCAACGGCCTCGACGGCATTCCCGACATCGGCTACTACAACGCCGTCGACCCGAGCACGACCTCCCAGGCGCAGTACAACGGTCGACTTGACGTCTATGCCACCCAGAAGGACCACGCCTTCTTTACCATCTACTGGGTGCCCGTAACGAGCACCTTCTACAATGGTCCAGTCCGGGCGATGAACCTCTGGCATCACTCCCAGGTCAACGATGCGTTCTCCGGCATCTGGAACCATCTCTTCTCGTCAAGCCTGGTGAACCAGGCGCGGGCCAACGCCGGCGGCTGGCGTTGGGATGAAGTCACGAGCAACCCGCAGGAGCCCTTCGGACTCCCGCAAGACAACATCGCGGGAGTTGGAACCGCCTCGGTGAACTTTTTTGGCGCTCCAGGTCCAAGCAACTTCGATCAGTGGACCTACGACTACAACGACGTGCTCACCAAGACATTGAGCAAGCAGAACATCAAGATGGGTGGCGAGCTCACACGGCTCTACTACCTGAACAATCCAACCTATGCGGCGCGGCCCAGCTTTACCTTCGAAAACATCTGGGACTTCGCCAACGACGCCCCCTACTTTGAGAGTGGACAATTCAATTCCACAACGGGCGTGCCCTTCGCAAACCGGCAGGACGACCGTATCGACATGTACGCACTCTTCGTTCAGGATGACTACAAGATCCTGCCCAATTTGACCGTCAACCTCGGGTTGCGCTGGTCGGACTTTGGCAGCATGGACTCCAAGGAAAACAATCTTGACGTCGTCGACTTCGGCACGGGAGCCAACACTCTCGCCGATCTGAAGGTTCGTGTGGGTGGCCGCTTGTATAATCCGCAGAAGTCCAACTTCGGCCCGCAGATCGGCTTTGCCTGGCAACCGAAGAGCTCTGAAAACAAGATGGTTGTGCGGGGCGGGTTCGGCATCAACTATAACCAGAACGAAATCGCCATCCTGGCCAACGGCAGCGGCAACCCACCGAATGCGTTCCAGGCCAGCTTCACCTGCCCGTATCCTTTTTACACCGGCAATTCCAAAACCAGCAATCCGTCCTGCGCGAACACAGGGATCCTCTATGAAACCGCAACGAACGTGAAATCCCTGTTTGGGTTTGCTCCTAATCCGGCCACCGAGGGACACTTCGGCTCAAACAATCTGCCCACAAACGGGTCGCCCGTCTTCCTCACCGCGTTCCAATCCAATCCCAAAACAATCGCAACCTACCACTACTCCCTGGAGACGGAGTACAAGCTGCCCTACAACTCCGTCGCCACCATTGGCTATCTCGGCAACCAGATGCGTCATTTGTTCATCCAGTCAAACTTCAACGTCATCGCCATGGGCAATGGCATTCCAGTGAACCCTGCGACCAACTTCGTCGACTTCTATGGCAACAACGGCCTGGGCAACTACAACGCCATGGTGGTCACCCTGGCCCACAACTTTGCCGACAACTTCAGCCTGCAGGGCCAATACACCTGGGGCAAATCCATGGATGAAGGCTCTGGCCCTTACTACGAGGATCCCTACCCCTACGATACGAAAGCTGCCTATGGCCGCTCGGACTACGACGTTCAAAATGCCTTCAAGGCGTTTGGAATGTGGCAGCCCGTGTTCTTCCATAGCAACGGCCTGCTCAAGAAAGTACTTGGCGAATGGTCGGTGAGCGGAATCTGGAACTGGCATACCGGCTTCCCCTTCACCCCGATCTACAACACAACCATCTCTCCCTACTATCAGGGCGCCGGCTATGGCCAACTGCGTCCTGCTGAGTATCTGGGCGGAGCTGGAAACAAAACCAGCAACAGCGTATTCGAAGGAGAAAATGGAGCTCCGAATCCCAACTACGGCGGAAATGCCACCAAGTACTTCCTGGCGCCAACCTATGTTGCCGGACCCAAATTCCCGGACACCGCGCCCGTGCCAACTCCAGGAATCCATCGCAACAGCCTGAATGGGCCGCATTATAACGACCTCGATGGCAGCCTGGTGAAGCAGTTTGGATTGCCCAAGAACAAGATCCTCGGAAGCGATGCCATCTTCGAGTTCCGGGCGGATTTCTACAACCTGTTCAACAAGACAAACGTCAACGGATCATCGATTGACACTCTGGTTGGCGCGGCGAATCCAGACGGCACGGTAGCCTCCTACAACCCGCACTTTGGAGTCGCCACTGGAGCCCTGGGGAGCAGAACCATCCAGCTTCAGGCGAGATTCAGCTTCTAGAATCCACCGGTTTTCACTCTCTTTGGAGAGGGTGCGTAACCCGCACCCTCTCTTCTTTTTAGCCTCTGTCTTTTTGATAGGTGAGTCTTCAGCGCCGTGCCGCGCAACTCCGCGAATGCCTACTGCCAGAATCAGTAGCCAAGAGAACCGCAGCCAACCTTCCCGCACTGGAGCCCCATGGGTCTCTCACTTCCTCTCCTCTTCTCCCTGCCGTTCCGGAGCCTCGCGCCCGCCCCAACTTCCCTCCACGCCCGGCAGCATCGTGTTGTCCCTTCGGCATCCTCGTCGCGTGGTCAGTGAAGTACTGATTGAACCGTCGATCGAGCACCGCGGCAGTGACGGCAGCGGAATCGCTGCTGTGGGGCATCGTGAAGGCGTAGCGAATCAACTGCGCGCGCACGGACGAGATGTTGTTATTGAAAGCCACGACATGCGTGCGCCAAACCCGATGCAAATGATGGAGATGCCCAGCCTCTCTCATTCATGCAACCGAGGTGTCATGAATCCAATCGATATCCTCGCCTTCTGCTACGGAAGGAACCTCCAACGCATCTGCCTCTCGTTGGTCGACGGCGAAATCAAGCTCAGCTTGGCGCGGTTGGCGTTGGCCGGCGCTGCCGAGATCTTTCCGTTTGGAGCATAGGCGCCGCGCACCCCGTCTGAGCGCACACCGGCCTCATCGTTCCGCGAAGCCGCTGCGACTTTTTGCCTCGTCTAAGCGGCAATCCTCCGATAATCGTGGCTCACTCACTTGGAGATCACGGGACCACTGCTCCCAGCCCTTCTGCAACGCCGTTGCCAGGTTCTGTGTGTAAAGGCGATCGCCGAAAGTTGGCAGAGCAGCGCGTTGACATCGCCTCGCGCTGGGAGCATATGCTAGCACTATGTCGGGAGGTCGATGGCGCTCTTCGAGAGATTTTGAAGCCGGCCAGGAGAACGAACCTCGGTCGGACGATCGATAGCGTGTTGCGTCGCCCTTCGGCGCTGCCTTGATGTTCAATTCATAGACGGGACAGAGTGTCGTTGGTTCCACGCAACTCTGTGCGCCGCAATTCCACGCGTGGCCTTGAGGCTCCAGGATTCGGAGGGGAACTGCTGTGAGTGAGAAGAATTTTACGCCTGAGCGCTCTACGCGCCGGACGTTTTTGCGCAATGCGGCGGCTGCGGCCGGAGCAGCTGCAACCATGTCCGCCGACCCGGCTTCGGCTTCCGCCGACTCCAGTGATGCGCCGTCCAGCGCGCCAAGGCCCAATGTGCTGATGATCTGCGCCGACGAGTTTCGCGCTGACTTTGTCGGCGCCAACCATGAAAACCCTTCCACGATCACGCCAAACATCGACTCGCTGGCCCAGCGCGGCGTCAGCTTCCGGCATTGCGTCTGCAATCAGCCGCTGTGCTCGCCCTCGCGAGCGTCCTTTCTCACCAGCCGCTATGCTACGGAGACTGGAGTCTGGAAGCTCGGTCCGGGGCTTAATCACGACCTGCCGACCGTGGCTACGGAGTTTGGGAAAAACGGCTATTCCACCCACTTCCTGGGTAAATGGCATGTCTCGGCGGCGGCGCTGCCGGACGGCAAGAAACAGTTAGGATGGGTTCCACCAGGCCCATCGCGGGGAGGCTTTGACGACCAGTGGGAGGGAGCCAATGTCCTCGAACTCGTCTCGCATCCCTACCAGGGAAATTATTGGGACTCGCAACGGAAGAACATCGGCTACAAGGGAGAGTATCGCGTGGACTTCATCACCCAACGAGCCGTGCAGGTGATCGAAGAGGACCACCACAAGCCGTGGTTCATGTTCGTATCCCAGCTTGAACCGCATCAACAGAACGACGTGGACGCCTTTGTGCCGCCGCTTCGCTATGCCGATGATTTCACCTGGCGCGTCTACCGCTCCCAGCTCTCCGCCGAGCAGCAGAATGAGCTGACCGGCCTCGCCCATCCGAGCCGCCCGTCCTACTCCAATCCGTTCATTCCGCACGACCTGCGCAATCTTCCCGGGAACTGGCGCTCCCATATCGCCGGCTATTACGGCTGCGTGCAGGCTATTGACGACTGCGTCGGCACGCTGGTGGCGGCGCTGGAGCGAACCGGACAGCTCGACAACACGATCATCGTCTTCTTCTCGGATCATGGCAACACGTTCCGCACCCGCCTGGGAGAGTACAAGCGCTCGCCGCACGACTCTTCCATTCGGGTTCCCTTTGTCATTGCCGGGCCGGGCTTCAACCAGTCCCGGATCGTCGATGAGGTGGTTACCCTGCTTGATCTGACGCCCACGCTGCTCGACGGCGCCGGCATTACCCCGCCGGCGGGCATGCGTGGCCGGCCGCTCAAGCCGCTGGCGGAGGATCTGAATGTGCGCAAGAACTGGGATTCCACGGCTTACTTCCAGATCAGTCAGTCGATCTGCGGGCGGGGAATCCGTACGCCGGACTGGGTATTTTGCGTCTTCGACCCAACGGTCCGCAACGGTGAAGCTGAATACAGCCAGCACTACCAGGACTTCGCGATGTACTCGATCTCCGGCGATCCGGCACAGTTGGTCAATCTCGTGGGGCGGCCAGAGTACAGCAAGATTGCCGACGAACTTCGCGCCGAGTTGCTGCGGCGGATGGCCGCGGCCGGCGAGCCGCCGGCGACGATCACGCCCATTCACTACTACGCATAAGACGCACGGCGATCGAGCGGGCCATCTCTCCGAGGATCACGCGGGTTCTTTTTCGCACGTCTCAATGAAACCGGAGATATGGACCCGCCCGGTTGGAGGGACTGGTAGGCGAGGCAGGGATCGAACCTGCAACCCCGGACTTAGAAGGTCCGTGCTCTATCCAATTGAGCTACTCGCCCCAAATCTTGGGACCTTGGCGATCCACAGGGCTGCTCTCCGGTTGAGACACCCGCACGGGATTCGCATCCACTGCATCGATTGTAGCCGAGCCGCGCATTGCTTCAAGCTCTTTGCTGCGCAGCAGACTCACCACGTCCTCCAGGGCCAACTCCCAGCGCCGGCGCGCAATCTCCGGCTCCGGGCCAAGCGCTGTCACATAAACGGTGACCGCAAACCCCTCCAGCGGCCCGGAAAGATCCAGCAACGCTGGGCGAAGTACACACTCCAGAGCGGCTTCATCATGCGCCAACCGGCGCGCTCGCCTCACGATCCGGTCCAGACGGTCCTGCTGCTGGTGAGCGGAGGCGAAGACCGAGCGCTCCCGCCACAGCAGATCGATGTAACCGGCAAAGCCGTAGCGCGCCTCCTCCTCGGGCAGCATCAGCTCCAGCCGCATCGCCTCCAGCTTCTCGCGGTGCTCCGCCCCGGAACCGGCGTCCGCATTGAAAGCGAGTCGCCACACATCACACTTAGCGGTAAAAAACGGCGATCGAGTGGCATTGAGTGAACGCAGCGCGCGGGCCAGGCACGGGCTCTGTTCGGTCTCAGGAATCTCCGCAATGGCGTAGGGGTTGGCTCGGAGGTCGATGAACCGCACCCCAGCGCCTGCGGTCGGCGAGTTCGGGAACCCCTCGGCCGGCCAGGGAACGACCAGCACCGGTGCATCGATACAACACTCGGCAGTCCACTCACTCAGCATGTGCCTCCAGAATAATGTAGCGTCAGGCGCCGGCCTCGGTTCACGCGTGGGCGCAAACAAACCGCAGCGCCGTCTGCTCGGCCCAGTACCCGTCGCTGCCCGTGGAGCGATCGGGGGTTTCCAGAAAAGCACAGTGACCGCCGTGGCTGGTCAACAGGAAGAGGATATTGGGATTGTCCGCGATGACCCGGCGAGACGCCGGCAGGATGCGGACAAAAGGATCATCCTGGGAATGAATCAGCAGCGTCGGCACTGCGATTCGGCCCAGCACCCGCGCTGCCGCCGCCCGGTGGTAGTAGTCGTCAGCGGATTGGAATCCGCAGTACAGCGCGGTGATCCGCTCATCAAACTCACGCAGCGAAGTCACATGATCCGCGCGATGCGGGTCATAGGCTCGCGGAAAGAGCTGCGCCTTGCGCCGAAAACGGCGCAGTAAATCGCGCACAAACTTGCGTTCATAGATGCGGTTCCAGGGCTCATGCAGCGCATCGGCGGAGGCTCCCAGATCCAGCGCGGGGGAGACCCCCACGACAGCGCGCAGTTGCGGAGGCGCGTCGCCGCCCAGATCTCCGGCGAGCTTGAGCACCAGATTTCCTCCCATGGAGTAGCCGATCAGCGCCACCGACTGCAAGCCCTGGGCATCCACAAAGTGCCGCATCACCCGCTCCACATCCTGGGATAAGCCGGAGTGATAAAGGGTCGGCGTCATACGCAACATCTGGTCCGCGCGGCCAGGGCCACAGTTGCGCATGTTCATGCGAACCACGTTCCAGCCGGCCCGCCATAATTTGTTGGCGTTGCCAATCACGTACTGAGAGCGCGACGAGCCCTCCAGGCCGTGCAGAATGATGGCCGTTGGGCAGTCCGGCCGTTGCGGAAGCGCCTGCCAGTGGCACTCGCAGAGCACCTGGCCGGCAATCTGCGAGCCATGCTCGGGAGAAACCTCCACCATTTCCGCCACGGGCTCCGGAAGGACGTCGATTCGAGGCAAAAAGTTGCCAAAGATGGTCTGCAAGTGTCCGTTTCTCATCCAGCGCCGAGGCAAAAATCGCGGGTACTCCGCAGGCCACTCGCTCTGCTTCGATACCTCCGGATCCCGTTCTGTGCTTGTCTTGGCGAGGGCGCCGGGACTCATGCTCCCCCTCCGCGCACAAAAGTGCCGGCCACGGAGAGACGGAATGACGTTGCGAAGGGGCAGAACACAGCCGTCGGGAAGACGCTCACGGGCCGATGGCCGCTACTCCGCATGGTCTTCTCCGCTCTTCACCGTCAGCCAGTAATGAAAGCCATCGACGATGGCCATCAGCGCGGCCTGATTGAGATCGCTGCTGACCCCGGCCGTGACCCAGGGCTCATGGCCGTCCGCGTTGAAGCTCGCCGTGACGCGCACATGCGCCGCCGAGTCATGAGCTTTGATGTCCAGCGCCGCAACCGTAAAGGTTCCCAGCCGCATCTCGGCCAGCTCCGGATACCACTTGTCCAGTTCGCTGCGCAGCGCTTTGGTGATCGCGTCCACCGGGCCCGCGCCCTCGCCGCGCGTTGTGGCCAGGGTGGACTGCCCATCGCGATGCCCGATGCTGAGGCTCATGAAGGCCTGGATAAAGCGGCCGCCAATCTCGTCGGACTCGTCAAAGACTCGCCAGCTTCTCACCGTGAACCAGTTGCGCCGGCTTCCCAGCGTCCTCATGCAAGCCAGGCGGAAGGAGACCTCGCTGGAGGTATACCCGCCTCCCTCCACCATCGCCTGATTGGCGTCCATCAGGTTCTGCGCCTGCGCCGAGGTGAGGGGAATCCCAAGCGACTCTGAGAGCAGCATGATGTTGGCCCGGCCCGACTGCGCATTCACCCCGATCACGGGGCCGGCCCCAACCTGCGCCGGATCGCACCACAGGTAGGCGCCAGGATCCTTGCGTTCGCTGGAGCCGTGCATACCGGCCCAGGTGCCAAACGCCCCCAGACCGACGACAGGAGTTCCGTGGGGCGTCTCCAGCCCAAAGGCGGTATAGGCGGCATGGGCCATGCTGGTCAGTCCGGTCAACGCATCTGAGGGAACAAATTCGGCCTCACCGCGCAGTTGCATCGCCCCGATGACGGTAGTCAGGTTCACATTGCCACAGCGTTCCCCGGTGCCGATCAGCGTACCCTGCACATGCATGGCCCCGGCCTGGATGGCTGCGCGCGTGTTGGCTACGCCCAGGCCGCGATCCGTGTGTCCATGGAATCCAAAGTTCGCCTGCGGAAACGCTCTGGTCAAATCGGTGAAGACCTCCCAAACCTCCTCGGGACTGGCCCCGCCGTTGGTATCGCAAACCACGATGCGGCTCACTTTTTGACTTACACATTGCTCGGTCAAACGGTCAAAGTACTCCCGGCTCTTCCGGCTGAAGCCGGGGTCGCAGGGGCGCCCAAACTCGCGCCGCCCGCAGCGGGCGTCCATGGCGTGCTCCAGGTCAACCAGCACCTCCAACCCATGCGACTGCAGGCAATCAATGGTCTCCCAGGCCATGCGCAGATTCTCCTCCGGCGTGGCCTCAAGCGACCGCTCCACATCCAGCAACCGGCTCTTCACGACGATCACCGCAGTGCGAATCAGATTCCTATGGCGCAGCATAAACTGAACGTCGGGCCAGTCTTCCACCTTGGCGCCGCGGCCGCGGGAACGGCCGAAGAGCGCCAGCTTCATGGCCCCGGTCTCCGCGCCGGCCAGCGCGTCGGCCAACTCGGAGACGAACTGGTTGGCGCCGGCAAAGCCGATCTCCGCGTAACCCACGCCAAACCTGCCCATCCGTTCCAGCAGCCGCACAGCGTTGGGTATGGAGATTTCGAGGTTTGGCTGCTGCAAACCATCCCGCAGGCTGGTATCGAACAACTCGACTTTTCTAAGGCTGACGTCCTGCATCTCTTGTTCTCTGGCTCCGCGATCTTGCCGGGGAGCCGGCATGGGGCGTTCCTCTATTTAACCATGCGTCAGATGGATAGCCACGGCCAGGCCCACTCCAGCGGCTCCCCAACGGGCTGGGAGGAGCCAGGCAACTAAAAGCTCTGCCTTTGCCCGTTGGCGTGGAAGGATTACCGGACCATACCGGCTGGAAACTGGCGGAGTCTCCTCCTCTGGATGTCTGTTGAAAATGGAGCTATACCAGCCAAAGGCCCCAGCCATGGCGTAGTCCGGTTTGCCGTCCCCCGCCGTCTCCCCCCTGCTGCGCATGGCTCTAGGCCTTGGCCGGATTCTGCCTCTGCAACAAACTCTTAGCCAGGCTCTCCGTTCCGCAGCCTGGTCACGATGTTGGTGGTTGAAGATCCCTCGACCAAGGGCACAATCTCCACCCGCCCCCCCGCCGCGATCACCTCCTCTTGCCCCACCACGGTCGCTATCGAATAATCCCCACCCTTCACCAGCACATCCGGTTTCACCGCTCGGATGAGTTCCAGCGGCGTATCCTCCTCGAAGATCACCACCGCATCCACCGCGGCCAGGGCCGCCATCACCCGCGCGCGCTCCCGTTCGCCGATCACCGGCCGCGAGGATCCCTTGAGCCGGCGCACGCCGGCATCCGAGTTCAGCCCCAGCACCAGCTTGCTCCCAAAGTGGTGACACTTCTCCAGCAAGGTCACGTGGCCCACATGCAGGAGATCAAAGCATCCGTTGGTAAACACGATCGACTCGCCGGCCGCTCGCCACTCGGCCACACGCCGGGCCAGACGTTCGCGGGAGAGAACCTTCTCGCCGCTGCCGACGCCGCTGGAGGGAGTCAGCTCCGCAATCAACTCGTGCTGTGCAATGGGCACGGTTCCCATCTTGCCAACGACGATGCCCGCGGCCAGATTCGCCAACTCCACCGCGGTCTCAATCCGCAAACCTCCGCAAAGCCCGGCGGCCAGGGTGGCAATCACCGTGTCGCCCGCGCCGGAGACGTCGTAGACCTCCCGGGCGCGCGCCGGCGAGTGGAATCCACCACCCTCCCAAAGCACCCGGATTCCATCCTCGCTCATGGTCACAGCCAGATACTTCAAGCCATATCTCTCGCGTTGCGCCTCTCCCGCCTCCAGCAGGGCCGCAGGCAGATCGGCTGCCACCCCGGTCGCGGCTGCAAGTTCCTGCAGGTTTGGGCAGATCATCGTCGCTCCCGCATACTTGCCAAAGTCTCTGGTCTTGGGATCGGCCAGCACGGGGATCCCGGCAGCGTTTGCGGCGGCGATCAGGCGCGCACAGAGCTCTGCTGACAGCGCTCCCTTGGCATAGTCGGAGAGCACCACGGCCTGCACCTGGCTGACCATTGGCTCCGCCCTTTCCAGCAGGCGCTGCTGCTCCTGGGCTGAGGGAGCCTGCCGGCTCTCGAC
>JAKAQS010000110.1 GCA_021819585.1 Acidobacteriota bacterium
CAAAGACCACACACGGGGAAGACTCCCCAGGCTCCAGGAGAGTCCTATGAAACGCTTGATTGGCAAACTCGCGCTCTCTTCCACGCTGGCCATTGCCGCTCTGGGTTGCGGTCATCCCTACTATCCACCGCCACCGCCGCCTCCTCCGCCGCAAGTTCCCGCCGGTCCAACGATCATTCAAATCGCGGAACGAAATGGCTTTTCGATCGGCCGTCAGGACGGCGCACGCGCTGCAAGGCTGGGTGAAGTCTTTCATCCTCGCCGCACGCGGGACTTCCGGGTGACCCCGGGCTATGACCCACAGATGGGGCCCTACAAGGTTTACCGCGGCGTCTTCCGCCGCGCGTTTCTCAACGGCTACCGCAGGGGCTACTACCGATAGAACGCCCTGCGCAGAATAAGGGGGGGCCGACGATCTCCCTGCCGGTCTGCCGCGGAGGTTCGGCTGCGATCTCATCCCAGCCAAACCTCCGCGGAGAACCTGCTCCAGACCTCCCATCCAAGGGGAGATTTGATTTAAAGTGAAGAGAGCGTGGAGCGCGCAGAAGAGGCAGCGCTGCCCAGGCAACCACTCACCCTTATGCAACCTTTTCACATCGCTTTCCCAGTTGACGATCTGCAGGCAGCCCGCAACTTCTACGGAACGATCCTGGGCTGTCCCGAGGGCCGAAGCACCGGCGAGTGGATCGACTTCAATCTTTACGGCCATCAGATCGTCGCCCATCTCCGTCCTGCGGCGCCGAGTACTGGCGGCGCCGCAGGCGCCACGAAGCGCACCCACGGCAATGTCGTCGACGGCCATCAGGTTCCGATCCCTCACTTCGGCGTCGTGCTCTCGCCCGCGGAGTGGAAGGAACTAGCCATCCGCGTGCGCGCAGCAAAGATTCCGTTTGTCATTGAGCCTTACACCCGGTTTGAAGGCCAGGTTGGGGAGCAATCCACGATGTTCTTCCTGGATCCGGCCGGCAATGCCCTGGAGTTCAAATCCTTTGCGGATCTCTCTCAGCTCTTTGCCCGCTAAGATTTTTCCCGTGTGAGAGTCACCCGATTCTCCCGCCCCTGATCGGAGAAGGCTATAAGGACCACGGTTTCCATCTCGAACGATGAGGAACCTGACTTTCCGATGAGCAGGTGTCCGGCCGGTGCATAGTGCCGTTGCAGCGCCCGCACAGAAGATGCGGCTCTTCCGCAAATGAGGCGCGCTTTGAAGTGCCGGCGGAGCCAGGAAGCACGGGCTTGGAGCTATCTCGCCGCCTGCTCCTCGGTCTCCACCCGCGGCCGAACGCCGTTGACTCCCTCGGCATAGCGCGCAATCCCTCGATATAGGCTCTCCGCCACCCGCTCCCGATACTGTGGCGTCTCCAACTCGGCGGCGGTCCTGGGATTGGTCACAAAGCCGATCTCCGCCAGGATCGACGGCATATTCGCCCCGATGAGCACGACGAAGGGCGCCTTCTTGACTCCTCTGTTCTTCAGACCAGGGTTTCCATGGCGCTGGCCCGCATATAGCGACTGATCCACATCCGCCGCAAGTTCTCTGCTCTCGTCGATCTTGTCCTGAAGAGCGATCTTTTTCACCAGTCCGCTGAGATCATGCACGCTTTCAGTGGAGACGGCATTCTCGCGCGCCGCCACCTTCATCGCCTCTGGATCGGTGGTGAAGTTCAGGTAGTACACCTCCACCCCATGAACTTTCGGGTCGTGCGAACTGTTGGCATGCACGCTGATAAACAGGTCCGCCTGCGCCTTGTTGGCGATGGCGGTTCGCGTCTCCAACGGCACAAAGGTATCGTCGTCGCGAGTGTAAACCACATCGGCTCCCAGCCGGTCATGCAACAGTTTGCCCAGCCGCAAGGCGACGTCCAGCACCACATTCTTTTCTTCGATTCCACCCACGCCCAGCGTGCCGGAGTCGTGCCCGCCGTGGCCCGCATCGATGACAATGCGGTCGATCTTCAATCCCAGGGTGCGCATCAGCGAAGTCTCTCCATCGCTGGTAGGCGGCGGTACCGGAGCAGGCGCTCCATGCACCTCGGCGGTGGTCGTTGCTCCCTCAGCCGCCGGCGCCATGCCTTGGCCGAGCTGCGGAGCGGGCCGCGCCTGAGGCGCGAGCTTGCGGTTGGTCTCGGCGATCGGCTTCGAGGTAGGCCGGCGCGTAGCCTCCACGATCCCCGGCTGACGGCTCACCTCGGCAACTTCGGCCTCGGTCACCGTTGCGTTGCCGGTCGAGGTATCCGCAGCCGGTTTGGCGGCGCGATGCAGCGGCGCCGCCTCGTCCCTCGGCGAAGCCTTGGACTCGCTCTTCCCTGCGCCGTTTGAAACCCGTAGCGGCACTCCAAAGCTCGCCCTCCCATCCGTCACCGGCATGGCCGGCAGGCTGGATATCTCCACCGCTCGTGCGCCTCCTGGCTGCTCTGAGGCGATCGCATCCTGCGCATCCGGCGCTGGGCTCTCTGCCGGATGCTCCGCCGACGGCGGATTCGCCCCCACCACTCCGACCGGATCCCCCTTCTGCATGGCCCGCCGGCCACCCGGTTCACCGTGGATATCAATGATCAGCCGGTAGGGATTGGGCAGGCAAAACGCAGAATACTCCGTCACTTGATGGACGTCGAGCACCACTCGAGTGACGTTGTTCTTGAACTGCGCTACTCGAACTTGCTTGAGAAACCCATCATCCGTAACGGGAAAACTCTTTCCCGTCAACCCCGCGCCCAGGCGTGCGTCTTCAAGGTCAAAGAAGATCCTGTCTGGGTGCTCCACCCGCGCCGCCTCGTACTTCACTTCCTGCCCTGGCGCTACATTGAGATCGATCGCCACCCGGGTGTAGCTGGCCGTAGACCAGTGCCGAATCCCGGTGACGACCGAGAGCGAACTTCGGCTGGGCGCAGCCCCTGAGCGAGGCTCCTTGGATACCGTTCGGGATGCCGTTCGGGGTAGCCTTCGGTCCGCACTCTCGGCGGTTGGCAGCCCAGTCGCAGCCACCGTTCCTGCGGGAGCCGGGGCGGCGGAGATCGTCTCCGGGCCGGCCTGATCAAACCCGGAAGGCGCCGGTCGAGAGCCGGCAACTTTCCTGGCCGCCTTCGGCTCATCGTGGCCGGCTTTCACCGGAGCATGGCGGAGCGCCTGCGGATAATCCTCGGCCAGCTCGGCGCGAATCTTGCCGGCCTCTTGAGCCGCCTCTTGACCGCCGTCCAGCCCTGTCGCAGATCCCGATCCCAATAACTGAAGCGCCCTCTCCAGAGCCACCGGGGCCAGCCTGTCCGCAGGGTAGGCCTTGGCCAGATACTCATACTGCCCTACCGCGGCTGCAACGCTTTTGCTATCGTCAAGTTCGCGTCCGCGCTCGGCAAACAGCTCGGCCACCTGTTCCACCGCCGCAGCCGCATGTTCATCCCCAGGGTTTTCGCGATAGATCACGCGAAACTGGTTCATCACATGCTCATAAGCCTGGCGGGTATGCATTCTGCCGGGTTCGGATTCAAACTTCCGCCGGGCCAGCAGCGCCTGCTTCCAGGCTGAAGCCGGCCGCCCCTCCGCGTCTTCGGCAGTAGAACGAACCCGAGATCCGACGGCAGCCAGGCTTCGTGGCGCGGCCAGAGCCGCCATCGACAACCCGAGGACGGCCAGAGCGCCCCACGCGATGCGGCCCGAACGCCCTTCGATAGCATGGATATGACCGCTCCGCAGGGGATCCATGCCTTCAAGTGTACGGTTCCGGCAGCACGACTCAGGCTTGTGAATCCCGCAGAGGTACCGCGTCGAATACCTCGACGCCGACGGCCTCTAAAGCATCTCCGCTATGACATTGTGGGCTCCCGCAAGAGCCGCGTCCAAGCCGGCGGCGTCGCTACCTCCAGCCTCGGCAAGATCCGGCCTGCCACCCCCCTTGCCTCCCACCTTTGCCGCAATTGCACCTACAATCTTGCCTGCATGGACCCGCGAGGTCAGGTCCTTGCTGACCCCAGCGATCAGATTCACTCGGCCGTCCGCCGAAGCCGTACCTAGCACCACCACGCCGCTACCCAGTTTTCCGCGCAGCTCATCCACCAGATTCCGCATCTGCGACTTGGCCTCGGGAGAAGATCCGAGCACATCGACTCTCTGGGCAAGCACCTTGACGCCCTTCACCTCCACCGCCGCGGCCACCGCATCGGCCGTAGCCGCGCTGGCTGACTTCAACCGTAACGTCTCCAACTCGCGGCGCAGCTTCTTGATCTCTTCGTCCAGGGCGGTGACTCTGGAGCGCAGGGCGTCTCCGCTCACCTCGCTTCCCCCTACGAACTGACCCGCCGCGCGGGCCACATCCGCATCTCGCCTAAAGGCCGCGAGCGCTCCCATGCCTGTCACAGCCTCAACCCGGCGCACGCCACTGGCCACAGCTCCTTCACCCAGCAGCTTCAGCAGCCCGATCTCCCCCGTCGCCGCGGCATGCGTCCCTCCGCACAGCTCGGTGGAGAAATCGCCAATCTTGACCACCCGCACCTTGTCCCCATACTTTTCGCCAAACAGCGCCATCGCGCCCAACTCATGCACAGCTACATCGATGGGCACATCCACCAGCGTCTCCACAACGGTGTTCTTAAGCACCTGGGCGTTGACAATGCTCTCAATCTCCTCAATCTCCTGCGGGGCCACGCCAGCAAAATGACTGAAGTCGAAACGCAGGCGGGAGCGGTCATTCAACGAACCGGCCTGCTTCACATGGGGGCCCAAAACCTGGCGCAAAGCCGCATGCAGCAGGTGCGTTCCAGTGTGATTGCGCATCACCGCCTCCCGCACAGCCGCGTCTACCACCACATCCACGGTATCGCCCACCGCCAAGGTCTGTTTGACCACCACCTGGTGGGCAAACACACCCTGCACCGGCTTACGGCATCCGATCACTTCGGCGACCAGAGACTGGTGATCGCTCGAGTAAAACCAGCCCACATCCCCCACCTGTCCGCCGGAGTCGGCGTAGAAGCTGGTGGCATCCAAGACCGCCTCACCCGCTTCGCCGGGTTGAAATACGGGGACACCGACGCCATCCTTTACCAGCGCCAGCACCTTGGCGCCCTCCACCCGCAGCGATGTGTAACCCTCAAACTCCGTCTTGGGCAGCTCACGGAATACCGGCGCGGCTGATTTCTGCGACCCGCCCTTCCAGGAGGCGCGCGCCCTCGTCTGCTCCTCCTCCTTGGCCAAGTCGAAGCCGGCGGCATCAAAACCCAGGCCGGCATCCCTGGCCGCATCCACCATGAAGTCCAGTGGCAGGCCAAAGGTCTCGTACAGGTGGAAAGCTTCTCGTCCCTCGATGCGCAACCCAGCGTCTGTCTTCTGCCCAGCGGAAGCGCTGTCGGCCTCCGCTGACCCTGCGGCGGAGCCGCGCTTCTTCAGTGCGATGAGCTGATCCAATTGTGCGGAGCCGACCTCCATCACTCTCGCGAACTGCTCCTCTTCGGCCAGCACCACCTTGGCGACTCGCTCGGCGCTCTCCCGCAGTTCCGGATAGGCGGCCTGCATCTGTTCCCGAACCGCTCCCACCATCTCATGCAGAAACGGCCGCTCTTGGCCCAGCAGCCGGCCATGCCGAATGCCGCGGCGCAGAATCTTGCGCAGCACATACCCTCGTCCGTCATTGCCGGGCAGCACTCCGTCAGAGATCAGGAAGGTAGCGGCCCGTGCGTGGTCAGCGATGATGCGCAAGGATGCAGCGCCCTTCCGATCGCTAATGGCCAGTTCGCCGATACGCTCGCTGCTCAGATCCTCTCCGCGAAAGCCCACCAGCTCCGCCGCTCTCAAGATCAACGGCGTAAACAGATCACTCTCGTAGTTGCTCAGCTTTCCCTGCAACACACACGCCACCCTCTCCAGCCCCATCCCGGTATCGATCGAAGGCTTGGGCAGGGGTGTCAGGACTCCGTCGCTGCCGCGGTCAAACTGCATGAAGACCAGGTTCCAGATCTCCATGTAGCGCTGGTCGTCGTCTGGAAATGGAAGATCCTCACCGGTCTCGCCGGCCTCCCGGCCGAGATCGACGAAGATCTCCGAGCAGGGACCACACGGGCCGGTATCGCCCATCTGCCAGAAGTTGTCCTTCATCCCCATGGCGAAGATGCGCTCCCTGGGAACCCCCACCTCCATCCAGAGCCGCTCGGCTTCGTCGTCGCGAGGCACCGCGGCCGGGCCTTCTCCCACCCCCTCGAAGATGGTCACGTAAAGCCGGTCCTTGTCGATCCCAAACCACTCGGCGCTGGTCAACAGCTCCCAGGCAAAGGCAATGGCGTCCCTTTTGAAGTAATCCCCAAAGCTGAAGTTGCCCAGCATCTCAAAGAAGGTATGGTGGCGCCGCGTGAACCCAACGTTCTCCAGGTCGTTGTGCTTGCCGCCCGCGCGCACGCACTTCTGGCTGCTGGCGGCCCGCAGATACGGCCGCGTCTCCGCCCCCAGGAAGACGTCCTTGAACTGATTCATCCCCGCATTGGCAAATAGAAGGGTGGGGTCGTTGGCCGGCGCCAAGGAGGACGAATGCACCCTGCGGTGCCCCTTGCTCTCAAAAAACCTCAAAAAGTCTTCCCGAATCTGATTCCCTGAAAGGTTGCGCATAGACGAATCAAGTTTATCAGTGCCCTGCGCCGTCTTTTGGGTCTGCCGACTACAACCGCAACCGCGACAAAACTTCCCCCCCAATTGCCGTCTGTTCGGCGTTAGCATCTTCAGTGTTACCGGAGATCCCGAAACGGGCGCAGCCGTGTTTCGCGTCTACGCCGGCAGGACGGCCTCCTACGTCCGCGGAGGTTGCGCAACGCGATCATGGCGCTTGCGTGGAAGGTCTCCATCCGCACCGAAGATGCTATAAGGACATAGATAACGGCATGAACGCGCATCTCCCATCGTTGGCGGCCTTCCTGACTCTCTCCCACACCGCGGCCGGGGCTGCGCAGATCGCCAAGGGTTCGTTCCATCGCGGCGCAGCCCTGGACTTCTTCTCCAGCCTGGGCCTGGCCGGCCTTTTTCTGATCGCTGTGGTCAACAGCACCTTTGTTCCACTGCCGGTGCCGGGCGTGGCCGACATTCTGATCATCCTGTACGCCGCAACCCACATGAACCCGTTCCTTGTGGTCGCCATCGCCACGCTTGGCTCGGCCACCGGCGGCCTTATCTCTCACACCGCCGGCTCGGTGGGAGGCATGGCGTTCCTGCGCAAACACATCTCCCCTCAAACGCTCAGCAGGATTACCTTCTGGATGGAGAGCCATCCGATCCTCACCGTCGCGCTGCCCGCCATCCTTCCCCCGCCCATGCCGCTCTGGCCCTTCATCCTGGCCGCCGGAGCTGCCCACATGTCCCGCCGGGAGTTCATGTGGGCCTTCACCCTGAGCCGCTTTCTCCGTCACGGAATTGCAGCCTGGCTGGGGATCCGCTACGGGAGCCATGTGCTCCACCTGTGGTCTCGTTTCAACGACCGATGGGCCGACTCCATCCTGGCCGCCGTCTGGTCCATGCTGGGGATCTCCCTGATCTTCGCCCTTTGGAAGCTCTACCGCGCCGCGCGCGAGTTCCGTTCCCCGCCGCAGCCGCCCTCCGCAAAGGCGCTTTCCAAGTAAGCGCAAGGCTATCCTTCGGAGCAGGTCGAATGCCCCATCAGACCATGGCGGGGTCTTCCAACGGCGTGTTGGTGCGGAGGGTGAGGGTGACGGCGGCGGAGAGAATCAAGGCTCCGCCCAGCCAGGCGAAAGAGCCCAGATGCTCGTGAAGAACGAAGACGCCCAGAAGAGAGCCGATCAGAGGCTCCATATTGAGCAAGACGCCGGCTTGCGATGCCGGAACCTGGGTCATACCCCAGTTCCAGAGCAGAGTGGTGGCGGCGGTGCAGAACAGGCCGCTGGCCGCCAGCGCGGCCCAGGCTTTCAGCGAAACGCCGTGCAACGGCGGCGCTCCGTAGGCCACGGGCACATAGATGGTGAGCATGAGGGCGCCCACAGCAATGCCGTAGGCGGTAACGACCAGATGGTTGTGCTGCTCCATCAAGCGTTTGTTGAAGAGGATCCAGAACAGGGCAATGAAGAGAGAGAGGAGGATCAGGAGGTCGCCGCGCAGCGTGGGGCCGGCGCCGGACAGGGAAGATGGGCCAGCGAAGACCTGCGGATGAGATCCGCCAAGCGCGACCAGCGCTGCGCCCAGGGTGGAAGCTGCCAGAGCAGCCCAGCCTGCTCCACTGAGGCTCTCCCTGGCAAAGAGTGTGGCGCCGACGGCGAGAATTACCGGCATGGCGCCCACCATGAGCGCGGCGTGCGAGACGGTGGTGAGCGACAGGCCCTTGAACTGGATGAGGAATTGAAGCGGAACCCCAAGAAAGGCCGCAAACAGCAGCATACGCCATTCGGCGGCGTTGAAGCGCGGGCGGTGGGAGAGCAGCAGGGGCAGAAGGCCGAGAGTCGCGAAAGCGAAGCGGTAGAAGACCATGGCGCCGACGTTCATCTCGCCCAGCGCGATCTTGCCAAAGAAAAAGCCGCAACCCCAGAAGCAACTGGCGAAAAATGCAGCCAGGAAGCCGAGAGCGCGATGCTTTCCAAGGGAAGACACAGATCCCATTTTCGCATCAGGCTTTCTTGCTGCTCTGGAGGACAATCCGGGCATGCGCAGAGACTGTCGCTTCCCTCTGCGCATGCCAGTTTGTCTGCCCGGTTACCAGACCCGGCAATTGTTGACCGGAACCATCGGCGAACCCTTCTTACATCCAAAGGCGGAGGCGAAGCCAGGCTGATTGACGATGGCGCCGTTGGCGCGGAAGTGGGCGGGTGAGTGGGGATCGGTGAGAACCTGCTCGCGAACCGCCGCAGGACGGACGTTCTCACACCAGTTCTGGGCAAACGCGATATAGAAGCGCTGTGGGCCGGTGTAGCCATCCACCTTTTTCTGTGTGTTGATGCCGTCCTGGCGGGCGCGGTTGAGATAGGCGATAAAGGCCAGCACCAGGCCACCGTTGTCGGCTGTGTTCTCTCCCAGGGTGAGTTTGCCGTTGACCATGACGTTGTCCTTGGGAGTGGCTCCGGGAACGGCGACGAAGCTTCCGTACTCATGGACCAGACAGCCGGTACGCTGCTCGAAGCCGGAGAGATCAGCCGCCGTCCACCAGTTGGAGAGGTTTCCGTTGGCGTCGAACTTCCTGCCCTCATCGTCGAAGCCGTGGGTGAGCTCATGGCCAATAACCGCTCCGATGTGACCATAGTTCACGGCCAGACCAGCATGGGGATCGTAGAACGGCGGCTGCAGAATGCCGGCGGGGAAGTTGATGTCGTTCATGCTGGGGTCGTAATAGGCGTTGATGGTGGGCGGAGTCATATCCCACTCGTTCTTGTCCACGGGCTTGCCGATCTTGTTCAGTTCCCGGGCGTTTTCGAATTCACGGGCGTGCTCCGCGTTGCCCAGGGCATCCGTCGGCGAGACATGGAGCTTGCTGTAGTCACGCCACTTGTCGGGATAACCGATCTTGTCTGTGATGGCGCGAAGCTTCTCCTTGGCGCGGAGCCTGGTGGCGGGACTCATCCAGCTCAGGGTATCGATGTCCTGATCCATGGCGGCTTCGATGTCATGCACCATCTGGAGAGTCTTCTGTTTGCTGTCGCCGGCAAAGTAGTGCTCCACATAGACCTGGCCGAGCGCCTCACCGAGGGAGCCGTCTACGGCCGAGGTGCAGCGCTTCCAGCGGGGGCGCTCGGTGGGTACACCCTCCAGCTCGGTACCGTAGAAGTGAAAGTTTTCGGCATCGAACGATTGGGGCAGCTCGCTGGCGAAGGTGCTGAGGAGATGAAAGCGAATATAGGCCCGCAACGTGGCGAGGTCCGTATCCTGGATGGCGGCTGCCATGGCCGGGAAGAACGCCGGACTGGCGTTCACCAGGGAAGTAATGGCTGGGACCTGATCGGCCGCGAGAAAGGAAGTGAAGTTCAGGGGAGCAACGCTGCCTTCAAAAGTTGTAAGGGATTGGGGATGATAGATCGTCTCAGGGTCGCGGCGCTGCGTGTCGGTGAGCGAGGCGAGGGCGAGCCGGGTCTCAAAGGCCAGGATCTGGTTGGCGTCGCTCTGGGCTTCAGCCGGAGCTTCGCCGGAGAGTGTGAGCATTTTGGCAATGAACTGGATGTATTCGTCGCGGATCTGCTTGTCCTTGGCTCCGGTGCGGGTGTAGTAGTCGCGTTCGGGCAGGCCGAGACCGCCCTGATCGGCCAGGGCAACCTGCTTGCTGGAGTCCTTATAGTCCTGCTCTTCGCCGAATTCGAAGAAGACATCCACGCCCATGCGATGAAGCTCGCCGGCGAGCGAGAGAAGATTCGGCCGCGTAACGGCGCCAACCTGATGAAGCAGAGGCTGCAAGGGGGCGAGACCAAGACTGTCAATGCGGCCGGTATTCATGCAAGCCGCATAATAGTCGCCAATCTTCTGCTGGTTGGGGGTTCGGGATGGACCAGCGGCGGCGTACTGCTTGAGGATTCCGTTCAGTTCCCGGGTCGTCACGTTGTACAGCGTTTCGAACTGATTGACCGCAGGCTGGTCGGAGGGGATGGGATGGTGAGCAGCATAGTTACCGCAGGCAAATTTGTAGAAGTCGTTGCAGGGGTCGGCCGCGGTGTTCATGGAAGAGAGATCGAACGCCGGCGCAAGGTGGTCGCCGGCAGGAGCCTGCTGGGCGGGTTTGCTGTGAGCGGGCGCGCTGTTGGTCTGCGACGCCGCCGAGGAAGACTGCGCGGTGCCGGCGAGGGGAAGCGTGAGGCACGCCAGAACAGGGGCGAAGCGGACCATGTTGGGCAGAAAGCGAATGGCCTTGACGCGTGGCAGGGCTGGATTATGCAAACGAAGCAAATTCATTGAAAGGTCTCCAAGTAGATTGCTTTCTGCGCCCATGGAACTGGAGCGATGCGTATGAGGAGCCACAGAGACAACAATGCCCGTGGCCAAGGATAGCTCGACAGGAGTAGTTTACGCGGGCTGGACCGATGAGGTTCCGTGGCAACCGGGGCGCAGAGCGGCGCCCAAAAAGAAGAGGCCGGCGCGTGGCCGGCCTGGTTGGTCGCGGTGATTCAGGGATGGTTCAAGCGGCCTTGGTGACGATCGCCTTGACGCGTGCGTTGAGGCGGGCCTTATAGCGATTGGCTGTGTTCTTGTGCAGGACGCCCTTCTGGACGCTCTTGTCCAGGACCGAAACGGTGGAGCGGTAGGCAGTGGTCAGCTTGCTCTTGTCGCCTTCGGCGAGGGCCTCGCGCATGAAGCGAAGGGTGCTGCGGAGCTTGGAACGGTTGGCCCGGTTGACGGCTGTCCGGGTAAGGGTTTGGCGGGCGCGCTTGAGCGATGAAACGTGATTTGCCATGGTGCGAGACTCTTTTCTTTTTGCCCGGGATGACCGTCTCCCGCGAGGCAACCAAAACCTGGCTGGAAGGAGGGTTTAAGCGGGAAAATGGGATGCGGACCGGAAGCTGGTGCGCTTCTCCGGCCTTAAGGATCCGGCGAGCGCAGTGCAGCCACTCCTCTGCAAGTTTGATTCTACGGGATTTATGCCGGCAGGTCCAGAATATTTATGGAAGCGACTCCAGAGATTTCCGGCGGCAGGGTCAAGCCAATGGACGGCTTCGCCGCTGCGCCCCGGCAGGCGGACGGATGAACCCGGGTGCGCCGTATGGTTCAGATTTATCCAAATGCACCTTGACGCGTGAAGCCGCACAGGGGTAGTCTCTGGGGCAAGATCGATACTCTATTGGCAAAGCTAGCCAATCCGGTCGTTCTACAGTGTGCGAGGGATCGCCTGGCTGCTGCGGACTACTGGTGCGCTGAAAGGCGGCGTCGTACAAGGCGATATAGAGTCGATCGCTTTCCCCCTGCATTCAGAACCGAGAGACCAAAGATCTCTCCTTGCAATCTCCTGACGGAGGTCAGGCTACTACTTGGTCAAAAAATCCCTGAATCTCACCCCTGGAATTGAGCCGTTGTATGGAACGCGCGACGAAAACCTTCGCCTGATGGAAGATGGGCTGGGCGTCCAGATTGATCTCCGATCGGAGAGTATCCATCTGATGGGGGAGGCTGCGGCGGTAGCCCGAGTCGAGGGGATCTTCCTCGA